>JAKOYE010000124.1 GCA_029780675.1 Actinomycetes bacterium
TAGGTCAACCGGAGCTTGTCACCGTCGACCAGGGTCTGCACACTGCGCAGGTCGGTGAACGGCGGGATGACGGTGACATCGACTTTGTCGAAGTACTTGTCGGGCAACGCGAAGGCGATCTTCTGCACCAGGGCGATGGCCTCGAAGTGGTTGAGGTTCATCTTCCAGTTACCGGCGATCAGCGGTTTGCGGGACACAGCACTCCTAGCTCGATGGGACGCGATGGGACTCGATGACGGTCGACGGGGTTCGATCCAGACCGATCAGGACGACGAGTCGCGGTTCAGCACGTCGATGCCCGGAAGGGTCTTGCCCTCAAGGTATTCCAACGACGCCCCACCGCCGGTCGAAATGTGCGAGAAACCGTCCTCGGGCAGACCGAGTTGGCGCACGGCCGCCGCCGAGTCCCCGCCGCCGACGACGCTGAAAGCGCCCTTGGCGGTGGCCGAGATGATGGCCTCGGCCACACCCCGGGTCCCCGACGCGAACGCCGGGAACTCGAACACCCCCATCGGGCCGTTCCAGAAGATGGTGCGGGCGTTGGAGAGCAGGGTGGCGAACCGCGCCACCGATCCGGGTCCGATGTCCAGGCCCATCTTGCCGTCCGGAATCTTCTCGGCGGGAACCTCTTCCGGTTCGGCGTCGGCGGAGAACTCGGAGGCGACCACGATGTCCACCGGCAGGTGGATGACGTCGCCGTACTCTTCAAGAAGCCGCCGGCAGGTGTCGACCATCTCCTCCTGCAGCAGTGAGGTGCCGACGGAGAACCCCTGGGCGGCCAGGAACGTGAAGCACATCCCGCCGCCGATGATGAGGCTGTCGGCCTTCCCCGCGAGGTTTTCGATCACGGCCAGCTTGTCGGAAACCTTCGATCCGCCCAGCACGACCGCGTACGGACGGTCCGCGGCCTTGCTGAGCTGTTCCAGGACCTTGACCTCGGCACCGACCAGCGTGCCCGCATAGCTGGGCAGCAGGCTCGCCACGTCGTACACCGAGGACTGCTTCCGGTGCACGACACCGAAGCCGTCGGAGACAAACGCTCCGTCGCTGCCCACGAGTTCCACCAGTTCGGCGGCCAGTGCCCGACGCTCGGAGTCGTCCTTACTGGTTTCGCGCGGGTCGAAGCGGATGTTCTCCAGCAGCAGGACGTCACCGTCGGTCAGGCCCTCGGCCCGGGCGAGGGCATCGGTGCCCACGACGTCACCGGCCAGCGCGACGTGTCGGCCCAACCGGTCACCGAGCGCGGCAGCCACCGGGGCCAACGAGAACTTGGCCTCCGGTCCGCTCTTGGGCCGGCCGAGATGGGCGGTCACGACAACCTTGGCGCCGGCGTCGCTGAGGGCTTTGAGGGTCGGGACAGAGGCGTCGATGCGGCCGGTGTCGGTGATCGATCCGGCGTCGTCGAGTGGGACGTTGAGGTCGCAGCGCACCAGCACGCCACGACCCTCGACCCCCTCTGCCAACAGGTCGGCGAGAGTCTTGACTGCCACGGTCGGCGCCCCCGTCAGAGGGACTTGCCGACCAGGCCGACCAGATCGACCAGCCGGTTGGAGTAGCCCCACTCGTTGTCGTACCAGGACACCACCTTGGCCTGGTTGTCGATGACCTTGGTCAGGCCCGCGTCGAAGATCGAGCTGTGCGGGTCGGTGACGATGTCGCTGGACACGATCGGCGCGTCGTAGTACTTCAGGATGCCCTTGAGCTTGCCCTCGGCGGCGGCCTTGAGCGCGGCGTTGATCTCCGCGGCGCTGGCTTCCTTCTTCAACTCGACGGTCAGGTCGGTGACCGAGCCGGTGGGGATCGGCACCCGCAGCGCGTAGCCGTCCAGCTTGCCCTTCAGTTCCGGGAGCACCAGGCCGATGGCCTTGGCCGCGCCGGTGGAGGTGGGCACGATGTTGATCGCGGCCGCCCGGGCCCGGCGCAGGTCCTTGTGCGGACCGTCCTGCAGGTTCTGATCCCCGGTGTAGGCGTGGATGGTGGTCATCAGGCCGCGCACGATGCCGAACTCGTCGTTGACGACCTTGGCCAGCGGCCCTAGGCAGTTCGTGGTGCAGGAGGCGTTGGAGATGACGTTCTGGCTGCCGTCGTACTTGTCGTCGTTGACGCCCATCACAATGGTGATGTCCTCGTCCTGAGCCGGCGCCGAGATGATCACCTTCTTGACACCCGACTCGAGGTGGCCCCTGGCGCGGGCGTCGTTGAAGATGCCGGTGGATTCGACCACGACGTCGACGCCGACGTCGCCCCACGGCAGGGCGGCCGGGCCGTCCTTGACCGCGAATGCCTTGATCTTGTGGTTTCCGACGTGGATGGTGTCACCCTCGGCGCTGATGTCCTCGGGAAACCGGCCCAGGATGGAGTCGAACTTCAGCAGGTGAGCCAGGGCGGCGGTGTCGGTCAGGTCGTTGACCGCCACGATCTCGATGTCGGTTGCCCGGCCTTCGGCCTGCTGCGTTGCCAGGGCCCGGTAGAAGTTGCGTCCGATACGGCCGAAACCGTTGACACCAACCCGGATCGTCACGTGTGTCTCCTCCAGTCGACTGCGATTCACAGACAAGCCTAGTGCTGCGGCATCCGCCGCCGCGGGCGGTTGGCGTTCCGGCCGAAATCCGGTGCGGGACGGCGGCGAAACCGCAGGCGTACCGTCTGGATCATGACAGTCACACTGGACCTCGGTCGGGTGCGAGAGCGCCTCGGCGCCAGTCTGTTCGCCATGGTCGCCGGTCCCGACGGGCCGCAGAACCGCGCACGTATCCACGAGACGCCCGGACCTCGTTGGTTCGCCGAGGACCGTCCCATCCGGCAGGTGCACGCCGACGCGTCGATGTTCGTCGGCGGTCTGCGCGCGCTGCTCCTGCAATCGCTTCATCCGCTGGCGATGGCCGGGGTGGCCGAGCACTCCGACTACCGCGGCGACCCGTGGGGACGTTTGCAACGCACCAGCACGTTCCTGGCCGTCACCACGTTCGGGACCGCTGCCGATGCCCAGCGTGCCGTGGACCGGGTGCGCGGCATCCACCGCCGGGTGCACGGCGTCGCGCCCGACGGGAGGCCCTACCGGGCCGATGACCCACACCTCCTGGAGTGGGTGCACATCGCCGAAGTGGACAGCTTCCTGGCGGCCTACCAGCGATACGGCACCAGCCGGCTGGATCAGCGCGGCCGCGACGCCTACGTCAGCGACACCGCCCACGTCGCCGAGGCGCTCGGGGTGATCGATCCGCCCAGGACCGAAGCCGCCCTGCGATCCCGCCTCGCCCGGTTCCGCCCGGAACTTCGCAGCACCGAGGCCGCGCGGGAGGCGGCCCGCTTTCTGCTTCTCACTCCCCCGCTGTCGCTGCCGGCGCGCGCCCCCTACGGAGTGCTGGCGTCGGCCGCGGTGGGACTGCTGCCGGTCTGGGCGCGGCTGCCGTTGCGCCTGCCCTACCTGCCGGTGCTGGAATCGACCGGGGTCCGGCTCGCCGGCGGGGTGCTGGTCGGCGGGATCCGCTGGGCGCTGGAGGCCAATCGCGCGGCGGGCCCGGCCCGGAGCTGAATCGGGGGCCTTGGGTGGGAGGGCCCAGCCCGATACGTCAGGCCTCTGCTCGTCAGGCGTCGTCGAGCAGATCCGGGGTGACCGCGGATTCGGTATCGGGAATCCCGTCCTGTTTGGCTTTGCGGTCGGCCATCGACAGCAGTCGCCGGATACGCCCCGCCACGGCGTCTTTCGTCATCGGCGGGTCCGCCAGCCGGCCTAGTTCCTCCAGCGAGGCCTGCCGGTGCTCGACCCGCAGCCGACCTGCGGCGGCCAGGTGTTCCGGCACGGTGTCGGCGAGAATTTCCAACGCGCGTTCCACCCGGGCCGAGGCGGCCACCGCGGCCCGCGCGGAACGGCGGAGATTGGCATCGTCGAAATTGGCCAGCCGGTTGGCCGTCGCCCGGACCTCACGCCGCATCCGGCGCTCCTCCCAGGTGAGCCGGGTGTCCTGGGCGCCCATCCGGGTCAGCAGGGTTCCGATCGCATCACCATCGCGCACCACCACCCGGTCGGTGCCGCGAACCTCACGGGCCTTGGCGCTCACACCCAGCCGGCGGGCGGCCCCGACCAGGGCCAGTGCCGCCTCCGGTCCGGGGCAGCTCACCTCCAGCGCCGATGATCGGCCCGGTTCGGTGAGCGAACCGTGGGCCAGGAAGGCGCCCCGCCAGGCCGCTTCGGCGTCGCCGACGCTGCCGCCCACCACCTGTGCGGGCAGTCCGCGCACCGGACGCCCGCGCATGTCGAGCAGTCCCGTCTGGCGTGCCAGGGCCTCACCGTCCTTGGCGACCCGAACCAGATATCGGGTGCTTTTGCGAATTCCGCTGGCCGGCAGCACATGGACGACCGCGTTGTAGCCGTATAGGTCGTGGATGTCCTTGCGGAGCCGACGCGCCGTGCTGCCGAGATCGACCTCGGCCTCCACGACCACCCGACCGGACACGATGTGCAACCCCCCCGCGAACCGCAGCAACGCGGCCACCTCGGCCCGCCGGGCGCTGACGGAGTTGACCGCCAGACGACTCAGCTCATCCTTCACCTCGGCTGTCATCGCCACGAGTCGTCACCTCCCGGTCCGCCGGGCCGCCGTGCCGCCCCCGTCTGCCGACCCGGTTCACCCGGCGCCGAGGCAGGCGCGGGAAGGACCGTCGTCGGGGGCTCCGGACGCCGCACGCGGACGGCACCGAGCACCTCGGCGAGCTTTGCCGGGTCATGTAAAGGTGTACCAGGTCGGGAAATGTCAGCGAACTCCACCGTCGCTTCCAGATGGGCCGCCGTCCGGCGAAGCTGATCCCGTTCCCGTTCGGAGGGCACGTGCGCGGTGTCCACGATGATGTCGTGCACGGTGAACCCCGAAGCATGTTGTGCCAGCACGTGCAGGTGGCGTTCCGCGGAGAATCCGGCGGTCTCGCCTGGTTCTGCGGCCAGGTTCAGCACCAACACCCGCCGGGCCGCGGTCGACTTCAGTGCGGCCAGCAGACCGGGCACCAGGACGTGCGGGATCACGCTGGTGAACCAGGACCCCGGACCGAGGATGACCAGATCGGCGGCCAGGATGGCGTCGACGGCCTGGCGGGTCGCCGGCGGGTCGCCGGGCAACAACCGAACCCGGCGGACCTTCCCCGGGGTGGTGGCCACCGCGACCTGACCGCGGATCACCCGGCCCATCCGCGGGTCCCGTTCGAGACCCGACACATCGGCCTCGATCTGCAGGGCGATCGGGCACATGGGTAGCACACGACCCTTCACGCCGAGAATTCGGCCCAGTTCGTCGAGTGCTGCGACCGGATCCGCCAGCACCTCGTTGAGCCCGGCCAGCAACAGATTGCCGATCGGGTGACCGGCCAGCGCACCGCTGCCGCCGAACCGATGTTGGATGATGGTCGCCCACAGCCTGCCGTGCGGACTGTCGGAAGCCAAGGCCGCCAGCGCCATTCGCAGATCACCGGGCGGGATGATGTCGAGTTCGGAGCGCAACCGCCCGGAGGAGCCGCCGTCGTCGGCGACCGTGACCACAGCGGTGACATGCGGGGTGAGCCGACGGGCGGCCGACAGCGTCGCGTACAACCCGTGGCCGCCGCCGAGCGCGACGATCCGCTGGCTCATCGCCGGCCCGCCATCCCGCGCGCCACCGTCACTCCCGCCCGAGGTCGCGGTGCAGCACGCGGACGGTGAGGTGCTCGTTATGTGCCAGCAAACCGGACAGCGCCTCGGCGATCGCGACGCTGCGGTGCTTGCCCCCGGTACATCCGATCGCCACGGTCATGTACCGCTTCCCCTCCCGGACGTATCCCTCCACCACCAACCTCAGCAACTGATGGTAGGTCTGCAGGAACTCCGTCGCGCCCGGTTGGCCGAGCACGTAATCCCGCACCGCCGGCGACCGACCGGTCTGCGGTCGCAACTCGTCGACCCAGTGCGGGTTGGGCAGGAAGCGCACGTCCATCACCATGTCGGCGTCCATCGGCAATCCGTACTTGAATCCGAAGGACTCGACGGTGACGCTGGTCAGAGCGACGGTCTCGCCCCCGAAAGCGCGCTCGATGCCGGCCCGCAGCCCGGGCACAGACAAGGCGGAGGTGTCGATCACCAGATCGGCGCCGGCCCGCACCCCGGCCAGCATCACCCGTTCGGCCGCGATGCCCTCGGCGAGGGTCTGGTTCCCCTGTAACGGGTGGCTGCGCCGGTTGTTCTCGTAGCGACGCACAAGGATGTCGTCGGAGGCTTCGAGGAACACCACCCGCGGGGTGATCCCGCGCGCCGAAAGGTCGCTCCGCACCAGGTCCAGGTCGCCGGTGAACCCACGGGACCGGACATCCATCACCACCGCGAGCTGGGTGATCCGCGAGCCCGCCGCCAGTCCCAGATCAACCATGCGGGCGATCAGCTCCGGTGGAAGGTTGTCGGCGACATACCAGCCGAGATCCTCGAGGACCTTCGCGGCGGTGCCCCGGCCGGCACCGGACAACCCGGTCACCAGTACGACGTCAATTCCGGCCGTGTTGCCCGGGATCGGTTCGGCCGGCTTCAGGTATCCGTTGTCATCCATCATGGCGCTCTGCCCGATCATCTCCCACCGGTCGCTCTGCCTGATCATCTCCCACCGGTCGCTCTGCCTGGTCATCTCCCACCGGTCGCTCTGCCCGATCATCTCCCACCGGGTCGGTATCCGACGCCGAAGTGCCAGTCCCGGTCCCGGTCTCGGTCTCGGTCTCGGTCTCGGTTTCCGTCGTCTCGGTCCCGGTCGCTCCGAGAGCCTCCAGTACCGCGGTGGCCGTGGCCACCCCGATCCCGGGGACGGCGGTGATCTCCTGCACGCTGGCCTGCCGCAGCCGGGCCAGCGAGCCGAAATGCGTCACCAGCGCCTTGCGGCGGGTCTCCCCCAGCCCCCGGACGGTGTCCAGGGCCGAGGCGGTCATCCGCTTGGAGCGCAGACTGCGGTGGTACGAGACGGCGAATCGGTGTGCCTCGTCCCGAACCCGTTGCAGCAGGTAAAGCCCCTCGCTGTTACGCGGCATGATCAGCGGGTCGGGTTCGGCCGGCAACCAGACCTCCTCAAGTCGCTTGGCCAGGCCGATCACCGCGACATCGGTGATGCCCAACTCGTCGAGCACCGCCTGTGCGGCGTTGACCTGTGGCTGCCCGCCGTCGACGACGTACAGATTCGGTGGGTAGGCGAAGCGCCGCTGTTTAACCGGCGGCGGTCCGGCCCCGGCCTCACCCGCATGGGTCGTCCCGTCGCCGTCCGTCGCGGGGCCGGCATCGCTGAGGTGCCGCAGGAACCGGCGGCGGGTGACCTCGGCGATGGACGCGACGTCGTCGGAGCGTCCGTCGCCGGCGGCCTCCCGGATGGCGAAGTGCCGGTAGTCGGACTTGCGCGGCAACCCGTCCTCGAACACCACCAGCGAACCCACCACATCGGTGCCCTGAACGTGGCTGATGTCGACGCATTCGATCCGCAGTGGGGCGTCGACCAGGCCGAGGGATTCCTGAATGTTCTGCAGCGCAGCCGATCTCGCCGTGAAATCGCCCGCACGCCTGAGCTTGTGCTGCTGCAGCGCCTCGACGGCGTTGCGGTGCACGGTGTCGGCCAGAGCCCGCTTGTCGCCGCGCTGCGGGACCCTCAGCGCCACCCGCGACCCGCGCAGCCGGGACAGCCATTCGGACAGTTCATCGGCGTTGGGCGGCAGGCACGGCACCAGTACTTCTTTGGGCACCGGATTGAGCGATTCGTCGGCGGCCGCGTCTGATTCGGGCTGGGGCGAACCGCCCAATTCGGCGGGGGGCGGGCCGCCCAATTCGGCGGGGGGCGGGCCGCCCAATTCGGCTTCAGCGCCGTAGAACTGGGTGAGGAACTGCTCCACAAGCGCCTGCTCCGAGGACTCCCCGGGGTCGCCGGGTTTCTCGATGACCCAACCGCGCTGGCCCCGCACCCGCCCGCCCCGGACGTGGAAAACCTGAACCGCCGCCTCCAACTCGTCATCGGCGAAGGCCACCACGTCGGCGTCGGTGCCGTCACCGAGTACCACCGCCTGCTTCTCCATTGCGCGCCGCAGCGCCCCGAGGTCGTCCCGTAACCGGGCGGCCCGCTCGAAGTCGAGGTCGGCGGCGGCGGCGTTCATCTGCTTCTCGAGATCGCGGGCGAACCGGTCGGTACGGCCGGAGAGGAAGTCGCAGAAGTCGGTGACGATTGCGCGGTGCTCCGCCGCGCTGACCCTCCCGACGCAGGGCGCCGCGCATTTGTCGATGTAACCGAGCAGGCAGGGCCTGTCGATCTGGCTGTGCCGCTTGAAGACCCCGGCCGAACAGGTGCGGGCCGGGAACACCCGGGTGAGCAGGTCGAGGGTCTCCCTGATCGCCCAGGCGTGCGAGTACGGCCCGAAGTAGCGCACTCCCCTTCGACGGGGTCCGCGGTACACCATTAGCCGCGGGTACTCCTCGTTGAGGGTCACCGCGAGCACCGGGTAGGACTTGTCGTCGCGATAGCGGACGTTGAACCGCGGGTCGAACTCCTTGATCCAGTTGTATTCCAACTGGAGCGCTTCGACCTCGGTGTTCACCACCGTCCACTCGACCTTCGCCGCGGTAGTCACCATCTGTCTGGTCCGGGGGTGCAACCCGGCGATGTCGGCGAAGTATGAGGTCAGTCGGCTGCGCAGGCTTTTGGCCTTGCCGACGTAGATCACCCGGCCGTGCGCGTCCAGAAAGCGGTACACGCCGGGTTCGACCGGGATGGACCCGGGCGGCGGTCGGTAGGTCGCGGGGTCGGCCACGGCGCGGATGTCAGTGTGAGTGGTAGCGGTCCATCAGGGACCGCACCGTGTCCATCGCCTCGACGGCGTGCTGCCGGTCCGTCACCTGAATGGCCAGCACCGGCACATACTCCCCGTAGTCGAGATCGACGCGGGCCCAGCGCTTCCCCGGCGGGAAGGAGACGTCGACGACCTCGCGCCACGGGATCATCCGGTATTCGACGACATTGCGGACAGCAAGTCCGGCCGGCCCGACCTTGAGCCGGGGCCGGGTCAGCAGCAGCACGCCTCCGGCCAGGATGCAAGCGATGCAGGCCATCGCAACCTGGTCGACCGGCCGCAGGTAGGCGCCGGAGGCCCGATCGTTGAAGATCGCGACCACGACGCCCGCGACGACGATCACCGCGGCGGTGATACGGGCCAGCATGGGGACCAGCCGTGGCCGCAAGCTGACATCCCACTCCGCGGTGTCGATCTCGCCGGTATCGCCGCTCATCGGGCCCGCAGGTGGCGCAGGGTCAGCGCGGTCGACAGCGCCGCCGCGGCGGCCTGTGCACCCTTGTCCTCGGCGGAGCCGGGCAGGCCCGCGCGGTCGATGGCCTGCTGCTCATTCTCGGTGGTCAGGACACCGTTGGCGACCGGTGTCGCGGCGTCCAGTGACACCCGGGTCAGGCCTTGGGTGACGGCGTCGCAGACGTAGTCGAAATGCGGCGTCTCGCCCCGGATGACCACACCGAGGGCCACCACCGCATCGTGGTTGCGGGCGAGTTCCTGGGCGACGACCGGGATCTCGATCGCCCCATGCACCCGGACCACGGTGGGCTCGGCGACACCGGCGGCCGTGGCGACCCGGCGTGCTCCGTCCAGCAGGGCCTCGCAGATGGTGGCGTGCCAGGTGCTGGTCACGATCGCCATCTTCAGCGCGGAGGCATCCATCGCCGGAACCTCCGGAATACCCGCGCCCCCGCTCATCTCCGCGCTCCTTGTGCTCGACCTCGTTGTTTCACTGGGCCCTGTCTCACCGGGCACCACCGAGGTCACCGGGCACGCCGACGGCGTCGTCGTAGTCCTCCAGCCCGCTCAGTTCGTGTCCCATCCGGTCCCGCTTGGTTCTCAGATAGCGGATGTTCTCCGCGGTCGCCCGGACCGGCAGGGGTACACGGTCGACGATCTCGAGGCCGTACCCGTCGAGGCCGACCCGCTTGGCCGGGTTGTTGGTCAGCAGTCGCATGGACCGGACCCCCAGGTCCACCAGGATCTGAGCCCCGATGCCGTAGTCGCGGGCGTCAGCGGGAAATCCGAGTTCGAGATTCGCGTCGACCGTGTCGACACCGGTGTCCTGCAATTGATAGGCCTGCAACTTGTGCATCAGGCCGATCCCCCGGCCCTCGTGACCACGCATGTAGAGCACCACGCCGCGACCCTCGTCGGCGACCATCGCCATCGCCGCGTCGAGTTGCGGGCCGCAGTCGCAGCGCAACGAACCGAAAACATCGCCGGTGAGGCATTCGGAATGCACCCGAACCAGCACGTCATGGCCGTCGTTCAGCGGTCCGGCGATGTCGCCGCGAACCAGGGCGACATGCTCGACGTCCTCGTAGACGCTGGCGTAACCCACAGCCCGGAACTCGCCGTGTGCCGTGGGAATCCGAGCCTCGGCGACCCGTTCAATGAGCTTCTCGTGCTTACGCCGGTACTTGATCAGGTCGGCGATCGAGATCATGGCGAGGTCGTGCTCGTCGGCGAAGATCCGCAACTCGTCGGTCTGCGCCATCGCGCCTTCGTCCTTCTGACTGACGATCTCGCAGATCGCGCCGGCGGGTTGCAGGCCCGCAAGCTTCGCCAGGTCCACGGCGGCTTCGGTGTGGCCGGGGCGGCGCAGCACGCCGCCTTCCTTGGCCCGCAACGGCACCACGTGGCCGGGTTTGGTGAAGTCCTCCGACCCACTGTGCGGATCGGCGAGCAACCGCATCGTGGTGGCTCGGTCCGCGGCGGAAATGCCGGTTCCCACGCCGCGGCGGGCGTCCACCGTCACGGTGTAGGCGGTGCCGTGCTTGTCCTGGTTGACGGCGTACATCGGCAGCAGACCCAGTCGGTCGCACACCGAACCGTCCAGTGGGACACACAGATAGCCGGAGGTGTAGCGCACCATGAACGCCACCAGTTCCGGGGTCGCCTTCTCGGCGGCGAAGACCAGATCGCCCTCGTTCTCGCGGTCCTCGTCGTCGATGACGACGACGGCCTTGCCCGCCGCGATATCGGCGACCGCCCTCTCGATGGTGTCCAGCCTGGTCATATCTGCCCTTCGGAGTCTGCGCTCCTGCGAGTCGGTGAGCCCGGAGTCGGTGAGCCACCAGTATGAACCACGGCCGGGACACTCCCTGCCGGGCCGGTGACCCCGCCCGGCCGCGCCGCGTTGACCGGGGCACCCGCGCACCCCTAGGTTAGGTGTATCGAAACGGCCTGGGTGCCCCTGGCAATCGGATGTATGTGACGGCGCCACCCAGCGGGGAGTGGGTGATGAGTTGTCCAACGGGATGACCTCCAAACGGGTGGTCCGGTGGGGTGCGGCGGCGTTCGCCTTGGGCATGTCGCTGGCCGGCCCGCAAGCTGTGGCGTCCGCGGACAACCTCGGTGACGAGTCGTCGGCGAGTACGGCGAAGTCGGCCGCCGACCGAGACGCACGCACCGCACCGGCACGGCACGGTCGGGCCGACCGGCCGACCCCCGCACACCGCACCGCATCGCCGTCGGCAGCCGTCGACGCGGCGGCAACACCCGGTGAGGACACCCCCCGCACGGTGTCGACCCCCAATCGGGCGGAACGGCGCGCGGCCGTTCGCCGCGATGACGGTGCGGCGGCATCGGACCTACCGCGACGTGTGGCCGGGCTTGGCACGCGGCCTCTCCGGGAGGCGATCGCCGTTCCGCCGGTGAGCAATCCGCAACTCGACAAGAACCTGCCGATCGAGGCGAATCTGCCGGTGCCCGATGGCATTTCACCGATCTTCCCAGCTGCGCAGGCCGCCGCTCCGGCAGATCGGGCCGACGCCCCCGCAGACCAGGCCGGCGCCCCGGCAGACCACGTCGCCACCATCGGAGTCCCGGCGGCGGCCGCGACCGCGGACGCGGTAGCCGCTGCACTCGGTGACGTCTTCGGTCCCATCCAGGCGTTCGTCGAGGGTATTGCCCTCCTGGTGCGACGGACCTTCTTCAACGAGGCGCCGACCGTCGCCCCCGTGCAACTGACCGGTCAGGTTGCCGGACCGATCACGGGCAACGTCGGTGCGGTCGACCCCGAAGGCGATCCGATCACCTACAGCCTCAGTGCGGCCCCGGTCTTCGGCACCGTCACGATCGGTTCGGACGGCAGCTACGTCTACACCCCCGGCCCGGATTTCGCCGGCACCGACGCGTTCACCGTCTCCGCCGCCGACTCGGGTCTGCGTTTCAACCTGTTCAACCCGTTCCGCCCCGCCTACACGCTGGGCAACGCCGTGGTGACCCAGGGAATCAGCGGACCCCGCCTGCAGTTCGAATTCATCTACTCCGGCGGGGCGATGCTGTGGTCGCAGGAGGCCCGAGCCGCCCTGGAATCCACCGCGACCATCCTCGGCTCCTACTTTGTGCTGACGTCCCCGGTGACCGTGACCTACACGGTCAACGGCGAACTGTCTCCGCTGTCGGGAACGCTGGCCTCCGCCTCCAGCGACATGATCAGCTCCCGGCCCGGGTTCTTCCCGACCGTAGTGCAGGCGAAGATCATTTCCGGAGTCGACGCCAACGGCGCCGCACCTGACGGGGAGATCACCTGGAACTTCGGCAGCCCGTGGGCGTTCGGCCCCACGGTGGTGAACGGCCAGTACGACTTCCAGTCGGTGGCGATGCACGAACTGATGCACACCCTGGGTTTCCTGTCCAACATCAGCGAACCCGGCACCAACACCGGCACCGGCTGGACGGCGTTCGACGGTTTCCTGGTGACCGCTGACGGCACCCAGCTGATCGGCGAGGACTACGTCTGGATCAGCGCCTACGACACGAACCTGACCGGCGGCAACGGTGGTGTGTTCTTCGGCGGCCCGAACGCCGTCGCGGCCAACGGCGGCCCAGTTCCGGTGTACACACCCAACCCGTGGCAGGGCGGCAGCTCGATGTCCCACCTGAACGACCAGAGCTTCTACGGCCGCAACGAGCAGCTGATGAACGCCCGGGTGAGCATGGGCCCGGGGATCCGGACACTCAGCACGCTGGAAACCGCGATCCTCACGGATCTGGGCTACACGATGGTTCCCGCACCCGGGTCCGCCGCTGTGCTCCTGCTCGGGGTGTTCTTCCTCCGCCGGCGCCGCCGGGTCTAACGGGCGGCCAGCAACCGTTCGACGTACTTCGCGATCACGTCCGCCTCGAGGTTGACCGTCGTTCCCGGTACCGCCTGCCCGAGGGTGGTCAGAGCCAATGTGGTGGGTATCAGCGACACTTCGAACCAGTGTCGCGGGGCCGTGTCGGGTCCGTCCTGATCGGCACCGTCCCGGCCCACCGCCGACACCGTCAGGGAAACACCGTCAACGGTGATCGACCCCTTCTCCACCACATAGCGGGCCAGCGAGTCGGGCAGCGCGATGCGGACGACCTCCCAGTGTTCGGACGGGGTTCGGGACAGCACCTCACCGGTCCCGTCGACGTGGCCCTGCACGATATGCCCGCCCAATCGGCCGTTCACGGGTGCAGCCCGTTCCAGGTTGACCCGGCTACCCGCCGCAACCTCGGCCAGACTCGACCGGCGCAGGGTCTCGGCCATCACATCGGCGCTGAACCGGCCACCGGGAAGAACGTCGACGACCGTCAGGCAGACGCCGTTGACGGCGATCGAGTCGCCATGGCGGGCGCCGTCGACGACCACCGGACCCTGAATGACGAGCCGCGCGGCGTCGCCCAGGTCCTCTCGATCGGTGACCTCACCCAGTTCTTCCACGATGCCGGTGAACACACCGCCAATTTAGCCTTCCCCGGACAATTCGGCCGCCGCGGCGGCGGTCACCGGGCACCGGGCCGACGACCCTCTACGATGCAGCTATGCCGATGTTCCGGAGAACTTTCGCTGTCCTGACCTCGCTGGCGGCCGCCGCGGCACTCGCCTCGGGCTGTTCGTCGAAGCCATCCGAGCCGCTGCCCGAGGCCGCTCCGCTGGTGCAACAGTCGATCGCCACGACCAAGGCGCTCAAGAGCGCGCATCTCGAGATCGCCGTCAACGGCAAGATCGACGGTTTGCCGGTCAAGACGCTCTCCGGTGATCTCACCAACGAGCCCAGCGTGGCCATCAAGGGCAGCTCGAAGATCACGATGGGTGGATCCGACGTCGATATCCAGCTCGTCGTGCTCGACGGGACCCTCTACGCCGCCCTCACCCCGGACAGCTGGCTGGACATGGGGCCGGCAGCCGAGGTGTACGACCCGTCGGTGATCCTGAACCCCGACAGCGGTCTGGCCAATATGCTCGCCAGCATCACCGAACCCAAGTCCGAGGGCTTCGACACCATCGGCGGCGTGTCGACGGTTCGGATCAGCGGCAAGGTCGGCGCCGACGCGGTCAACAAGCTGATCCCGCAGATCAAGGCCACCGGGCCGCTGTCGGCGACGACCTGGATCGAGAAGGACGCGCCGCACCAGCTGGTCCAGGCCCGGGTGGATCAGAGCGAGGGCAACAGCGTGCAGCTGACCCTGTCCGAGTGGGACAAGCCGGTCACCGTCACCAAGCCCGCGGTGTGATGCCGGCACACAGCCGACACCGGATGCCGGCAGTGGGTAGCAGTCGGCGCATCGCGATCGGGGCGGGCAGCCTCGCGGTCCTGCTGGGCGCGCTGGACACCTACGTGGTGGTCACGATCATGCGTGACATCATGCGCGACGTCGGTATCCCGCTGAACAAGATTCAGCAGGTCACCCCGATCATCACCGGCTACCTGCTGGGCTATGTGGCCGCCATGCCGCTGCTCGGACGGGCCTCTGACCGGTTCGGCCGCAAACTCGTCCTGCAGCTCAGCCTCGCCGGGTTCGCGGTCGGTTCGGTCATCACCGCGCTGTCCAACGACTTGACGACGCTGGTCATCGGCCGGGTGGTGCAGGGCACCGCCAGTGGCGCGCTGCTTCCGGTGACGCTGGCATTGGCGGCCGACCTGTGGGCAGCCCGCAACCGGGCGGCCGTCCTCGGCGGTATCGGCGCCGCCCAGGAGCTGGGCAGTGTGCTAGGTCCGCTGTACGGCATCGGCGTGGTCTGGCTGCTCAACACCTGGCGGGACGTGTTCTGGATCAACGTTCCGCTCGCGGCGATCGCGATGGTGCTGATCCACATCAGCCTTCCGGGGCGGGACCGGGACCGGGAACCGCAGCGGGTGGACGTCGTCGGTGGGCTGCTGCTGGCACTGGCCCTCGGCCTGGCGGTGATCGGGCTGTACAACCCGGACCCGAACGGCAAACAGGTGCTGCCCAGCTGGGGCCTGCCGATGGTGATCGGTGCGCTGCTGGCGGCCATCGCCTTCGGCGTCTGGGAGCGGTTCGCCCGCACCCGGTTGATCGAACCGGCGGGAGTGCGGTTCCGGCCGTTCCTGGCCTCGCTGGCCACCTCGGTATCCGCCGGTGCCGCGCTGATGGTGACCCTGGTGAACATCGAACTGTTCGGACAGGGCGTCCTGGGCAAGGACCAGAACCAGGCCGCGGGGCTGCTGCTGCACTTCCTGGTGGCGCTGCCGATCGGCGCGCTGGTCGGGGGCTGGCTGGCCACCCGGATCGGCGACCGGCTGGTGGCCTCCGCCGGGATGCTGATCGCGGGGTTCGCCTACTGGCTGGTGTCGCACTGGACCGTCGACGTGCTGACCGCCCGCCACGACCTCGGCATCATCACGCTGCCCACCTTCGGCACCGATCTGGCGCTGGCCGGCATCGGCCTGGGCCTGGTGATCGGTCCGTTGACGTCGGCGGCACTGCGGGTGGTGCCCGCGGCCCAGCACGGCATCGCCTCCTCCCTGGTGGTGGTGGCCCGGATGACCGGGATGCTGGTCGGGGTGGCTGCGCTCAGCGCGTGGGGTGTCTACCGGTTCAACCAGATCATGGCGACCCTGCCGAAGCCCTCCGGTTCGGTGTTCGACATCGCGACCAAGGTTGCCGAGAACGGCCGAATCGCCTACACCGTGCAGTACGGCGAGATCTTCCTCATCACCGCCGTCATCTGTGTCGCGGGAGCGTTGTCCGCGTTGCTGATCGGTGGCCGGGACGAGTACGCCGAGCCTGATGCCGAGGGCGGCTCCGAGTCCGGCACCGGGTCCGACTCCGACGCCGGGTCCGGCACCGGGCCCGGCGCTCACTTCCCGTCGGCTGGCGCCGACTCCCCTCCCGGCTCCGTCCCCGTCCGTTGAACGTCCACTCCGCTGCCCCGCCACGACCCTCGACCCGGCCATCGACCCGGGGGGCGACTCGGCGGGCGAATTGGGACAAGCCCTCCACGGCCCGCCCTGCGGGTCGGTACCCTCGCCCCATGCGGGTGACGACGTGCTGACCGCGGCACTGCGCGACCTGCAGTGGCGTAAGCGCCGTTTCGTCATCGCCATCGTCGGCACCGGCCTGGTTTTCGCGATGACCCTGGTGCTTACCGGGCTGGCCAACGGGTTCCGCGTCGAGGCGGTCCGCACGGTGGATTCGCTGGGCCTCGACGGCTACCTGGTGAAGTCCGGCGCAACCGGGCCGTTCCTGGGATCCTCCGCCTTCCCCGCCGTCAAGCTGCAGATTCCCGGCGTGAAGGACGCCGTCCCTCTGGTGTACGGCAGCGCCACGATGCAGGACCACGGCACTCCTCGCAGCGTCAACATCTTCGGATCTCCCGAGCGGGGACCCGGGATCCCGCCCATCGAGCAGGGCCGGCCGCCGGCTATGCCGCACGAGGCCGCAGTGTCGAGCACCATGAACAAACCGATCGGCGCCACCGTGGAGATCGGCTCACGGAACTTGCAGATCGTCGGAATCGTCGACGATTCCACGGCCCTGGCCGGCCAGTCGAATGTGTTTCTGACCGTGGCCGGGGCACAGAAGCTGTTGTTCTCCGATCAGGCGTTGATCTCCTCCATCGGGGTCCAACCGCTTCCCGAGCGGGTTCCGAGCGGCTTCACCCTGGTCAACCGGGAGGGCGCCATCAACGACCTCTTGCGGGCGCTGACGGGTGCGCGGCAGGCGATGACGCTGATGGCCGGGTTGTTGTGGATCGTCGCCGCGCTGATCGTCGGGTCGATGATCTACATGTCCGCCATCGAACGGACCCGCGACTTCGCGGTCTTCAAAGCCGTCGGCGTGCCGACCAGGGCCATCCTGGCCGGCCTTGCCATGCAGGCGGTGATCGTCGCGGTCCTCGCGGCGGTGCTCGGCGGCGTGCTCTCGGTTCTGCTCGGACCGCTCTTTCCGATGCGGGTGGACATCCCTCAGGTGGCGTTTCTGCTGCTGCCCGTGGTGGCGATCACCATCGGCGTGCTGGCGAGTCTTGCCGGGCTGCGCCGGGCGGTCACCGTCGACCCCGCCCTGGCCTTCGGAGGACCCTGACCACCATGGGTGATCTGCGCATCAAGGACCTGGTGGTCGAGTACACCAGCGGTCAGGAGTCGGTACGGCCGATCAACGGCCTGAGTCTGGACGTCCCGGCGGGGTCCCTGGCGATCCTGCTGGGGCCCAGCGGCTGCGGCAAGACGACCCTGCTGTCCTGTCTCGGCGGCATTCTGCGGCCCAGCGCCGGGCGAATCGAGTTCGGCGATATCGACCTCACCAAGCTGGATGCGAGGGAACTCTCGGACTACCGGCGCAACACCGTCGGCATCGTCTTCCAGGCGTTCAACCTGGTGCCCAGTCTGACCGCGATCGAGAACGTGATGGTGCCCCTGCGTGCCGCCCGCGTCGGCCGGCACGAAGCCCGCGAGCGGGCCGCCGAACTTCTGACGCGGGTAGGCCTCGCCAACCGGATGGGACACCGGCCCGGGGATCTCAGCGGCGGTCAGCAGCAGCGGGTGGCGGTCGCCCGGGCCATCGCCCTCGACCCACCGCTGTTGATCGCGGACGAACCGACCGCGCACCTGGACTACATCCAGGTCGAGGAGGTGCTGCGGCTGATCCGCGAACTGGCCTCCGGCGAGCGGGTGGTCGTGGTCGCCACCCATGACACCCGGATGCTGCCGCTGGCCGATCGGGTGGTCGAACTGGTGCCGCACCTGTCGGCCACCGACCACGAGCCGCAAACCATCACCCTGGCCGCCGGTGAGACCCTGTTCGAGCAGGGGACCATGGGCGATTCGATCTACGTCGTCTCCGAGGGCGAGATCGAACTGGTCCGCGAATTGCCCAGCGGTGACGAGGAAATCGCCACCACGGCAAGTCCCGGCGAGTACTTCGGCGAGATGGGGCCGCTGTTCGCGCTACCGCGCTCGGCGACCGCCCGAGCGCGTACCGACAGCACCGTCATCAGCTACACGGTGCAGGGCTTCCGCGAACTCATGGGAGCCGGGGGCTCGCGGGACATCATCGAGCACAAGGGGCTCAGCGCGGCGGGACGAGACTGAGCAGCAGGTCCGGCCCGATCTTCTCGACGTCGTCATAGTTCCAGCGCAGCGCGTCGGCAATGGTGGTGACGCCGATGTCGTCCACCGCGGTCTTGGGCCCGCCCAACAGAATGGGCGCGACATACGCCAGGATCCGATCCACCGCACCGGCCCGCAGGAAGGCGCCGGCCAGAGTCGGGCCGCCTTCCAGCATGATGTCGGTGCGGTCCGCGAGTGCCCGCAGAACCTCGTTCACGTTCCGGGTGCGCAGGTGCAGGGTGGGGCAGTCCCGGCTCAGTACCCGTGACTGCGGCGGAATGTCCCGCTCGCCGACGACGACGCGCAGTGGCTGCCGCGCCGCCAACCCGCCCTCGGGCAGCCGGGCGGTCAGACTCGGATCGTCCGCGATCACCGTTCCCGTGCCCACCACGATCGCGTCGGCGGCGGCGCGACGGCGGTGCACATCGGCGCGTGCCGCCTCGCTGGTGATCCACTGCGAGGATCCGTCCGCGGCGGCGCTCCTCCCGTCGATGCCGGCGGCGAACTTCCAGGTCAGGTGCGGGCGGCCGGTCCGCTGCCGGTGCAGCCACTCGCGCAGCGGACCGTTGGCGACGTCGGCTGCCGCAACACCACCGGTCACCCGCACACCGGCCGCAGTCAGCCGTCGCGCCCCGCCCGCGGCGATCGGGTTGGGGTCGCCCACCGCATAGACCACCGCGGCAACCCCCGCAGCGAGAAGTGCGTCGACACACGGCGGGGTCCGACCGTGATGGTTGCAGGGTTCCAGGGTGACGACCGCCGTCCCGCCGGCGGCCCGCTCCCCCGCTTCCCGCAGTGCGACCACCTCGGCGTGCGCTCCGCCGACGGGTTCGGTGGCACCCCATCCGACCCGCTGCCCGTCGGCATCGAGGATCACCGCGCCCACCGGCGGATTGGGGTAGGTGGCCCCTTTGACCCGCTCGGCCTGTTCCAGCGCCGTTCTCATGGCCGCGGCGAGGTGCCGCGGGACGGTCATGCGGTCAGATGCGGTGCCGCGACACCGGCGCGGCGGCGCAGTGCTTCCACCGCGGCACCCGGGTCCTGGGCCCCGTACACCGCCGATCCGGCGACGAAACAGTCGACTCCGGCTTCGGCCGCCGCTTCGATGGTGTCGGCGTTGATACCCCCGTCGATCTCGACCAGGATGGTCAACTCGCCGGCATCGACCAGACGCCGCGCTGTGCGGACCTTGTCGAGCACCTCCGGGATGAAGCTTTGACCGCCGAAGCCGGGTTCCACCGACATCACCAGCAGGGTGTCGAAGCTCCGCAGAATCTCCAGGTAGGGCTGCAGTGGTGTGCCGGGTTTGACCGACAGCCCGGCCTTGGCTCCGGCTGCGCGGATGTCCCGGGCAACCGAGACCGGATTCTGGGTGGCCTCGGCGTGGAACGTGACATTGTGCGCACCGGCTTCGGCGTAACCGGGCGCCCACCGGTCCGGATCCTCGATCATCAGGTGGCAGTCCAGCGGGATGTCGGTGGCCTTGAGCAGACTTTCCACCACCGGCAGCCCCAGGGTCAGGTTCGGCACGAAGTGGGCGTCCATCACATCGACATGCAGCCAGTCCGCGCCCTCGACGGCGGCGGCCTCGTCGGCCAGTCGGGCGAAATCGGCGGACAGGATCGACGGCGCGATCATCGGTCGCGGCGGTGTTGGCATGGCAGTCACCTTAAGGCTTCGACATCCAGGCGGCGGTCAGAGGTTCTTGCGCAGGACCGCGGCGAACATCGCGTCCGTTCCGTGCCGGTGCGGCCACAGTTGGACGTAGGGCCCGTCGCCCACCTCGTCGGCGGGGGCGAACAGCGGCCGGGCGTCAAGGGCGCTGACCGGCTGCCGACGAAGTGCATCGGAGACCACGCCGACCGTCTCGGCCAGATGCGGCGAGCAGGTCGCGTAGAGCACTACCCCACCGGGGCGGGTCAGGGCGATCGCCGACGCCAGCAGTTCGCGCTGCAGCCGGGCCAGTGCCGGAACGTCGGCCGGGGTGCGCCGCCAGCGGGCCTCCGGCCGACGCCGCAGCGCGCCCAGACCGGTGCACGGGGCGTCCACCAGCACGCGGTCGAATCCGCCGGGCAACCCGGGGTCGCGACCGTCGGCGCGGACCACCCGGACCGGCAGACCGGCGGTGTTCTGCTCGACCATCTCAGCCCGTCGATCGTTCGGTTCCACCGCGATCACGTCCGCGCCCCGCTGGGCGGCGATCGCGCCGATCAGAGCGGACTTACCTCCGGGGCCGGCGCACAGATCCAGCCAGCGGCCGCCGTCCGGGCCGTCGAGCGGCGCCAGCGTCAGCGCCTGGGCGACCAGCTGGCTGCCCTCGTCCTGGACGAGCGCCACGCCGTCACGAACCGGGGCGAGCCGGGCCGGGTCGCCACCGGACAGGTACACCGCGTAGGGCGAGTAGCGGCCGACTGTCCCGTCCACCTGCTCGCTGAGTTCAGAGGCGGTCAGCACACCGGGCCGGGCGGCCAGGTGGACCGCGGGCCGGGCGTCGTCGGCGGCCAGTGCCGCGTCGAGTTCACCCGCGGCAGAACCCAGTGCGTCGGCGAAGGCCTGCGCGATCCATCGGGGATGGGCGTGGATGAACGCGCTGCGGCCGACCGGGTCGGCGGTGGCCGCCGGGGCCAGTTCGGCCACCCAGGAGGCCTCGTCGCGGCCGGCGATCTTGCGGAGCACACCGTTGACGAAACCCGCCCGGGCCGAATCGAATTCGACTCCGGCCTGCTCAACAGTGGTGGACACCGCCGCGTGCTGGGCGACGTTGGTGCGCAGCAGTTGATAACTCCCCAGCCGCAGCAGGTCCAACAGCACGGGGTCGATCTGGTCGACCGGTCGGTTGGCGGCCGCCCCGATCACCGCGTCGAGCAGTCCGCGGCTGCGGCAGGTGCCGTAGGTGAGTTCGGTGGCGAACGCGGCGTCGCGCCCGCTGATCCCACGCTCGGCGAGAATCGCCGGAAGCGCGAGGTTGGCGTAGGCATCGCGGTCGCTGACGGCGCGCAGCACGTCGAATGCGGCTCGGCGCGCCGGATCCAGCGGGCTGCGGCCGGCCCGGCCACGTGGCCGTTGGCTCTGCCTGCCACCGGGCCGGCGGGCGCCGGAAACACCGTCGCGGTTCACTGCGCCCGCACCCCGTCGCCGAGGCGGGCCCCTCGGGCCCAGTCCCCGGCGGGCATGGCCTTCTTCCCCGGCGGCTGAATCTGCCCGAGCCGCACCGGGTGTGATCCGGTGCCCACCCGCACGCCGAAGCGGTCGACTGTCAGCAATCCGGGCGGGAGCGGATCTGCGGCTTCTTCGACGGTGACGGGTCCGAGTTTGACCCGCATCTCGCCGATCATGGTCCAGGCGCCGGGGGCCGGGGTCACCGCGCGGATTCGCCGGTCGACGACGTGCGCCGGCAGATCCCAGCGCACCCGCGCCCCCTCCGGGGTGACCTTGGGGGCCATGCTGACGCCCTCCACCGACTGTGGCACCGGGGTGAGCCGGCCGTCGGCGATTCCGTCCATCGTCGCCTCCAGCAGTTCCGCCCCGGACCGGGCCAGCCGGTTCAACAGTTCACCGGCGGTGTCGTCGCTGCGGATCGTCTCGGTGACAACCCCGTACACCGGGCCGGTGTCCAGCGCCGGCTCGATCTGGAATGTCGTCGCGCCGGTTTCGGTGTCGCCGGCGGCGATCGCGGCCTGGACGGGTGCCGCGCCCCGCCAAGCGGGCAACACTGAGAAGTGCAGGTTCACCCAGCCGTGGCGCGGGACGGCCAGCAGCGGCTCACCCAGCAGTGCGCCGTAGGCGACCACCGCGCAGCAGTCCGGCGCAAGAGCACCGAACTCGGCCACGAATTCCGGGGAGTTGGGCCGCTGCGGGCGCAGCACCGGGATACCGGCCTCCAAGGCCGCTCGGGCCACCTCCGACGGGGCCGGCTTCCCGCGCCGCCCGGCGGCCGCGTCGGGTCGGGTGAGCACCGCCACCACGTCGTGGCGGGGGGAGTCGAGCAGCCGCTGCAAAGACGGCAGCGCAGGTGCGGGGGTGCCGGCGAAAACGATGCGCATCCAACTGCTCCGGACTATCCGGACGCCCGGCCGGGCGATGCGGGCGGGATCACTTGGGCACCTGGTAGAACTCCCGCTCCCCCACTCCGGCCATACCGGCGACGAACATCCACGGGATGGTGCTGCGCAATCGGTTCACGGTGGCTGCGGCGTCGTTGTAGTACTGCCGGGCGAAGGCCAGCTTGTCCTCGGTGTCGGCGAGGTTCTGCTGCAGGTTCAGGAAGTTCGCGGAGGAGTTCAGCTGGGGATACGTGGTTCCCAGTGCCAGCACCTGACCCACGGCGGTGTCGAACTGATGCTCGGCGTTGGTCCGCTGGGCCACCGACTTACCGGCTGTGGCCGCGGTCAGCGCCGCCTGCGCGTCGGCTACGTGCTGCAGCACCGCCTTCTCGTGGGTCGCGAAGCTCTGCACGACGTGCACCAGTCCGGGGATCAGGGCCGCTCGACGGGTGAGTTGCACGTCGATGCCGCCGAGCGCCTCGTCCGCTCGGACGTCGGCGGTGCGGAGCTTGTTGTAGCCCACGACGAAACCGGCCAGCACCGCCACCGCCGCCACCAGTGCGAGAACCAGTAGCAGGGTCACCATGAACCGCCTCCTCCTCCACCACCGCCGCCACCACCGCCACCGCCGCCGCCACCACCGCCGCCGGAGGACGACGAGGACTGGGACGCGGTGTAGGCGCCGATGGATGACGAGAGCGCCGACTCGAAGCTGTCGAAGTTAGCACCCCCCGACCCCGAGGACGTCCAACCATGCCCCGACGTGGTGTGATACCAGCCCGGCTCCGGGGGCGGCTGCCCGGTTGCCGCCTGGTACTTCGCCGCCCAGACGGCGGCGGCGCCACCGGCCACGGCGAACGGGATGTAAGCGGTGTAGAGATCCTTGCGGGCGGCGAAGTCGAACCGCGACTCAGCCGAATCCGTGGCGAGCATCCGATGGAAGCCCCCCGCTTCGGACCACAGCCGGCGTCCGGCCGCGGTCCGGCGCATGCCGACTCCCGGTCGCCACGCCGGCGTCGTCAGCAGGAAGAACACCGCGAACGGCGCGCCCCACAGGGTGATCGCGAAACCCCAACGCAGGAAACAGAAGAAGGCCACCACCAACGCCACGACATTGGCGAACCGCAGCCACCACTCCACCCGGTGCTTGGCGATCAGTCCCTCGTCGAGAGCCCATTGACGCACCCCGGTCTCCATCACCTGCTTGGCGGCGGTGAGCTTCTTACCGGCCGAAACACCGCCGTTGGCGTTGAATGCGCCACCGGGATGGTTCAGCCCGAGTGCGGACCCGACCGCCACGCTCACCGAATCCACATCCGCCCAGGCTCCGGACTCACCGACGGTGTGTACCGCCCATTTCTTGGCGCCTGTCTGGTTGAGCGACAGCAGCCCACGTTCGGCCAGGTAGAACAGCGTGGCGGTGATTCCCTCATCGGGCACCTTCTCGGTGCGGATGTACTCGCACTGGACCGGGCCGAGACCCTTCGGCGGCGCGTACTGCAGCGGGAACCCCGGCGACGGTTCGACGGTCGTGCGCCACCACAGGAAGCCGCCCAGGCCTGCGGCGGCGGTCAGGCCGAGGAGCCACACCACCACCGGCACGGAGCGGCCGAGCACCCCGTCCCAGCGCACCGACCAGGGCAGTTCCGCCCTGGGCGGGGTGGGAACCTCGACGCCGGCCCGCAGGGTCACCGGGGTCCGGGGCATCAGATCGGTGGCGGACAACCGCACCGTGTCACCGGACACCGTCAGACCCTCGCACGCCCGACCGACTCCCTGACCGACCGAACACATCGCGCCGGGCACCCGGCCGGGCAGCTTCACGGTGATGTCGGCCCGTTCGATCTCGTTGTTCCAGGCCGGGGCGATGACGTTCCAGTAGAACGCCGACTCCCCGCCGACCTCACCGGTGGAGGTGGCGAACTTCTTGTCCGAACCCAGGCCTGCCGGGTCCAGGACGTCGGGCACGGTGTAAGTGATCCGGTAGACGTGCGTGCCCGGGTCGAGATAGCTGTCCGGATCACCGATCTTCGCGACCCGGAAGCGGTCGTCCTCCCACATCAACTGGTAGGGCACCGATCGCCCGTCGAGGGTGATCGAGATGATCTCGGGCGTCTGGCGGACATGCGGGTTGTTCGGATTGCCGACGTCCCAGTAGCGGAAGATACCGTGCCGTCCGGAGGGGAATTCGGCCCTGATCGTCTCGGTGGCGCGCATGAAACCGTCGGCGTCGACGGTGAAGTCGGCACGCAGTTCGGTGAAGTACACCGGGTCGGAGACCGTCCCACCGCTGGACGAACTGCCCAGTGCGGGCCACAGCAAGCCGATCGCGATCATCAGTATCGGGATGAGCAGGGCGAACCTGCGGAACAACGACTTCACCGCGCCTCCCTTACGTCGTGGCCGTCTAAGCTTCCCAGTTGCGGGCGTCTCGCGGACGGAACTCGAGCAAGGACTCTACGGTGCCTATAGACCCGCAGTAACCAGGAAGAAAACCGATGGTCGATGATCCGTATCTGGCTCACCACGTGGTGCGCGAGACCCGTCCAGCCGATCGCATGCATCAGCATGACCCCCATCTGGCCGGCCTGGTCTTCGAGTACGTGCGCACCCGGCTGACCTTCACCGACACCCCACTAGACCACCCCAAGCCGCCGGAACCCATCATCCGGGCACTCGACGGGTTCATCGACGAGTACGGCCGCGATCCCCGGGAGGTGCTGGACACCTACGTCCAGCACATCGCGGCGAACGTGCTGTCCACCGACAGTCCGCGGTTCTTCGGTTTCATCCCGGCGGCCCCGACCAAGGCCGCACTGCTGTTCGACACCGTGGTGTCCATCGCCTCGCTGCAGGGATGCAGCTTTCTGGAGGCTTCCGGTGCCATCGTCGCCGAGAACCAGGTGCTGCGATGGATCGCCGACCTCGCGGGTATGCCGGACTCGGCGGGCGGCACCTTCGTATCCGGCGGGTCCGCGGCCAACCTGTCGGCCTTGGCCGTGGCAAGGGACATCGGCCGGCAGCGAGTCGGGGTCCGGGAGGTCCGGATCGCCTGCAGCGACGAGGCGCACTCCTCAGTCGCCAACGCCTGCCGCATCCTGGATGTGGAACCCTTCGTGGTGCCCTCGGAGGACCACCGGCTCACCGGCGCCGGACTCCGCCAGGCTCTCGACGACTATCAGGGGCCGCCCGTAGTCGCGGTGGTCGCCACGGCGGGAACCACGAACGCCGGGATCATCGACGATCTGGCCGGGATCGCCGAGGTGTGCCGGGAACGCGACCTGTGGCTGCACGTCGACGGCGCCTACGGCGGGGCGGCGCTGCTCTCCGACCAGAAATGGCGATTCGCCGGAATCGAGCACGCCGACTCGTTCATCACCGATCCGCACAAGTGGTGGTTCGCGCCCTTCGACTGCGCGGCCCTGCTGTACCGCGATCCCGACCAGGCCGCATCGGTGCACACCCAGCACGCGTCGTACCTCGATCCGCTGCACCAATCGGACCACCCGGAGTTCTGGAACCCCACCGATCTGGCGCACCATCTGAGCCGGCGGGCACGCGGGCTGCCGCTGTGGTTTTCCCTGGCCGTGCACGGCACCACCGCGTACCAGATCGCCGTACAGCATGTGCTGGACCTGACCGCCGAGGTCGCCGCCCTGGTCGAGGACTCCCCGCACGTGGAGTTGGTGCGGGAGCCGGGCCTGTCCATCGTGCTGTGGCGCCGACCGGGCTGGGGCAAGGCGGACTACCTGAACCTGCAGAACCGGTTGCTCGCCGAACAGGTGGCCTTCGCCACCCCGACGGTGTGGGAGGGCGAGGTCATCGGGCGGTTCGCGCTGCTTCATCCGTCCACCACCCTCGAAATGGTCGAGGTGGTTCTGGACGCCGCCCGCTGACCAGCCGGCCTCAGCCCACGTGCACCGGGTCGATCTGCACCCGGACCACGTCGTCGTCGTGGCGGGCGCTGCGTATCGCGACGGCCTGCCGCAGCGCGGCGGCCAGGGCCAGGCCCTGATCACGACGAACCCTGACCAGCATCCGGACGGCCTGCTCGCCCGGCACCGAACCCGCCGGCCGCCGCACCCCCACCGGCAGGTCCACCGGTCCGAGCAATTCGGCGGACGGCGGCAGGTCCGCCTGCTCGATCAGCGCGGCAACCGCCACATCGCCGCCGTCGACGGCGGCGATGTGGGTGGCCGGGGGCAGCCCGACCTCCGCGCGGCCGGCCAGTTCCGATTCGGCGTGACCGACCGGGTCCCACTTGATCAGGGCCTGCACCGTCGAGAGCACCGATTCGGCCACCACCGCGACGACCCCGCCGTCGGCGGCGGACTGAACCATCGCCGCCGCGGACATCCATCGGCGCAGGGTGTCCTCCGCGGCACGCAGGTCCTGTCGCCCCAGCAGCGCCCAGCTGTCCAGGAACAGCGCCGCGCCGTAGCCCTCCGGGGCCCGCGGTTCGGCACCCGGGGTCGCGACCACCAGCGCCGGACCGGCTTCGATCTCCCGGCGGACGGCGTCACCGGCCGAGGTGACGACCGGAAATCCGGGGAAGGCACGGCCGAGTTCCTCCGCAGTGCGCCGGGCTCCGATGACCACGGCGCGGACCTCCCCCGATCCGCACCTGCGGCAGCGCAACGCGATGTCCATCCGGCCGCACCACCGGCAGGTCGCGCCGTCGGCACCACGCTCGGCCAGTGCCAGCGGGCCGGTGCAGTGCCGGCAGCGGGCCACCGTCCGGCATTGGGCGCACGCCACCGACGGCACGTAACCGCGCCGGGGAACCTGAACCAGCACCGGAGCGCCCCGCTGCAGTGCCGTGCGGGCGGCGTTCAGCGCCATCGACGGCACCCGGGCGGTCCGGGCCGCAGGGTCGCGTTCATCGGCGTAGCCGGTGTCGTCGATCGCCACGACCCTGGGCGCAGAGGACCGGACGACCGGCCGGGAGGCGACGAGGTCGTGAGCCCAGCCGGAAGCCACCAACGCCTGCGATTCGGCGGTACGGGCATAGCCCCCGATCAACGCCGCGCAGCGGAGGTGATGGGCCCGCAGCATGGCGACCTCGCGGGCATGCGGATACGGTGCCCGGGGCTCGGCCAGTGAGTCGTCGCCGTCGTCCCAGACGATCACCAGCCCCAGCCGTTCCACCGGGGCGAACACCGCACTGCGCGTCCCGATCACCAGACGGGCCTGGCCGCGCAGCACCGACAACCAGCGCCGGTACCGGGCCGACGGCCCCAGTCCGGCCGCCAACGTTGCGACCGCGGACTCGTCCACCCTATTGATCGCCGCGCGCTCCAGCAGTTCGAGATCGCGCTGGTCGGGGGCGATCAGGAGCACCCCCTGCCCGCAGCTCACCGTCTGAGCCGCGGCCTCGGCGATCCGGTCCCACCACTGCTCCCCGGGCAACGCCTGCCACACGGCACGGGCCGCCCGGCCCGTCTGGAGTGCGTCGAGGAACTGCTCGCCTCGGTCGTAGCGGGCCCACCCCGACGGGTCGACGGCGTCGACCACGGGCAGCAGCGGCGGCGCGGCCGTGGCCTTCTCGGCCGCGGCATGTCGCGGCGGTATCGCCAACCGCAACACGTCGGGTCGGGTGCCGGCGTAGCGTGCCGCCACCGCATCGGCCAGTCGGCGCACCTCCGGGGTCAGCACCGGCTCCGGGGAGATGACCCGATCCAGCCAACCCAGTTGACCGACGTGGTCGGTCTCGGTCCGTCGTTCGAGGACGAAAGCGTCCACCAGCCGTCCGTGGAAGCGAACCCGCACCCGAACCCCGGGCTGCGCCCCGTCGGACTGATCGGCCGACACCAGGTAGTCGAACTCGCGGTCCAGGTGAGGAACCGACAGCATGGGCAGCACCCGGGCGACGGGTTCCTGCTCGGCGGCCCGCCGACCGGATGCGCTCACCTGAACCTCGTGTTCACCGCCGTTTGCGCGCCGCGCTGCGCTCGGCGTCGTCGAAGCCTACCGAGGATGCCGGCGCGCCACCCCGGCTGCGTTTACGCATGCTGTAGCCGGACACCGCGTCCCACGCACCACGCACCGCGTTTCCGTCGGCGTCGTAAGTCAGCGACTTGTCGGCGGCGAAGCCCAGGCCGGCCCCCACGTCGACGGCGTCCATGTTGGCGCCCAGAAAAACGAAATCCCAGGAGTACTGCGATTCCTGCTGGGCAATCAACTCGCGCACCGCCTCCACGGTCCACTCCCGGCTTGCGTTCTCGTGACCGTCGGTGATCACCAGAACGGTGACCTCGCCAGGCCGATCGTCCTCCGGCAATGCGGCCAAACCAGCGCCGACGTCGGTGATGAACCGTCCGATGGCATCCAGTAACGCCGTCATTCCCCGCGGCTCGAGCCCCAACGCGGGCACCGCGTCGACGGGTTCGTTCTTGTAGACGACCTCGTACTGGTCGTCGAACTGCGCCAGGGTCACCAGCGTGGTTCCCGGCTGTTCGCGCTCCCTGGCGATGAACGCGTCGAATCCACCGCACATATCGGCGGCGATGCCTCGCATGGACCCGGAACGGTCCAGCAGTGCGGCGATCAACTTCACATCGGCGTTGGTCATAACAGTCCCCCTTGTTGGTGAAAATCCGTACACAACGAAGGTATCCGGACACACCGACAAAAATCCGCTGCGTACGGTGGCCTCATGGCGGATTCCGGGCGGGCGCCCACCGACTCCGGGCGCGAACCCATCGACCACGTCCTGCGCATGGTCCTCGACGCCGTGCCGTTCCGGCTCGCGGTCGAGGGCGGCGTTCAGGAGGCCCGACGGGCGTTGCGGCAGCTGCCGCGCAGGCCGTTGCATACCGAGATGCGGGTGGAGGACCATCACATCGACGGTCCGGCCGGCGACATCCCGATCCGCGTGTACTGGCCCGATTCCGACCGTGACCGGCCGCTGCCGGTCACGGTCTTCTTCCATGGGGGTGGTTTCGCCCTCGGCGATCTCGACACCCATGACGTCACCGCCCGCCAACATGCCGCCGGGGCGGACACCCTGGTGGTGTCCGTCGACTACCGGCTGGCACCCGAACACCCTTTCCCCGCCGCGGTCGAGGACGTCTGGACAGCGACCCGGTGGATCGCCGAGAACGCCGGGCGATTCGGCGCCGACGCGTCCTCCTTGGCGGTGGCCGGCGACTCGGCGGGCGGAACCCTCTCCGCCGTCGTCGCTCAACTGGCCCGCGACGAGGGCGGCCCCGAACTGGCCTTCCAGCTGCTGTGGTACCCGTCGGTGATGTGGGATACCAGCCTCGCGTCGTTCACCGAGAACGCCGAGGCCCCCGTGCTCGACGTCGCCGCCATCGCGGCGTTCTCCGACTGGTACGCCGGACATCTCGACCGCACCGACCCACCGCCCACCCTGGCGCCCGGCCGGGCCGCCGACCTCTCGGGGCTGCCCCCGGCGTACATCGCCGTCGCCGGTCACGATCCGCTTCGCGACGACGGCATTCGCTACGCCGAATTGCTCAGTGCGGCCGGTGTGGAGGTCGAGCTACACCATGCGGGATCGCTGGTGCACGGCTACCTCGGTTATGCCGGCGTGGTACCGGCGGCGACCGAGGCCACCGACCGTGGGCTGGCCGCGCTGCGGGCGGCGTTGCACCCTCAGCCGTAACGTTTGCCGGGCCGATCCCGACAGTCCACAATGAAAAGCAACCTCGCGGACGGAATCGTCGCGCCACAATCTGGAGGATCTCGGCCCATGGCACTGCTCACCTCATCGGGACAGTCCCGGTACACCGCCCGCTTCTGTCTGGGAGCCGTAGCCGGCGGGATCATGCTCGCCGGCCTGTCCGCCCCGGTGGCCGCAGCCGCCCCGGACTGCAGCCCGGCCGGTGTCGATGCCGCATCGGAGCGGGTGATGCAGCAGGCTCAGGCCTATTTGAACACCCACCCCGAGGGCAACAAGATGCTGATGACCGCCGCCCTGCAGCCGCGTCAGGAGGCCGCCGCCACGATTTCTGCCTACGCCAGCGCCAACCCGCAGGAGTACGCCGAGTTCAAGTCGATCCTGGCTCCGCTGGGAACGCTGCAGAGCCAGTGCGGTGTGACGGTGGTGCCCGCGCAGTTCCAGTGGGCCTTTGACCAGTTCATCGGCGGCTGAGCCGGGCGTCAGGCCGGATCCGGTCCGGCCTGATATCGAGACGCTGATCGTCGGCGCGGGGTTCTCCGGACTCGGCGCCGGGATCATGCTCGACCGGGCCGGGCTCAGCGACTATTTGATCGTCGAGGGGCGACGGAGTCGGCGACACCTGGTACTGGAACACCTACCCCGGCATCGCGGTCGACATCCCGTCGTTCTCCTACCCGTTTTCCTTCGAGCAGAGTCCGCACTGGTCACGCACCTACGCTCCCGGCGCCGAGTTGCGCGCGTACGCCGAACACTGTGCCGACAAGTACCGACTGCGCTCGCGCATCCGATTGTGCACCCGCGTGCTTCGGGCCGGCTTCGATGAGCGCACCGGCCTGTGGCAGGTCGATCTCGACTCCGGGGAAACGCTGACGACGCGGTTCCTGCTCAACGCCAGCGGCGCGTTGACCATCCCGAATCTTCCCGACGTCGACGGCGTCGACACGTTCGCCGGCGTCACCATGCACACCGCGCGGTGGGACCACAGCCAGGACCTGACCGGCAAACGGGTGGCGGTCATCGGCACCGGCGCATCGGCGGTGCAGGTGATCCCGGAGATCGCCCCCGCCGTCCGGACGCTGACGGTGTTCCAGCGCACCCCGATCTGGTGTTTCCCCAAGTTCGACGTCCCACTGCCGCGGGCAGCGCGCACCGCCATGAGGATTCCGGGCGGCCAGATGCTGCAACGGCTGCTCAGCCAGGCCTACGTCGAGTTGACGTTCCCGATCGCGGCGCACTACTTCACCCTGAACCCGTTCGCCAAACGGATGTCGGACGCCGGAAAAGCCTACCTGCGCAAGCAGATTCGCGACCCCGAACTCCGCGACAAGCTCACTCCCCGCTACGCGGTGGGGTGCAAGCGGCCCGCCTTCCACAACACCTATCTGTCGACGTTCAACCGGGAGAACGTCGAACTGGTCACCGAACCGATCGACCGCATCAGCACTGACGGGGTGATCACCGTGGACGGCCGGGCGCATGAGGTCGATGTGCTGATCCTGGCCACCGGGTTCAAGGTGATGGACACCGACAGCATCCCCTTCCCGATCACCGGGGTGGCGGGGTCTCGCTGGTCGACTACTGGGAGACCAACCGCCTCCAGGCGTACGAAGGCGTCAGTGTTCCCGGCTTCCCCAACCTGTTCACCGTGTTCGGTCCGTACGGGTACGTCGGCTCGTCCTACTTCGCACTGATCGAGGCGCAGACCCACCACATCGTGCGCTGCCTACGCGAAGCCCGCCACCGCGGCGCCACGCGGGTGGAGGTGCGACCGGAGGCCAACGATCGGTTCTTCGCCGAGATGATGCGCAAGCGGCACCGGCAGATCTTCTGGCAAGACAGCTGTGCCCTGGCCAACAGCTACTACTTCGACAAGAACGGCGACGTTCCGCTGCGCCCGGACACCACCGTCCAGGCATATCTGCGGAGCCGACGCTTCCCGCTCGACGACTACCGGTTCACCGCCTGAGCGGGGCGGCAGCCCACGTCGACTGCCAGCCCACGCGTCAGACGGGAGCGGCCGTCAGACAGAAGCCTTGAGGTCCTCGACCTTGTCCAACTGCTCCCACGGAAGCTCGACGTCGGTGCGGCCGAAGTGGCCGTACGCGGCGGTCGGTGCGTAGATCGGGCGCAGCAGGTCCAGGTCGCGGACGATCGCGCCGGGGCGCAGGTCGAACACGGCGGTGATGGCCTTCTCGATGCGGGCCGGATCGACCGTCTCGGTGCCGAAGGTTTCCACGAACAGCCCCACCGGGGCGGCCTTGCCGATGGCATAGGCCACCTGCACCTCCACGCGTTCGGCGAGGCCGGCGGCCACGACGTTCTTGGCCACCCAGCGCATTGCGTAGGCAGCCGAGCGGTCCACCTTGGACGGGTCCTTGCCGGAGAACGCCCCACCACCGTGACGAGCCCAGCCCCCGTAGGTGTCGACGATGATCTTGCGTCCGGTCAGGCCGGCGTCGCCCATCGGGCCGCCGACGACGAACTTACCGGTCGGGTTGACCAGCAGGCGGAAGTCGGAGATGTCCAGGCTCTCGTGGGCGAGCTCACTGAGCACCGCGTCGATGACATGCTTGCGGATATCGTGCGGAAGCTGTTCCTTCTCGTCGATATTCGCCGCGTGCTGGGTGGAGAGCACCACGGTGTCCAACCGGATCGGGGTGGTGCCCTCGTACTGGATGGTGACCTGGGTCTTGCCGTCGGGGCGCAGGTAGCTCAGTGGACCGTTCTTGCGGACCGCGGTGAGCCTGCGGGCGAGCCGGTGTGCCAGAGCAATCGGCAGTGGCATCAGCTCGGGGGTGTCGCGGATGGCGTAGCCGAACATCAGGCCCTGGTCGCCGGCGCCCTGCAGATCGAGGGGGTCGCGCTCGCCCTCCACCCGGGCCTCGTACGCCTCGTTGACACCCTGGGCGATATCGGGAGACTGCCGACCGATGCCGATGTTCACTCCGCAGGAGGCGCCGTCGAAGCCCTTCTCCGAGGAGTCGTAGCCGATCTCCAGGATGCGCTCACGCACCGTGTCGGTGATATCGGCGAACGCCTCCTTGGCCGACGTGGTGACCTCGCCGACGACATGCACCTGACCGGTGGTGACCAGGGTCTCCACCGCCACCCGGGACTTCGGGTCCTGCGCGAGGAGGGCGTCGAGCACCGAGTCGCTGATCGCGTCGCAGATCTTGTCCGGATGCCCCTCGGTCACCGACTCGCTGGTGAACAGCCGCCCGTTGTCACTCACAGTGTCAATCCCTTTCGATACCCCGTCGATGCAGCACCCCGTGGGGCGCTCGTCCTTCTCGCGGCTGGCCGCCGCACAAACCTTCTCATCGGCTATCCGCCGCACAAACCTTCCAGCCGGCTATCCGCCGCACAATGTCGTCGCGATCGCGTCCACGATACGGCTCGCCATCAGCGTCTTCGAACCGTGCTCCAGCGTTCGCTCGGTCCCGTCGGCCGCCAGCAGCCAACCGTCGTTGCTGTCGACCTCGAAGGCGCGACCATCGCCGACGGCGTTGACGACCAGAAGATCACACCCCTTGCGCTGTAGCTTCGCCCGGGCGTGGAAGAGCACGTCGCCGTGGGCATCCCCGGTCTCGGCGGCAAAGCCGACGATGACGCGCATACCGGGCAGGTGTCCGTCGGAGCGCCGGCGGACCAGCCCGGCCAGGATGTCCTCGGTGCGGACGAGATCCACCGCGTGGCCTTCCGCGGGATCGTTGGTCTTCTTGATCTTGCAGGTGGCGGCCCGGGCGGGCCGGAAGTCGGCGACCGCAGCCGCCATCACCACCACGTGCGCCTCCGCGGCATGCTGGGCCACCGCGTCGTTCATCTGCGCGGCGGAGGTCACCCGCACCACCCGCACGCCCGCCGGATCCGTCAGACCTGCGGTGTTCCCGGCGATCAAGGTGACGTCGGCACCCCGCTGGGCGGCCACCCGAGCGACGGCATAGCCCTGTTTGCCCGAGCTGCGGTTGCCGATGAAACGCACCGGATCGAGCGCCTCGCGGGTACCGCCGGCGGTGATCAGGATCCGGACACCGGCCAGGTCGAAGGGCAGGGCGTCGGATCGGTCCAGGAGCAGCTGCGCGAAGGTGGTGATCTCCTCCGGTTCGGGAAGCCGCCCCGGGCCGCTGTCCGATCCGGTGAGGCGCCCAGCCGCGGGCTCCAGTACGACGGTCCCCCGCCTGCGCAGCGTGGCCACGTTGTCGACGGTCGCCGGGTGCTGCCACATCTCGGTGTGCATGGCCGGGGCGAACAGCACCGGGCATCGTGCGGTGAGCAGGGTAGCCGTCAACAGGTCGTCGGCGCGCCCGGCTGCGCACCGAGCCAGCAGGTCCGCCGTGGCCGGGGCGACCAGAACGAGATCCGCCTGCTGACCCAACCGCACATGCGGAACCTCCGGCACATCCTCGAACACCCCGGTGTGCACCTGGTGTCCGGACAGCGCCTCGAAGGTGGCGGCGCCGACGAATTTCAGCGCGGACTCCGTCGGGACGACCCGGACATCGTGACCGGCCTCGGCGAGTTGTCGCACGACCGAGCATGCCTTGTAGGCCGCGATACCGCCGGATACGCCGACGACGATGCGCTTAGCGGTCATGGAGCTTGGCGGTCATGGACCAGAGACCGGACAGCCGCGCCGAGGCGCTTACTCGCCCTCGGAGTGCTCGAGCTTGTCGCTGTGGATCTCACGCAACGCGATCGACAGCGGTTTCTCCTGCAGACCCGGCTCCACCAGCGGGCCGACGTACTCGAGAATTCCGTCGCCGAGTTGGTTGTAGTAGTCGTTGATCTGGCGCGCCCGCTTGGCGGCGTAGATCACCAGGGCGTACTTGCTGGAGACCCGGTCGAGGAGTTCGTCGATGGGCGGGTTGGTGATGCCCAGCGGGGTGTCGTATGCGGTGGCCGCGCCGGGGGCCGGATCGTAGTGATCCGAGGTGGTGGAAGGCGCGGAAGGCGCGGAGGACGAAGTCACGTCGGGGTTCTCTCCTGCAAGTGGATGTTCAGCTGGGGCCGGGCGCGCCAGCGTGGTCCTGCCCGGCCTCGGCGGGCTCGGGCGCGGTGCCAACCAGCAACGATACCAATTCGGCGCAGGCGGATTCCAATTGGCGGTTGACCACCACCACGTCGAATTCGTCCTGTGCAGCCAATTCGGCGTCGGCGGTGGCCAGCCGCCGGGCCATTACTTCGGGCGTTTCGGTGCCCCGGCCGGTCAACCGCTCACGCAGCGTCTCCCGACTGGGCGGGGCCAGGAACACCGTGAGTGCTTCCGGGATGGCCTGCTTGACCGCCCGGGCACCGGCCAGGTCCACCTCGATCAGCACCGGACGTCCGCTGGCGGCGGCGTCCCGGACGGGCTGGGCCAGCGTGCCGGATCGCTGCAGTCCGCCGTGAATATCGGCCCACTCCAGCAGTTCTCCGTCATCGATGAACTGCTGGAACCGTTCGGGCGAGACGAAGTGGTAGTCCACACCGTCGACCTCGCCGGGGCGCGGGGCCCTGGTGGTGGCGGAGACGCTGAACAGAAGGTCCGGCACCTGCTCACGCAGGTGCCGGACCACTGTCGACTTTCCCACTGCGGAGGGCCCGGACAGCACCAGCACACGTCCGCACGGACGCGGTGCCCCCTGACCGCTGTCCTGACTCTCGCCGGGTTTCATCGGCTCCCTCGAAGCAGGATCAGGCGAACTTTTCCAGCAGGGCCTTGCGCTGCCGGTCGCCCAGTCCGCGCAGGCGGCGGGTGGGGGCGATCTCCAGTTCGGTCATGATCTCCTGCGCCTTGACCTTGCCCACCTTGGGCAGGGCTTCCAGCAGAGCGGAAACCTTCATCTTGCCGAGGACCTCATCGGTCTCGGCGTCCTTCAGCACCTGCTGGAGGTTGGTGCCACCGCGCTTGAGCCGATCCTTCAGCTCAGCTCGCGCTCGACGAGCGGCGGCAGCCTTCTCCAAAGCTGCAGCGCGCTGCTCATCGGTCAACTGGGGAAGGGCCACGGTTTTCCTCCGTCTCGATCACTGTCGATTATCACTGTCGATGTTGTGCGTGGGCCGGGTTCTTCAGCCAGCGACGACCGTACCCACGCTCCCTGACGAAATCTAACCCCACCCCCCTGTCGCGGACACAAACCCGCAGGACAGGGCCGCGCGTGTCGTGCGCCGGACCGGGCGAGTCGCCCCCGTCCGACACGCGTCGGGCCCCGGGATGTCAGGCCAGATACGCCACCGCGTCGCGCATCCGCTCGGCCGCCGCCCGGACCGCGGAGACGTCCGGTCCGGCCCGCAGCACCTCGCGGGAGACGGCCGGCAGCAATCGTCCGCGAGGAGCGCCACCGAGACCGGCCAGCGCCTCCGGACGGCCGCCCTGGGCGCCGACGCCGGGGACCAGAACCGGCCCGCCGAGCGCGGACAGATCCGGCACCGCGCCGGCTGCGGCGTCGAGGGTGGCTCCGACGACCACCCCGACCGAACCCGGATCGGGCAGGGCGGCCCGGTTGACGGCCGCGGCGGCGTCGACGATCGACTGGGCGACGGTGCGCCCGCCGACCAGCGCGCGCTGGACCTCAGCGCCCTCCGGATTGGAGGTGGCAGCCAGGACGAACACACCACGGCCTTGCTCGGCGGCCACGTCCAGCAACGGCTGCAGCGAACCGAACCCCAGATAGGGCGACGCGGTCACGGCATCGGCGGCCAGCGGCCCCTGCCCGGCCCAGGCCTGCGCGTAGGCGGCCATGGTGGATCCGATGTCACCGCGCTTGGCGTCGGCGATCACCAGCACGTCCGCGTCCCGCAGGGCCGCTACTGTGCGCTCTAGAACGTCGAAGCCGGCCGACCCGTACACCTCGAAAAAGGCAACTTGGGGCTTGACCGCCGCGAAGTCGGCGTACGCCGACACGCAGATATCGCAGAACCGGGCCAGACCGTCGGGACTGAGGGGTAACTCCCAGGCACGCAACAGTTCCGGGTGGGGGTCGATGCCCAGGCACAGCGGGCCGCGGGCCGCGACGGCGTCGGCCAGTCGAGTGCCGAAGCCCGGCATGGTGGTCGGACGGGTGCCGAACCCCGGCGCGCCGCCCACCTCAGCTACCGCCGAGGGCGGCGTGCAGATGCTGCAGCGAACGCACGTCGATATCGCCCCGGATGGCGGCCTCGATGCCCTGCACCGCCGCCGAGGCACCCTGCACGGTCGTGATGCACGGAATGTTCATCGTGACCGCGGCCGAGCGGATCTCGTAACCGTCGATCCGGGGTCCGGAGTTCCCGTACGGGGTGTTGATCACCATCTGCACCTGCCCGGCGTTGATGGCGTCGATCGCGGTGCTCTCCGGGCGCCCTTCGCCGGGTTGCTCGAAGTGCTTTCGCACCACATTGCAGGGAATCCCGTTGCGGCGCAACATCTCTGCGGTTCCCTCCGTGGCCAGCACCCGGAAACCAAGGTCCGCGAGCCGTTTCACCGGGAACACCAGTGACCGCTTGTCGCGGTTGGCGACCGAGACGAACACCGTCCCCTCGGTGGGCAGCGAGCCGAAGGCGGCGGTCTGGCTCTTGGCGAACGCGCTGCCGAAATCGTGGTCGATGCCCATGACCTCGCCGGTGGACTTCATCTCCGGACCGAGCAAAGAATCCACGCCGGATCCGTCCATCCGGCGGAACCGTTGGAACGGCAGCACCGCTTCTTTCACCGCGATCGGCGCGCGTGGGTCGAAGTTGGAGCCGTCGCCCTCGCGGGCCAGCACGCCCTCGGCGCGCAGTTGGGAGATGCTCGCGCCCAGCATGACCCGGGCGCAGGCCTTGGCCAGCGGAATCGCGGTGGCCTTCGACACGAACGGCACGGTGCGACTCGCGCGGGGGTTTGCCTCCAGCACGTAGAGCACATCGTCTTTGAGCGCGTACTGGACGTTGAGCAGGCCCACCACGCCGACCCCGTGGGCGATGGCCTCGGTAGCGCGTCGCACCGCTTCGATATCACTGCGCCCCAGCGTCACCGGCGGCAGTGCGCACGCGGAGTCCCCGGAGTGGATACCGGCCTCCTCGATGTGCTCCATCACCCCACCGATGTAGACCTCGGTGCCGTCGCACAGCGCATCGACATCGATCTCGATGGCGTCCTCGAGGAAACGGTCCACCAGAACCGGATGTTCGGGCGAGAGTTGGGTGGCGCGGGTGATGTAGCCGTGCAACGTCTTCTCGTCGTAGACGATCTCCATGCCGCGGCCGCCCAGCACGTAGGAGGGCCGCACCAGCACCGGGTAGCCGATCCGGGCCGCGATGTCGCGGGCTTCCTCGAAGCTGGTGGCGGTGCCGAATTTCGGTGCCGGTAGTCCGGCGTTGACCAGCACCTGCCCGAACCTGCCGCGGTCCTCGGCGAGGTCGATGGCCTCCGGGCGGGTGCCGACGATGGGCACACCCGCGGACTCGAGCCGATGCGCCAACCCCAGCGGCGTCTGACCGCCGAGTTGGACGATCACCCCGACGACTCCGGGACCACCCGCACCCGAACGCGATTCGGCCGTGTAGACCTCCAGCACGTCCTCGAAGGTGAGCGGCTCGAAGTACAGCCGATCGGCGGTGTCGTAGTCGGTGGACACCGTCTCGGGGTTGCAGTTGACCATGATGGTCTCGTAACCGGCCTGCGACAGCGTGGTCGCGGCGTGCACACAGCTGTAGTCGAACTCGATGCCCTGCCCGATCCGGTTGGGTCCGGAGCCCAGAATCAGCACCTTGGGCTTCTCGGTCTGGGGCGCGACCTCGCTTTCGGCGGCGGGATCGAGTTCGTAGCTTGAGTAGTGGTACGGGGTCTTGGCCTCGAACTCCGCCGCGCAGGTGTCGACGGTCTTGAACACCGGGTGGATACCGAGTCGCTGACGCAGGGCGCGGACCCCCGCCTCGCCGGCGAGTTCGGGCCGCAGCGCGGCGATCTGGCGGTCGGACAGCCCGTTGTGTTTGGCCCGACGGAGCAGCTCAGCGTCCAGTACCGGGGCATCGACCAGTTCCGCGCGCAGCGCCACCAAACCGTTGATCTGCTCGACGAACCACGGATCCACACCGGAGGCTTCGGCGACGCTCTCCACCGTCGCGCCCAGCCGGAGGGCGAGTTCGATGTCGTACAACCGGCCCTCGGTCGGGGTGCGCAACCGGGCCAGCACATCCTCGACCCAGCCGTCGTCGTCCGGAGCGGTCCAGAAGCCGGCCTTGGTGGTCTCCAGGGATCGCATCACCTTGCCGAGGGCCTCGACGAAATTGCGTCCCAACGACATCGCCTCGCCGACCGACTTCATGGTGGTGGTCAGCGTCGGGTCCGCGCCCGGGAACTTCTCGAAGGCGAACCGCGGGGCTTTGACCACGACGTAGTCCAGGGTCGGCTCGAAACAGGCCGGCGTCTCCTTGGTGATGTCGTTGAGGATCTCGTCGAGGGTGTAGCCGATGGCCAGTTTGGCGGCGATCTTGGCGATCGGGAAGCCGGTGGCCTTCGACGCCAGCGCCGACGAACGGGACACCCGCGGGTTCATCTCGATGACGATCAGCCGGCCGTCGACCGGGTTGACCGCGAACTGGATGTTGCAGCCGCCGGTGTCCACCCCCACCTCGCGCAGGATGGCGATGCCCAGGTCCCGCATCACCTGGTATTCGCGGTCGGTCAGCGTCATCGCGGGGGCGACGGTCACCGAGTCCCCGGTGTGCACGCCCATCGGGTCGACGTTCTCGATCGAACACACCACGACGACGTTGTCGTTGCCGTCGCGCATGAGTTCGAGTTCGTACTCCTTCCATCCGAAGATGGACTCCTCGATCAGGACGTTGGCGCTCGGGGAGGCCGCCAGTCCCTCCCCCGCCATCCGCTCGACGTCCTCCACGGACTGGGCCATGCCCGAGCCGAGGCCGCCCATGGTGAAGGACGGCCGCACCACGACCGGCAGACCCAGTTCGGCCACGGTCTGCCGAACCTCGTCCATGGTGAAACACACCCGGCTTCGGGCGGACTCGCCGCCGACCTTGGCCACGATGTCCTTGAACTTCTGGCGGTCCTCACCGCGTTGGATGGCCTCGAAGTCGGCGCCGATGAGTTCGACCCCGTAGCGCTCCAGCGCCCCGTTCTCGCTGAGCGCGACCGCGGTGTTCAGCGCGGTCTGGCCGCCGAGGGTGGCCAGCAGTGCGTCGATGGGCCGGCCCGCGGCGGCCTGCTGGGCCAGGACCTTCTCCACGAACGCGGGGGTGATCGGCTCGACGTAGGTGTAGTCGGCGTACTCCGGATCGGTCATGATGGTCGCCGGGTTGGAGTTGACCAGGCTGACGGTCAGGCCCTCGGCGCGCAGCACCCGGCAGGCCTGGGTGCCGGAGTAGTCGAACTCGCAGGCCTGGCCGATGACGATCGGCCCGGATCCGATGACCAGGACGTGGTGCAGGTCGGTGCGGCGTGGCATCTAGCGGTTCCCTCGCTCCATCAGATCGGCGAATTGGTCGAACAGGTAGTTCGCGTCGTGCGGACCGGCCGCGGCCTCCGGGTGGTACTGCACCGAGAAGGCTCGACCGTTGGTCAGCCGGACACCTTCCACCACACCGTCGTTGGCGCAGGTGTGGCTGACGGTGGCCGGACCGAAGTCGGTGTCGAACACCTCCCCGGCTTCCCCCTCCAGCGCGAACCCGTGGTTCTGGGCGGTGACGGCGACCCGTCCGGTGCTGTGGTCGATCACCGGCACGTTGATCCCGCGGTGGCCGAACACCATCTTGTAGGTGGAACGGCCCAGCGCCCGGCCCAGAATCTGGTTGCCGAAGCAGATGCCGAACAGCGGGATCCCGGCTCCGAGCACCTCGCGCGTGACGGCCACGACACGGTCGGCGGTGGCGGGATCGCCCGGCCCGTTGGACAGGAACACCCCGTCCGGTTTGAGGTCGGCGATCTGGTCGAATGACGTCGCGGCCGGCAGGACGTGGGTGCGGATGCCGCGCAGCGCGAAGTTGCGCGGGGTGTTGGTCTTGATCCCCAGATCCAGTGCCGCCACGGTGAAGCGGTGCGGCCCCACCGGTTCCACGATGTAGACGTCGGTGGTGCTGACCTCGCCGCAGAGATCCGCGCCGAGCATGGCGGGTTGGTTTCGGACCCGGTCCAGCAGTTCCGCGGCGTCGGCCAGGGCGTCGCCGGAGAAGATCCCGGCCCGCATCGACCCGCTGCTGCGGAGGTGGCGGACGACCGCTCGGGTGTCGATACCGGCGATGCCGACGATGTGCTGGCGGACGAGTTCGTCCTGCAGGGTTCCGGTGGCCCGCCAGTTCGAGGCCCGCGGGGACGGATCGCGCACCGCGTATCCGGCCACCCAGATCCGGTCGGACCGGCTTTCGCCGTCCTCGGCGTTCCATCCGGTGTTGCCGATCTGGGGGGCGGTGGCGATCACGATCTGCCGGTGGTAGCTGGGATCGGTCAGGGTCTCCTGGTAGCCGGACATTCCGGTGGAGAACACCGCCTCGCCGAGGGTCTGCCCGATGGCTCCGAACGGGGTGCCGGTGTAGATGCGCCCGTCCTCCAGCACCAGGACTGCTTTCGGTTGGCTCACGCTGCTGCTCCTGTCGTCCATCGCGCGTAGTCGCGGCGGTCGTCGCCGCGGAATCCGGTGTCGATCTCGGTGCCCGAGGGCAGCCGCCAGCGAATCACCAACAGTCCGCCGGGGGCGTCCGGCCCGTAACGGCCGGGAATCACCTTGCCCGCCAGCGCCTGCTCGGTACGCACCCCGACCAGCGACTCCACCGGCATCCACAGCGGACCCGCACCGGAGCGCTCGAGCAGAATCCCCTCCGGATACCGGGTGAGCACCGCCTTACAGCGGTAGCCCAGGTCCCCCGCCGTGACCCGTTCCAGCCAGTTGGGGGCGAGTGTGCTTCCGACGTAGAGACCGCGGGTGGGGGCCACCACGGCGGGGCCGAGCAGATCGGGTGGACCCGGCAGTGCGCCGACCAACTCGGCCTGCCGGTCCGATTTGTGCTTCCATCCCCGCAGCATCCGCCGGATCACCAGGGCGATCAGCACCACGACGACGAAGCCGAACACATAGGTGGCGACGGCCGTGGGGGTGTTCACCGGCCGTCCGCCGTGGCGGCGACCTTTCCATCCCGCGCCGTGATCCTGCCCCGCAGCAGGGTCGCGGTGACGGTCACCGGCAACGTCATCGCCTCGTACGGGGTGTTGTCCGACCTGCTGGCCAGCGCGGACCCCTCGACCGTCCAGCGCGCCTCGGGGTCGACGACGACGAGATTGGCCGGCTCACCGACCTCCAGCGGCCTGCCCTGGTCGTCGAGTCCGGCGATCCGGGCCGGATTCTCGCTCATCACCCGGGCCACGCCGCGCCAGTCCAGCAGACCGGGCACCACCATGGTCTCGGCGACCACCGACAGGGCGGTCTGCAGTCCGAGCATGCCGGGGCGAGCGGCGGCGAACTCGCAGCACTTCTCCTGTTCGGCGTGCGGGGCGTGGTCGGTGGCGACGCAGTCGACCACCCCATCGGCCAGGGCCCGTCGCAGGGCCTGCACATCCGAGGCCTCCCGCAGGGGCGGGTTCACCCGGTTGCGCCCGTCGTAGCTGGACAGCCGGCTGTCGTCGAGCATCAGATGGTGCGGTGTCACCTCGGCGGTGATCGCGATCCCCTGTTGTTTGGCCCACGCCAGGAGTTCCACCGTGCCCGCGGTCGACGCATGACAGATGTGCACCCGGGCTCCGGCGTCACGGGCCAGCAGCGCGTCGCGGACCACGATCGACTCCTCGGCGGCCCGCGGCCAGCCGGCCAGACCCAGCCGGGCGGCGGTGGGGCCCTCGTGCGCGACGGCACCGGCCGTCAACCGCGGATCCTCGGCGTGCTGGGCGATCAGCACACCCAGTCCTGCGGCGTATTCCAGCGCCCTGCGCATCACCAGTGGGTCGGCCACGCAGACCCCGTCGTCGGAGAACATCCGCACCCGGGCCTCGCCGGCGGCCATCAGCCCCATCTCGGTGAGCTGCTTTCCGTGCAGCCCCACCGTCACCGCGCCGACCGGGTGCACGTCGACCAGGCCGACCTGCTGACCCCGCCGCCAGACGTGATCGGTGACCACCGGGCTGTCGGCTACCGGGTCGGTGTTGGCCATCGCGAAGACCGCGGTGAAGCCGCCGAGAGCAGCTGCCGCCGAACCGGTCTCGATATCCTCGGCGTACTCCCGCCCGGGCTCGCGGAGATGGGTGTGCAGGTCGACCAGTCCGGGCAACAGCACCTGCCCGGCCGCCTCGATCACCTCGGCACCGTCGCGCTTGCTCAACCCGGGGCCGATCTCGGCGATCTGTCCGTCGGCCACCAGCACATCTACCGGGTCGCCCGCGCCGTAGATCCGGACGCCCCGGATCAGCACCGGCGCAGCAGACTCACAGGGCAGCGGCCCCGCCCCTGACTCACTCATACACCCACCGCCTCGTCGGTGCCGACCAGCAGATGGAACAGGACCGCCATCCGCACGTGCACGCCGTTGGAAACCTGTTGCAGCACAGCCGATTGCGAGGAGTCCGGCACCGAGAAGGAGATCTCCATACCGCGCAGCATCGGACCCGGGTGCAGCACCACCGCATGCTCGGGCAGCATGGCCTGCCGACGTTCGGAGAGGCCGTAGCGAATCGAGTACTCCCGCTCGGACGGGAAGAAGCCGCCGTGCATCCGCTCGGCCTGCACCCGCAGCATCATCACCGCGTCGGCGGCGGGCAGTTCGGCGTCGAGATCGTGGGAGACCGTCGCGCCACCCCACTCGGCGACACCGACCGGCAGCAGCGTGGGCGGGGCGACCAGCACCACCTCGGCTCCCAGCGTGTTGAGCAGGGCGACGTTGGAGCGGGCCACCCGGCTGTGCAGGACGTCGCCGACGATGACGACCCGCCGGCCCTCGATGGCGCCCAGGCGCTGACGCAGCGTCAGGGCGTCGAGCAGCGCCTGGGTGGGATGTTCGTGGGTGCCGTCACCGGCATTGATCACGCTGGGTCCTCCCCCGAGTCGCTGCGCTCCTGCCCCCGGGGCGGGCCCGGTGCCGTCCGGTTCCGCGGTCCACTCCGCGAGCTGCTGCGCGGCCCCTGAGGCGGGATGCCGAACCACCAGTGCGTCGGCACCGGCGGCCCGCAGGGTCAGCGCGGTGTCGCGCAGCGACTCGCCCTTGGAGACCGAGGAGCCCGAGGCGCTGACATTGATGACGTCCGCGCTCATCCACTTGCCGGCCACCTCGAAGGAGACCCGGGTGCGGGTGGAGTTCTCGTAGAACATCGTGATGATGGTGCGGCCGCGCAGGGTGGGCAGCTTCTTGACTTCGCGGCCGAGCAGGGCCTGGCGGAACCGGTCGGCGTTGTCGAGGATCGCGGTGGCCGCCTCGCGGGTCAGGTCGGCGGCGGACAGCAGGTGCCTCATCGTGATCGTCCGTTCCTCGCGCAAGCGCTCATGACCGCACCGGGCCGCCGTACGGGGCGATCCAGATCCCCTCCACGCCGTCGTCCTCGACGAGTCGGACCTTGACGTTCTCGCTGCGCGAGGTCGGCACGTTCTTGCCGACGTAATCCGCGCGCAGCGGCAACTCCCGGTGGCCCCGGTCGACGAGGACGGCCAGTTGCACCGATTTCGGCCTGCCGATATCGCGCAGGGCGTCGAGTGCCGAGCGGACCGAGCGCCCGGTGTAGAGCACGTCGTCGACGAGGATGACCAGCGCGCCGTCGATCCCGCCGGCCGGGATCGAGGTCTCCTCCAGCGCGCGGGGCGGCTTGAAGTCGAGGTCGTCGCGGTACAGGGTGATGTCGAGACCGCCGCGTTCGACGGTGACGCCGGAGAATTCGTGGATCTTCGTGGCCAGCCGGCCGACCAGCGTCACGCCGCGAGTCGGAATTCCCAGCAGGATCACCCGCGGCGCATCCGCGCCGTCCAGGGCGGTCTTCTCGATGATCTGATGGGCCATGCGGGAAATGGTCCGCCCGACGTCCGCAGCGGACATCAGTTCCCGGTCGGTGGAGCCGTCAGCTGTTCCCACGGAGCGACCAGACCTCCTTCTCCGCCTCACCGGACGGATCGTTAAAGGATGTCGACGAGCGCCACCCTAACACCCGGCGCCGGGTCACCACAGGTCACCTACACTCGCCTCGGTGAGCCTCGCCGAGAACCGTTCCTCGATCGCTCAGGCCGTCGACGCCGGTCTGATCTCGGGGGCGGTGACCCTGGTGTGGCACCGCGGAGAGGTGCTGCAGGTCAACGAGATCGGCCACCGCGACGTCGAAGCGGCGCTGCCGATGACGCGGGACACCATCTTCCGGATCGCGTCGATGACCAAACCGGTGACCGTCGCGGCCGCCCTGGCACTGGTCGACGGGGGCACACTGCGCCTCTCCGACCCGGTCAGCCGCTGGGTTCCCGAACTGGAGCGGATGCGGGTGCTCACCGACCCGACCGGCCCGCTGACCGGCACGGTGCCGGCCGACCGGCCGATCACTGTCGAGGATCTGATGACCCACCGCAGCGGCCTGGCCTACGCCTTCTCGGTGACCGGCCCGATCAGCAAGGCCTATGCGCACGTGTCGCTGCGGCAGGATCAGGACCACTGGCTGGCCGAGATCGCCGAACTGCCTCTGCTGCACCAGCCCGGCGAGTATCTGACCTACAGCCACTCCACCGAGGTGCTCGGCATCGTGCTGTCGCGGGCCGAGGGCAAACCCCTGCACACCGTGCTCGATGAGCGGATCTTCGCGCCACTGGGCATGACCGACACCGGATTCTTCATCTCCCCGGACAAGCGATCCCGCGCCGCGACCATGTACCGCCTCGACCCCGATGCCGGCCTGCGCAACGACGCGATGGGTCCGATCCCGGTGCGGGAACCCCGGTTCTGCCAGGGCGGAGCCAGCCTGGTGTCCACCGTCGACGACTACCTCACCTTCGCCCGGATGCTGCTCAACGGCGGCAGCGTGGACGGCGTGCGGGTGCTCTCCGAGGAGTCGGTGGCGGCGATGCGCAGCGACCGGCTCACCGACGATCAGAAGCGCCGGCCGTTCCTGGGTGCCCCGTTCTGGATAGGCCGCAGCTTCGGACTGAACCTCTCGGTGGTCACCGACCCGGCCCGCTCGGCGCAGTTGTTCGGTCCCGGCGGATCCGGCTCCTTCGGCTGGCCCGGCGCCTACGGCACCTGGTGGCAGGCGGACCCGGCCAACGATCTCGTCGTGATCTACCTGATCCAGAACTACCCGGATCTGTCAGCCTCGCTGGCCGCCGCGGTCGCCGGTAACACCTCGCTGGCCCGACTGCAGTCGGTGCAACCGAAATTCGTCCGCCGCACCTACGCCGCCCTGGATCTGTAACTCCCGACGCCGAACGGTCAGGTGGCGTGCCGGGCCGCCGTCATCCGCGCCACGGCCTCCTCGGTGAACACCGACAACCCCAGGTCGGGGTTGTAGCCGTGGATTTCCTTGACGTCGAGTTCGGCGAGGAAGTACAGGATCTCCTTCGAGACGACCTGGCCGGGAACCAGCACCGGGAAACCCGGGGGGTACGGCACCACGAAGGTCGTCGACACCAGAGTCTTGCCGGCAGCCAACCGCCGGCCCGCCGCACCCAGCAGGACGTGTTCCCGGTCGGAATCCTCGTATCCGGCGTAGAACGCCGAGCGCATGTCGCCGTAGGACGTTGCACCCGCAGGGCGGAAGGCCTCGTCGAACCTGCTGAAGTCGGGCAGTGCCGGCAGATCCTTGGTGATCTCCTCCACCCAACGCTCGTGCAGGGCCCGGTCGTCCTTGCCCCGGGCCCGCTCATCGCGGTCGAAGTCGGTGGCGATGCGGCGCAGCACATCGAGCAGGTAGTGCACGCTGGACCAGGTCACGCCGATGGTGAAGATCAGCAGCACACTGTTGATCGAGGTCTTGTTGATCTGGATGCCGTAGCGATCCATGAGGATCTTCTCACGGAAGTCGAAGCCGTTCATCCCGGTCTTGCCGATGAACAGGGTGACCCGGGTCGGGTCCAGCACGAACTGGTCCGAACGCCAGGCCTCGTTCCACTCCGCCAGCGCCCCCAACCGCACCTGCCGGTAGGAGCGCACCGCGCCGGAGCGGAACTCGTCAGGTACCAGGTCGGCCTCGTCGAGGATCCGGAACCACTTGTTGATCAACCGGTCCTTGCGAACCCGGTGGCGGAACACCAGAGCCATGTTGTAGACGCCGCGGACCAGTTCGAAACCTTCGATGTCGACCTGCCTGCGGGCGAGGTCCAGCGAGGCCAGGAGTTGCTGATTGGGTGAGGTCGAGGTGTGGGTCAGGAACGCCTCGTTGAAGGCATCGCAGCTCAGAGCCTGGAAGTCCTGGTCCCGCACGTGAATCATCGACGCCTGGCGCAGCGCCGACAGCGACTTGTGCGTCGAATGCGTGGCATACACCCGCACCCGCGCCTGGTCCGGATCGGGCAGCAACCGGTGCTCGACCCAGTCCGCGCGGTCGACCGTGGCCATGGACTCCTGCCACTGCCGGTATTCCTCGGCGTAGTCGGGTGAGGCCAGCATCGCCTCGAGTCGCTCGGCGGAGATCATCGCGGTCCGCTGCCGCGCCCACGGCACGGCGGTGGCGAATGCGTACCAGGCCTCGTCCCACAGGAAGCAGATGTCCGGCTTGATCGCCAGCACCTCCTCCATCACCCGGCGGGGGTTGTAGACGACGCCGTCGAAGGTGCAGTTGGTCAGCAGCAGCATCCGCACCCGGTGCAGCTGACCCGCCGCCTCCAGATCCAGCAGCGTCTGCTTGATCGTCCGGAGCGACACCGCGCCGTAGATCGCGTAGTCCTCCAGCGGGTAGGCGTCCAGGTAGAGCGGATAGGCGCCGGCGAGCACCAGGCCGTAATGGTGGGATTTGTGACAGTTACGGTCGATGAGGACGATGTCACCGGGCCTGACCAGTGCCTGAACGACGATCTTGTTCGCCGTCGAGGTCCCGTTCGTCACGAAGTACGTACGGTCGGACCGCCAGGTGACCGCCGCCTTGTCCATGGCGGCTTTGATGTTTCCGTGCGGGTCGAGGAGCGAGTCCAATCCGCCCGAGGTCGACGACGTTTCGGCCATGAAGATGTTGCGGCCGTAGAACTCGCCCATGTCCTGCAACGACTTGGAGTTGAAGATGCTGGCGCCGCGGGCGACCGGAAGCGCGTGGAACTGGCCCACCGGGGCGGCCGCGTACGCCCGCAGCGCGTCGAAAAACGGTGTGGCGTAGCGGTTTCGGATGCCGGCCAGCACGGTGCTGTACAGGTCGGTGACATCGTTGAGCCGGTAGAAGGTGCGGTTGTAGAGATCCGGTTCCTCCCCGGCCTCCGCCGCGATCGATTCGTCGGTGAGCAGGTAGAGGTCGATCCGCGGACGCAACTCCCTGATGGCCTCGCCGCACTCCACCCAGTCGTGGGACCGATCCACCCCGACGGCGTACTCGTTGGCTCCGAGCAGTGTGGTGATCACCGGCACCCGGTCTTCGGACCGCAGTGGCAGGTCGTCCCTGATGATGGCCGCCTGAATCTCGCCGTTGAGCGCGACGGCGGTGACGGCGTCCTCAAAGCTGGAGACCACCAGGAATTCGATCTGCACGTGCTCTGCCGGGTCGCGCAGCGCACGCAGGGCCTCGGCGAGGCTTTCGGGCGCGTTCGGCGGGGAATCGTCGGCGAGCAGCACGGTGTAGAACTGCTGCTGCTTGGCACGGGCGACGAGTTCCTGCTCGGCCAACGGTGCGGAGGTGTCGAACAGCGCGGTGCGGTCACCGTACTCGCACAACAGGCGCACCGCCAGGGAGCGACGTGCCTCACGTAGTTTGAGCGCGTAGTCGACGGTGGTGCCTCACGTACTTTGAGCGCGTGGCTGGGAAGGCTTGCCCGGTGTGGAAGGCAAGATCGACATGGCCGCAAGACGGCAGGTCACGAACAAACTGCAAGGTCAGTACCGCAAGGCGGCCAAGGCGGACAAGAGCAAGATCCTGGATCGGGTGGTGGCCAC
>JAKOYE010000130.1 GCA_029780675.1 Actinomycetes bacterium
GGCCGGCCGCCCTTCAACGGCTCGTCCACCGTGCCCGCAGCGATCGCGGCCCGCCACTCCTGCACATGGGAGTCGTACAACCGTTCCCGCCGCAGCACCGCCCCCTTCGTCCCGTTCGGTGCGGCGTCGTACTCCGCGACGATCCGCCGCTTGTACTCGCTGGTGAACGTGCGTCGCTTCGCACGGCCCTCACGCGGCCCTCCAACCGCCGCGGCCGCCGGGGCCGGGGCCGTCGACGGCGTCAGGGTTGTCGTCAACGCCTCGTCGGTGCCTGCGGGTGTTGCCATGGCGCTGGTCATGGGATCCGATTCTCCTGTCCCCGCCCCAGCCAAGTTCCGATCAACTCGGGCGTCTCACACGAGTCTGTCGGATAGGGAACTCCGGAAGCTCAGGCACTGCAGGACTTCGCGAAGTACGGCAGCCCCATGGCCGGCGTCGACATAAGCCTCAGTGAACTGCAGGCACCCGCTGGGCTAGGCGGCGCCTTCAGTTCTGGCCGCGGTAGCTTCGGGCCACCCGCAATCCGTGGGGACCGTGCGGAACTGACTCGCCTCGTTGTTCTCGACCCGAAAGGGGAACCCCTCCACACCCTCCCGGTGAGGCGGGTCTACTCAGTGCAGGGGCAACCACACGAGGGGGAGATCCAAGGTGTGGAGACCCTGTTCAGGGCCGAGGACGGCACCGCCATCCGATTCCGTTTCGATCTGCCCGACGGCAAGGTGAACGTGAACTTCACCACGGGCGATGTTCGTGGCCGCCTGGTCGTCGAGTTGCTGCCGTCGCTTAGGTTTCTCGCAGCTTTCGGTGCGCCAAACCATTTCACGCTTGCCGGAAGGTTCGGGCCAATCCCGGCCGAGTCGGTGCCCATTCCCCAGCCGCCATCGGAGGGAATCAAGTGGTTGCTGGAAATCACAGAGTGCCTTGCCGGCCTGCAGGACCTCACCACAGAACCGATTCAGATGCCCGACCCAGAGGCATTGACCGAGAGCGAGTTGGACGGCATCTGGCAAGCATCCCAGCTGGCACGGGGCGTGGAGTTTGTAGCAACAGTGCCGCAAGTCCAGCTCCCCAGTCTCGGGCTGGACGCCGGCCATCGTGGGGAGTTTGCACGGCTAACTCCTTGGGGCTTCAGAGGCCAGAACACCGAGCTGCAACTGGGATTTCTGGTGGACAGCTTCGTCGGCACCCTGAGTCGGCCGAGGGGTGCGACGACTGATGACCAGCTGGCCACCTGGGATGTCGTGGATCAGCGCATTACCCGTCGGTTGGCGACATCCCATGACCTCAAGTCGCTGCCCGCCGACGGCTCGTGGGTGGATGTAGGGGAGCAGATGCGCGACTAGCACAGTGGCTGCGTTCCTCGCTCCCCCGGCCACCGAGCATGGCGTCCGAACCGCCATCGCCGCCATCGAGGAACGGCCAAATGGTCCGCCGAGGGAACCGCACTCAACTGGCCGCCAGTATGGTCGCCCATAGTTCAGCTCAACTCAGTGCGGCCTCGTTGTCCAAGCCGAACGTTCTCGCGGTCGCTAGCCATCGACACCACCATGGCGACGAGGCCCGCCACAAGCGCCCAAGGGAAGACTCGGGCCAAAGCTGCCGCACCTGCTGCCGTCGCTTGAGTATCAGCCTCGATCCGCCGATGCGTTCTCTGGGGGTGACGGTTTCGGCGTCTCTGGGTTCGTTCGTGGCGTTGTGTCTGGGGTGGGTGTGTCGGATCCGCCGGTGTGCCCGGCTTTTCCACTGTGGGTTCCTGGTCGTGCCCGTGTTGGGCGGTTGGTCAGCTCGCGGCGAGGGTGGGTGGGCCGAGCGCTGCGGTGTAGAGCGT
>JAKOYE010000132.1 GCA_029780675.1 Actinomycetes bacterium
GTTGGGTGACCTGGGCACCGCCGCCGACGTGCTGCGTGCCATCGGGCTTGCCGCCGAACGGCTCTCGTTGCCGCCGCCGGCCGCCCTCATCGGTGAGTGGTTCGGATCGGCGGCAGTGATCGCCCCGAGCGTCGATGTCCGGCCGGTCGAACCGGCCGCGGTGTTCGACGGCCCGGCTGGACCTGGTGGCGCGGTGGTCGGCGGCGGCTGGATCGGGTACCTGTCCTACCCCGACCGAGGCGCCGACGGCGCGCCGCCGCGGGTCCCGTCGGCCGCCGGCGGCTGGACCGACTGCGTGCTGCGCCTCGATGACACCGGCTGCTGGTGGTTCGAGAGCCTCGCCGGGCAGGCCATGCAGGACTGGGTGGCCGCGGCGCTGACCACACCCGCTGGCCCGGCTGATTGGGACATCGCCTGGGAGGCCCCCGACGCCGAGCGGCACCGCGACGGGGTGCTGGCCTGCCTGAACGCCATCCGCGCCGGGGAGATCTACCAGGCCTGCGTGTGCACCCAGTTCACCGGCACGCTGACCGGATTGACACTGGAATTCTTCGCCGACGCGGTGACCCGCACCGCGCCGGCGCGCGCCGCCTACCTCGCCGGCCCGTGGGGCGGTATCGCCTCGCTGTCCCCAGAGCTGTTCCTGCGCCGGGCCGGTGAGCACGTCACATCCAGCCCGATCAAGGGGACGCTGCCGCTGCACTCCGACCCGGAGCTATTGCGCGCCTCGACCAAGGACGTCGCGGAGAACATCATGATCGTCGACCTGGTGCGCAACGACCTGGGGCAGGTGGCCCGAACCGGCTCGGTGACAGTGCCGGAACTACTGTCCGTGCGCCGCGCTCCGGGGGTGTGGCATCTGGTGTCGACGGTGGCGGCCCGGGTGCCGCTCAGCGTCCCGATGGCGTCGCTACTGGACGCGACCTTCCCACCCGCGTCGGTCACCGGCACCCCGAAAAGCCGCGCGCGCCAACTGCTTTCGCAATGGGAACCGGTCCGGCGCGGAGTCTACTGCGGCACCGTGGGGATGGCTTCCCCGCTCGCCGGGACGGAACTGAACGTGGCGATCCGCACCGTGGAGTTCGACGCGCAGGCCCGCGCGGTGCTCGGAGTGGGCGGCGGGATCACCGCGGACTCCGATGCGGACGCCGAGTGGCAGGAATGCCTGGACAAAGCCGCACCGTTCGTGGCGACGGCTCAGGTGTCCCGGGCACGCAGCACCGCGTCATAAAGCTCGCGGCGCGACGGTGCCCCCGGATGCGCGTCGACCACCGCCGCGCAGGCGTCCTTCACCCGCATCCCACCGGCCACCAGTGCAGTGACTTCATCCAGGAGTTCCGCCGGGTCGGCGGTCGGCGTCGCACCGGACAGCACGACGGTGATCTCTCCGAGCACCCCGTCGTCGGCCCAGTCGGCCAGTTCGGCCAGGGTGCCGCGGCGGATCTCCTCGTGCACCTTGGTCAGTTCCCGGCACACCACCGCGCGGCGGCCGTCCCCCAGTTGCCCGACGGCGTCGCGCAGGCACTCCGGCAGCCGCCGGGGTGACTCGAAGAACACGATGGTGCGGGGTTCGTTACCCAGGCCGGCCAGCCAGGCGCGGCGGGCGGCCTGCTTGCGGGGGGCGAAGCCTTCGAAGCAGAACCGGTCGGCCGGGAGTCCCGACACGGCCAGCGCCGTCGTCACCGCCGACGGACCGGGCAGACAGGACACCGTCAGGCCGGCCTTCGCGCAGGCCGCCACCAGGCGGTAGCCGGGGTCGCTGATCAGCGGCATGCCGGCATCGCTGACCACCAGCACGGTGGCACCCGCGGCGATCTCGGCGACCAGCGCCGGGACCCGGGCCCCTTCGTTCTGGTCGAACAGGCTGACCACCCGGCCACCGATCGCCACCTCCAGCGAGCGGGCCATGGTGCGCACCCGGCGGGTGTCCTCGGCCGCCACCACATCGGCGGTGGCCAGCGCGTCGATCAGCCGCCGTGACGCGTCGGCGGGCTGGCCCAACGGCGTCGCCCCCAGGAGTAACCGGCCACGGTGCGGGCGAAACGACTCGGGCAGCGAATCGGGGGGAGACACCGCTAGAGCCTACGATCGCTAGCGATGTCCATCCTCACCGATGAGCGCGCGGCGCCGCAGCGCGCACCCGTCGTCAGCCCGGCGCCGCTGGTCCCGCCGGCCGATTTCGGGCCGACCGACCGGCTGGAGGGCTGGACGGCCACGGCGGTCGTCACCGCGCTGGCTGCGGTGACCCGATTCATGAACCTCGGCTCCCCCACCGACGCCGGGACCCCGATCTTCGACGAGAAGCACTACGCGCCGCAGGCCTGGCAACTGCTGCACAACTTCGGGGTGGAGGACAACCCGGGTTTCGGGCTGGTGGTGCACCCGCCGCTGGGTAAGCAACTGATCGCCCTCGGCGAGGCCGTGTTCGGTTACACCGGGCTGGGCTGGCGGCTCACCGGTGCGGTGTTCGGGGTGATCCTGGTCGCGCTGGTGGTGCGGATCGTCCGGCGGATCAGCCGCTCGACGCTCGTCGGGGCGATGGCGGGGCTGCTAGTGGTGGCCGACGGGGTGAGTTTCGTCTCGGCCCGCACCGCGCTGCTCGACGTCTTCATGACGGTCTTCGTGGTCGCCGCGTTCGGGGCGTTGATGGTCGACCGGGACGAGGTCCGGTCCCGGCTGCACGTGGCGCTGTTGGAGGGCCGGATCGCCGACACCCCTTGGGGCCCACGTCTCGGCGTGCGGTGGTGGCGCTTCGGGGCGGGGGTGCTGCTGGGCCTGGCGTGCGCGACAAAGTGGTCCGGGCTGTACTTCGTGGCCGGGTTCGGGCTGATGACGCTGGCGTTGGACGTCGCCGCCCGGCGCGCCTACCGGGTGCCCCGGCCCTGGCTGGGGGTGCTGCGCCGCGACACCGGCCCGGCCGCTTACGTCTTCGGGGTGATCCCGGCGGGGCTGTACCTGCTGTCCTATGCGCCGTGGTTCGCCTCGGAGACGGCGGTCAGCCGGTATGAGGCGGGCCAGGAGATCGGGGTGCGGGAGCACTGGTGGCAGCCGCCCGACGCGCTGCGCTCGCTGTGGCACTACACCTACAAGGCGTTCCACTTCCACTCGGAGTTGACCAACGCGGCGGGCAACCACCACCCGTGGGAGTCCAAGCCATGGACCTGGCCGATGTCGCTGCGGCCGGTGCTCTACGCCATCGACAACGAGGGAGTGCCGGGGTGCGGTGCGGCCTCGTGCGTCAAGGCGGTGATGCTGGTCGGCACCCCCACGCTGTGGTGGGTGGCGGTGCCGGTGTTGGGCTATGCGCTGTGGCGGTCGGTGGTTCGCCGGGACTGGCGCTACGCGGTAGTGCTGGTGGGCTATCTCGCGGGCTGGCTGCCGTGGTTCGCCAACATCGACCGGCAGATGTACTTCTTCTATGCGGTGGTGATGGCGCCGTTCCTGGCGATGGCGATCGCCCTGATCCTGGGCGACATCGCGTTCAAGCGCGGGGTCGGACCGGAGCGACGCACGCTGGGGATTCTGGCCGTCTGCTGCTACCTGGCGTTGGCGATCACAAACTTCGCCTGGCTGTTCCCGATCCTGACGGGCATACCGATCTCGCCGAACACCTGGAACCTGCAGATGTGGCTGCCCAGCTGGCGTTAATGTCCGCCCCGCCCCCGCCCCCGCGCTCCCGCACCCACACTCGTCCCGAGATCGACGCCAAGGTCATGGAGCAGCGCCCATCCACAGCCCTGGAGATCGAGGTACGCCACCCAGGTTCCACCGCCTTCATCGACCTGGGACGGACTCGCGCGCCACAAGCGAATCCCGCGCCACAGGACAGGACATACAACGCGGCCCGCCGCGGCCGGTACCCAACTCCGAGGCCACGATGGGCAACACCTCGACCCCGGCCTCGCACAACCGTGCGTTGGTCTCGGTGTTGCGCTCGTAAGCGACCACCACCCCCGGCGAGAGCGCCAGGGTGTTGTTGCCGTCGTCCCACTGCTCACGCTCGGCAGTCACCGGGTCCAGGCCGGTGCTGATCACCCGCAACCTGTCGATCCCCATCGCGGTGGCCGCCGCCTCGACGAACGGCGCCGCCTCGGAGATGTGGATGCCGTCGGCACAGCGGGTCAGGGTGAACGCCGACAACGATGCCACGACGCCGGCATACATCACGACCGCGTCGACGTCGACCATCGTGCACACGGTGTCCAGGTGCATGGTGGCGCGTTCCTCCGGAATGGGGACAGCCAGCACGGTGTGCGCCAGGTCGTCGTCGAACAGGCTGCGGGCCAAGGCTTCCGCTCCCGCGGGGGTGGTCCGCTCCCCCACTCCGACGGCCACCACGCCGGGCGCCAGCAGCAGCACGTCACCGCCCTCGACCGGCGCGGTGTGCGACTCGTAGGCTCGCCGCACCCCCAGGAACCGCGGATGGTGGGCGTAGACCAGGTCGGTCAGCGAGGTCTCGCGCAGCCGGGCTGGTAGCGCCAGGGAGGTGATGGCGAAGCGCGGACCGATCCAAAACGACGAGTCGCGGGTGAACATCAGGTTCGGCAGCGGGTCGATGACGAAATCGCCTCCGTGGTGCATCCGCCGCACCAGCGAGACATCGGAGCCGGCGCGGGACGGCAACTCGGCGAAGGTCATCCCGGCGACCAGAATGTGCGCGAGGTCCGCAGGCGCCAAGGTTCGCAGATACCCCGAAAGTTCCTGCGCGAGTGGAACACCCAGCCGCCGGCTGTCGACGGCCGCCGCGATGCCCTGGATCCGCGCGGCACCGCTGTCCAAGGCCTCAGCGAGCAGGTCACCGAGCAGCAGCACCTCGACGCCGCGGGATCGCAGCACCTCCGCGAACGCGTCGTGCTCCTCCTGCGCGCGCGCCACCCAGGGTAGGCCGTCGAAGAGCAGGGCCTCGTTGTTGCTGGGGGTCAGACGCTCCAGTTCCAGCCCGGGACGGTGCAGGATCACCGTCCGCAGCTTGCCGACTTCCGAGTTCACACCCAGCGCACCGGTCACACAGAGCACCGTATCGCCCACCGGTCACCCAAGCCCACTATCGAACGCATGTGCGATATGCTGCGAAGGTGACCGTGCCGGTTCAGGGGTCGCTGTTCGACCACAGCGAGCGTCGCGACCTGGGCCATGGCGCCTGGATCGAGCTGCGTTCGGCCTGGGTCGACGACCCGGACGCGCTGTTCGCCGACCTGCTGACGGCGGTGCCCTGGCGCGCCGAACAACGCACGATGTACGACCGGGTGCTCGACGTCCCCCGTCTGGTCAGCTTCTGCGACCTTGCCGTCGGCCCGCCGCCGCACCCGGCCATCGCACGACTGCGCCGCCGGCTCAATGACATCTACGCCGGAGAACTCGGCGAGCCGTTCACCACCGCGGGGTTCTGCCTGTACCGAGACGGATCCGACAGCGTCGCCTGGCACGGCGACACGATCGGCCGCGGTGGTACCGCCGACACCATGGTGGCGGTGGCCAGCCTGGGTGCCACTCGCGTCTTCGCGATGCGGCCCGCCGGTGGCGGCCAGTCCCTTCGACTGCCGCAGAACCACGGCGACCTGCTCGTCATGGGCGGATCGTGCCAGCGCACCTGGGAGCACGCGGTCCCCAAGACGTCCGCTCCGGTCGGTCCCCGGATCAGCATCCAGTTCCGGGTGCGCGGGGTGCGCTGACCGATCAGCTACGGATCGCGTTCACCCCGGCGATCAGCAGGTCACGCGCCCGCTGAACGTTGACGCGCGCGACCGGTTTGTTCGGCAGCACAAGGGGATTCGCCGAAACGATGACCTGGTAGTTGCCGAAGTGGGCGGAGAAGTTGTAGACCTCGCCGGTGCGAGGTTTGCCGTCGATGACGGTCTGCACCACCCGGTGCACCCCGATGGTGCGGGTGCCCTCGATCGTCGGGACCTCGGACATCTCCACGGTGCCGCGCGCCGCACCGCCGGCGAACGCGACCCGGCGACAGTCCGGACCGGGCTCGATGAGCGGAACGGCCTCGTTGGTCTCGACGGCAATGACGACGAACCGGTTGCCCTCGCCTTCGGCCGACACCGCCGCCATATTGCCTTCGGTTCCCGGTGGAACCAGTTGCCCGGTGGCGAACTGGGCACAGGACGGCGGGTCGAACCGCATCCCGTCCGGAAGCTTCTGTCCGGCCAGCACCCGCGGGTCGATCCCGGTCGGGGCCACCTCGGTGACCTTGAACTGGGGTCCGAAGCTCGCCTTGATCTCGGAGATCCGGCCGATGTCGGCGGTCGGTCCGGCGTCGGGGGATCCGCACCCGGCCACCACCCCCGCACACAGCAGTGTCACCGCCGCCCGCATCGTCATCGCGGTCAATGTACCCGCGCGGCACCGCGGGACGGCGGATCAGCGGTTGAGCCGCCAGATGTCGCCGGACATCACGGTGGCGAACGTGCACCACGCCGGATAGGGCGCCAGGGCCGCGCCCAGTTTCGGGTCGGCCGCCGCTGCCCGCCGGGTCAGGTCGACGCTGCTGGCGGCCAGGGCGGCTGCGGCCACCGTCGCGAGGCCCAACCGGCGCTGCGCGAAGAACACCCAACTCCACCCACCATTGAGCGCGAGGTTGACCCCCAACGCGGCGATGTAGGCGTTGGCCTCACCGCTGCGGCCGTCGGCACGCAATCGGTTGATCGCCGCCGCCGAGGTTCCGGCGATATCGGCGTACAGGGTGGTCCACGCGATCGGGAACACCGCGTTGGGCGGAACGTACGACGGCTTGCGAATCGCGGTGTACCAGCCGCGGACACCCTCGCGGCTGGCGATCCCGCCGACCACCGCCGCCGCGGCCGTCGCCAGACCCGTTGCCACCAAAGTCTTTCCCATCCCCCCACGCTACCGCCGTCAAGGACCCTGCCAACAGACATAGCGACGCGCATCGCGACCTGTCGGCGTCGGGATTAAGCTGCGGAGGGCCCGCACCCCGCGACGTCGGTGTCTGCGGCCCTCGACAAGGGAGAATCCACGCGATGAAGAAGATCTCAGCGCTCGCGGGCGTGTGCGCGGTGGCCGCGGGCCTGGCGCTGACGGGGTGCAGCGCCAAGACCGAAACCACCGCCACGACGACGACCGAGACCACCGCCGCGACGAGCACAACCACCAGTGCGGCCCCGGCCACGGCGAAGAAGACCATCGCCGACTACGTCGCCGAGAACAAGATCATCGAGACCGCGATCAAACAGGGGGACCCCGGCCCGCCGTCGTTCCAGTTCCCGATGCCGCCCGGCTGGCGTCCGGCCGGCAACCAAAGGCCGGAGTGGGCCTACGGCGCGATCGTGTACGAGAAGGCCGAGGATCCTGCCGACCCGCCGTTCATGACCGCGATCATCTCCCGACTCAGCGGCAACGTCGAGGCCGCCAAGATCTTCGAGTACGCCCCGGGCCTCCTGCAGAACCTGCCCGGCTACGAACAGGACGGGGAGATCCAGAAGAGCACCCTCGGCGGGTTCGAGGCCATCCAGTTCCAGGGCTCGTATCAGCGCGAGAACACCCGCCGGTACATCGCCCAGAAAACGGCGGTGATCCCGGAGAAGGACGGCTCGCTGGTCGTCCTGCAACTCAACGCCGACGCGCCGCTGGGCCAGGACGATGTGATCCTCGAGGCGGCGAAGGTGATCGACGCGGAGACGAAGATCACCGCCTGAGGCTCTACGCCAACGCGGTCAGCCGACTGCCCGCAGCACCTGCCGGGTGACGGCCCGGATCGCCTCGGCCCGGTCTGCACCGATCCGCAGCCCGTCGGGTCCGGGAACGTCGAATTCCGTTGTCACGACTCCGGGTTCGTCGCGCTCCCACTCGGTGTCATAGCGTTCCAGGATGTGCCGCATCGGCCCGTTTTCTGCGAGCAACCGGGCGGTGAAGCGGTGCACCCCGCTGACCTGTGCGGCGATGATCAACGCGTCCATCAGCAGGGTGCCGATCCCGCGGCCCTGGTAGCCGTCGGCGACGATGAACGCGATCTCCGCCGACGCGCGGTCGTTGATGTCGCGGACGAACCGCGCGTCGGCGATGACCGGACCGTCGTTGCCGTCGACTAGCACCCAGACGAAGTGGTCGACGTAATCCACCTGGAACAGATAGTTCATCAAGGCGGGACTCGGCGCCCGGGTCGACATGAACCGGCGGTAGAGGGTCTCGGCGGAGAACTCCACTGACGGATGCTTGGCCCGTTCGGTGTCCCCGGGCAGCACCGGGCGCAACATCAGTTCAGTGCCGTCGGCGAACCTCACGGCAATGGGTGTGATGAAAGCGGCCAGTCGCTGCCGGACGGTCCGCAGCAGCCGTTCGCTGACACCGGGCAGGTCGGCCATCGCCGCGAAGGCCTTCGCATCGCCCAGATAGCCCGAGAGCTCCCCCACCGCGGTGACCGTTGCGGTGCGCGGCCGGTCCCGCAGTAGCGCGATCTCCCCGATGATGCCCCCGTCGCCCACCTCGTTGAGGATCTCATCGCCGTCGTCGCAGAGGTGGCTGATCTTGGCGGTCCCCGAACCGATGAGGATGAACGAGACCGCCTGTTCGCCCTGACTCATCAGAACCTGCCCGGGCGTCGCGTGCACCGGCTGCAACCGGGCCGCCAGCCCCTCCAGTTGGTCGGCCGAGCAGTCGGCGAAAACGTCCATCTCGGCGAGGCCCTCGGCGCGAGCGGCCATCAGTGCCGGGGCCTCAGCCAGCACCGACTCCAGGCTCCCGTCGCTACTGTCCACGGTCATGACCCTAAGCCTGCCCTAGTAGGCGAGTTGGCTCACGATTCCAGCGAAAACCCCTGGTAGCGCGGCGGCCGCGGGCACGATCAACGACCGGACGGCCGGCACCCCGCTGGCGTGCAGGAGACCCGCGGTCAGCACCCGGTACCGGCGCGACATCCGCCGCCACTGCCGGTCATAGCGCTCTGCTGTGTCGGCCAGCACGCAGCCGACCACCAGTTCGGCGGCCCCGAACGCGATCCCCAGCCCCTCCCCGGTCAGTGCGTCGACGTAACCGGCGGCGTCACCGACCAGCATCACCCGCCCCAGCGCCCGGCCGGCCACCCGCTGGCGCAGCGGCCCGGCCGCCCGGTCCGAGCCGTGCGACTCCCCGGCCAGTCGGCTGCCCAGCGCCGGGAACCGCGCGAGCTGATCGTCGAACCGGCCCTGCTCGGAGGTCAGGACCGCCACCCCGACGCAGCCGTCGCCAACCGGGGTGACGTACGCCTCCGCTCCCCCGACTCCCCCACGCCCCGAAGCCCAGTGCACCTCGACGGTGTCGGTCCACGGCGCCACCTGGTAATGCCGCCGAATCCCCCACCGCCGACGGCCGCGGGACGGCCGGTCGAGCCCCAGGGAACGCCGGATCGGCGAGTGCAGACCGTCCGCGGCGGCCAGGTAGCGCGCCCGCAGGTCGCCGCACCGGACCGAGGCTGCGTCCTGGCTGATCGGGCCGACCTCGGCGCGGACGATCGTCGCCCCGGCGTTCTGCGCGGCCTCGGTGAGCGCGGTGTGCAGTTCGGTGCGCCGCACCCCCATCCCCGAGCCGGTGCGGAACTCGGCGCGGGCGGTGCGACGGCCGTCGGTGTAGGTGATACCGGCGAACGCCTTACCGTGCACGGTCACCCCGAGGGCCTCGAGGTGGCGCAGCGTGTGCGGCATCAGACCCTCGCCGCAGGCCTTGTCGATGGGGCCGCGCCGACGGTCGAGGACCATCACCTCCAACCCCGCGCGGGCCGCGTGCGCCGCGGTGGCCAGACCGGCCGGGCCGCCGCCGGCGACGATCAGGTCGATCACGACAGCCTCGCCAGGGCGTCGTTCTCCACCCGGATCCGGGTGGTCAGCAGAACGGCGTTGAGGACGGTGAACACCAGCGCGGTGATCCAGGCGGTGTGCACCAGGGGCAGCGCGATACCTTCGGCGACGACGGCAACGTAGTTGGGGTGCGTGAAATACCGGTAGGGCCCGGCGGTGACCCGCGGCGCCCCGGGGATCACCACCACCCGGGTGTTCCACTGCTTCCCGAGGGTGGTGATGCACCACCACCGAAGTCCTTGGGCCGCAATGACGATCGCGAGCATGGCCCATCCGAGCAGCGGGATGAACGGCCGGTCCAGCAGGATGACCTCAGCCAGGCAGCCGACCAGGAAGGCGGTGTGCAGCACGGCCATCGCCGGGTAGTGCCCGATTCCGACCTCATAGCCGCCCTGCGCCCGGCTCCACTTCAGGTTGCGTTGGGATACAACGAGTTCTGCGACCCGTTCGACGACGACGACACCGATGAGAGCCGTGTACCAGATCACGGCCATTGCAGCAGAACCAGTTCCGAGCAGAACCCGGGTCCCATCGCCATCAAGACCCCCGGCCCGGACGGCGGGCGCTTGGCGATGGTGTCGCGCAGCACGTGCAGCACCGACGACGACGACAGGTTGCCGACCTCGGCCAGCGACCGCCAGGTCAGTTCCAGTGCGTCGTCTCCCAGTCCGAGACTGTCGACGATCGCCTCGATCACCTTGGGACCGCCGGGGTGGCTGACCCAGGTCCGGATGTCGTCGATAGCGAGGTCGTGGTCGGCCAGGAAGCCGGTGACGTCACCGTTGAGGTAGCGCCCGACGACCTCGGGCACATCGGCGGACAGGACCAGTTCCAGCCCGTCCGCACCGACGTCCCAGCCCATGGTGCGCAACGAATCCGGGTAGAGGTGGCTCCGGGAGTCGATGACCTGCGGCCCGCGCAGGCCCATCCGCTGGACCCGTCGCTCGCCGACCGCCACCACCGCCGCCGCACCGTCGCCGAACAGTGCCCCGCCGACCAGACCGGGGATCTCGGCCTTCAACGCGGGGAAGGTCAGCGAACACAACTCCACCGACAACAGCACCGCGACGTCATCGGGTGCGCCCCGCAGGTAATCGTTAAGTCGGGCCACCCCGGCCGCGCCGGCCACGCAGCCCAGTCCGAAGATCGGCACCCGCCGGACGTCGGGCCGCAAGCCCAGACGCGCGGCCACCCGGGCTTCCAGCGAGGGAACCATGATCCCGGTCACCGTGGTCGACATGATCAGGTCGACGTCCTCGGGCCGCAGGCCGGCTTCGTCGAGTGCCGCGGTGACCGCCGCGCACCCGAGTTCCACCGCGTGTTCGATGAACAGGTTGTTGGCTTCGCCGAAATCGCGCAGATCGCGGTAGGCCTCGATGGGCAGGACGAGGTGGCGATGGTTGACCTTCGCCGAGCGGTGCAGACTGCGCACGATATCGCCGTGGCCGGCGAAGGCGGGGAACCGCAGGAACTCCTCGGTGATCTCGGCCTGGCTGTAACGGTTCGGCGGCACGACGCCCTGCACACCGACGATCGTGCTGACGGGACGGGCGGCAGCACCGGATTCACTGGCCATCACCCCAGTATGCCGCGATTCCGGCGAGGGAATCCGTCAACAGCAGGTGGCCCACGAGGGCGTCAGTCACCCGTCACACATGAGCGGACCGGATCGACTCACCGGCGCTTGCGGGGCAGCGGAAGCCAGTACGGGACCGCGTCGGCGTAGCGCTCGAACTCCGCCCCGTAGATGCGGCGAAAGCGGGCTTCCTTGCGTAACGGTACGGCCAGGCACTACGCCGTCAGGGTCAGCGCGAGCACCAACTGGTCGGGGGTCCAGGTCGGCACGGTCCACAGCGTCAGCGTGAAGGAGACGTAGATCGGCTGGCGGGTCAGCCGGAACAATCCCGTCACCGGCATCGGCGGGTACACCGGTTTGACGCCCCGGAACAGTGCGACCCAGCCCAGGCTGCCGGTCTGCAGCGCCAGCCCGGCATTGGCCATCGACGTGCCCAGCAGCAGCCACGACACCGCGTACAGCAGGCTCATCCCGACCAGCGCGGGCCCACTGGCCTGCCACCACACGGTTCCGGTCGGCGACCAGAGCCCGAACAGCAGGAACACCTGCACCGCGGCGATCGTCGCGTAGGTGGTCGTCGACAGGGTGCTGCCGGTCCCCGCCGGCGCAAGCCGCCCCAGCACTGCCCTGCCTCGCGTACCGAGCAGCAGCGAATGGACGAGCGGGAACTGGATCAGCAACGCGGCGTTGGCAATCCAGTTCCACGGCGGCGCGACGGTCCCGATCGAGCGGCTCATGCCGAAGTACATCGCGGCCATCATCGTCCCGACGCCGAGCAGGAAGCACAGGTGGCACAGCACCCCGTAGGAGAGCGCGAGAATCCGGCGGGACCCGTGCGACGCCGGCAGTGTTCCCATCCGGCGTAGCGTAGCCGCATGAGCCTTCGCAGGCGGCTGCCGATGTTGCGCTGGTCGGTGCTGCGCACCGGTGCCGGCATCCGGAAGTTCAACACCACCGGGCAGTTGGGCGACGGCCGGGAGGCCGCCGCGGCGGACTACGTCGAGGCACATGCCCGCCGGGGCGATATCGACGACGTCCTGAGCGCCATCGACCGGTATGCCTACGAAAAGTCGTTCCTGGTCAACGTCGGTGACGAGAAGGGGGTGCTGCTCGACGCCGCGGTGCGCCGGTCGGATCCGCGCCTGGCCCTCGAACTGGGCACCTACTGCGGTTACGGGGCACTGCGGATCGCCCGCGCGGCCCCGTCGGCCCGGGTGTTCTCGGTGGAGTTGTCCGCCGCCAACGCCGATGTCGCGCGCCGGATCTGGGCGCACGCCGGGGTCGGCGACCGGATCACCTGCGTGGTGGGCACCATCGGCGACGGCGGGCGCACCCTGAACCGGCTAGCCGAACACGGGTTCACCAACGGCACAGTCGATTTCCTGTTCATCGACCACGACAAGAACGCCTATCTCCCCGATCTGCGCGCCATCGTCGAACGCGACTGGCTGCACCCGGGCTCGATCGTGGTGGCCGACAACGTCGGCTTCCCCGGCTCCCCCAAGTACCGGGCCTTCATGCGCGAGCAGCAGGGCCGGCACTGGCAGACCGTCGAACATCGCACGCACGTCGAGTATCAGACGCTGATCTCGGACCTAGTCTTGGAATCGGAGTATCTGGGCTGAGGGGGCCTAAACACTCCGCCTCGGCGCACCCGATTCGCTAATACCCAACACCCGGTGCAGCCGCACCAGCGGTGCCGGCGCCCACCAGTTCCACTTGCCCATCGCGTGCATGAACACCGGGACCAAAACCAGGCGCACCAGGGTGGCGTCCATCAGGATCGCCAGGGTCAGCCCGGTGCCGAACAACCGCATCAACGCCACCTGCGCGGCGATCAGGGCCGCGAAGGAGATCGCCATGATCAGCGCCGCGGCGGTGATCACCCGGCCGGTGTGCGCCAGACCCAGTGCCACGCTCTCGTCGTTGTCGGCGGAGGTCTGAACCCGGCCCGATGTCGCCGGCCCAGCGGCTCCAGAGGCCAGCCAGAACTCCCGGATCCTCGAGACCAGGAACACCTCGTAGTCCATCGACAGGCCGAACGCCACGCAGAACAGCAGCACCGGCATGTTCGCCACCAGCGTCCCGGTGGCCGTGGTGCCCAGCGCACCCAGGTGCCCGTCCTGAAAGATCCACACCATCGCCCCGAACGCCGCGGACAACGACAGCATGTTCAGGATCAGCGCCTTGACCGGTAGCACCACGCTGCCGGTGAGCAGGAACAGCAGCACCAGCATGATGACCGCCATCAGGCTCAGCACCAGCGGCAACCGGGAGGTGATCGCCGCCACGCTGTCCCGGTTGGTCTGCGCCAACCCGCCGAACTCCACATCCCGGCCGCCGGGGGTGGACACCTCGTGCAGTCGGGTGAGTTGGGTCTCCGACGAATCGGAGAACAGCGGCAGCGAGGTGCCGACGGTCAGCAGCGTCGCACCGCCGGCCTCGCCGGTGGCGGCCAGTGGCGGCCCGGCCAACCGGCCGCCGATGAACGTCCCACTGGGCGCGGACACCGAGTTCACCTCGGGCACTGTCGACAACGCGGCCGCGTACCGGTCAACCTCGGCCCGGTCGAGTCCGGCCGAGTCGGGGATGACGATCGGCACCTCGGAGTCGGAGTCGATGGCGAAATCGGCGCGCAGCATGTCACCGACCTGGTGGGCCGAGGCCGACTTCGGCAGCACCCGATCGTCCGGGAATCCCGGCTTCACCCCGAAGAACGGCGCGCCCAGCACCGCCAGCAGGGCGACCACCGCCAGTCCGATCGGCACCGCCCGGCGCATCACGAATTTCGTCGACCGGTACCAGAACTGCTGCTCGACGGGCTTGGGTGCCTGCTCCGGGCGGCCCAGCAGTCGCCGGATCGCCCGCCGCACGTCCAGGGAGTTCAACCGGTCACCGATGAGCACGATGGCCGCGGGCGTGACGATCACCGCCGCCACCGCGGCGAACGCGACGGTCGCCACCCCGGCGTAGGCGAAGGACCTCAGGAAGTTCATCGGGAACAGCACCAGCACCGCCATGCACAGCGCGACGATCACCGCCGAGAACAGCACGGTCCGCCCGGCGGTGCGCATGGTGGTGACGATGGCCTGCTCCCGGCTGGCACCCTCGGCGAGTTCGTCGCGGTACCGGCTGACCATCAGCAGCGTGTAGTCGATGGCCAGCGCCAAACCCATTGCGGTAGTGAGGTTGAGGGCGAAGATCGACACATCGGTGAACGAGGTGACGGCGCGCAGCACCGCCAGCGACCCGAGGATCGCCAGCACCCCCACCCCGACCGGCAGCGCGGCGGCGAACAGCCCGCCGAACACCCAGATCAGCACCAGGAAGCTCAGCGGGACGACGATCGCCTCCAGCACCAGCAGATCCCGTTTGGACTGTTCGGTGACCTGGAGGTTCACCATGGCCGCGCCACCCGCCAGGACCTGCACGCCGTTGCGGTCTCCGACGATGGCGTCGGTGAGTTCCTTGGCGTAGGCCTGCTGCTGGCTTTCGGGGCCCACGATCCCGGTGACGATCAGGCCGGACTTGCGGTCCGCGCTCAGCAGTGCCTCGTTCGCCGGTTGCGGGGTGGTCCAGGCCGAGGTGACCCCGGCCACCTTCCCGGACTTGTTGAGCTGGTCGAGGATGCCGGTGACGACGACGACGGTCCGGGGACTGTCATAGCGGTCCGGGGCGGTGACGACGATGACCAGCGGAACGTCGCCCTGGCCGAACTTCTCGGTCAGCAGGCGGGCGGCCCGCGACGACTCGGCGGTCGGATCCTGAAAGCCGCTCGGCGAGAGCTTGTCGGCCACCGGCACCCCGAAGATGCCGAGCAACACAGCCAGCAGGCCCGCGACCATGAGCACCTTCCGCGGCGCCGCGATGGCAAGCCGGGCGATACGTTCCAGCACGGTGATCCTCGTCTCCGGTCGGTGTTCGCCGACCCTACCGCCGGTGCCGGACACGACGCGACGGCCGGTTGTGGACTGTCGCGGCCGACCGACTTGCCGGTTCGGCAGGAGTTGATAATTTTGCGGCACCTTGTTTGCTGGAGCCGGGCGGAGGGCACGGGTGCCGAATACGATGAACGTTCATCCGGGACTGCTCGCCGCGTCAGCGGCAGCGGCGGCCACCCACGCCCAGAGCGTGCTGTCCGCGCACAACACCGCCGCCACCAGCGTTGACACCGCCCTTTCCGGCTGGGTCGGCAACTCCCAGGCGGCACTGGCGGCCACCGCCCAGCGCTGGGCCGAGACGAGCACCGGGTTGAACCTCCGCATCTACCAGCACAGCGAGGCTTTGCGGATCAGCGGGTTGACGTTCACCGAGATGGACTCCGGCCACGCCGGCGGACTGTCCGGCGTCCAGGGTCCGGCATGACACTGGCCGTCGCCGATATCGACCGGTGGGATCCGGCGACGGTCCGAGATGTCGCCGCCGCGGCGACCAGTCGAGCCGACGCAGCCGCCGAGACGTCCCTCGCATTGGCGACGCTGCCGGCGTTCGCACTCTGGGACGGTCTGGCCGCCGCGGCCGCGCACGCGTCGATGGCGGCCACCCGCGCCGAACTCGAAGCCCACGCCGAGGAGGCCCGCGCGGTGGCCCGCGCGGCCGAACGCGCCGCTGAGGAGATCGACAGCCTCAAGGCGGACCTGCGCAGGCTGGAGGACGACGCCCACCGCGCCCATCTCGATATTGACCGCGAGTCCAGCACGATCCTTCCCACCCCGGGCCTTCCCGGGCGGGGTGCACAGATCAACGCTGGGGCCGACCTGCTGTCCGCCCGCCTGGCCGAGATCATCGACCGGGCCAACCGGGTGGACACCGAACTCACGCAGGCGATCTCACTGGCCGAGCAGTGGGCCCCGCCGCGCTCCCCCGCCGCGCCCACCGAAGGACCGGCAGCGCT
>JAKOYE010000139.1 GCA_029780675.1 Actinomycetes bacterium
CACCTCGTCCGCCCTGTGCGCATCGACGGCGGCCGGGTGTATGCCGTGTCCGGCGAGTCCGACTCCGAGCAGTTGTTCATGCTGCACCGGATCACCGGCGCCACCACCGGCTGACCGATCACCCGGCACTGCCGCGGGGCGCCCCCATACGCCCTGAAAGGCTCAAGTTCAGGCCGCGGGCCGACCCCCATACCCCCTGAGAAGAACTGGTACTTCAGGTACTCACTCCGTGCCTGAAGTACGGGGAAATTTCACCCCTCCTGCCGCCTCTCGCTCAGCGCGTCAGGACCCCGCGAGGGCGGTGACGACCCGCGACGCGGAGGGACGCCCGAGCAGTCCGGCCAGCCAGACGCTCGTTGCAACGAGGGCTTCGAGGTCGACCCCGGTCTCGACACCCGCACCATGCAGGGCCCAGACGAGGTCTTCGGTCGCAAGGTTGCCGGTCGCCGACTTGGCATAGGGACAGCCACCCAGCCCACCGGCGGACGAGTCGACGATGGTCACACCGTCGCGCAGCGCCGCCATGGTGTTGGCCAACGCCTGCCCATACGTGTCGTGGAAATGCACGGCGATCCGCTCACGGCCGATCCCGGCAGCATCGAGCCCGTCGAGCAGCGCCGGCACCTGGCCAGTGGTCGCCACCCCGATGGTGTCCCCCAGGCTGAGTTCGTCGCATCCGAGGTCCATCAGGCGGCGAGCGGCGTCGACGACCTGACCCACCGGAACATCGCCCTCCCACGGGTCGCCGAAACACATCGAGACATAGGCCCGCACCCACAGGCCCTCCGCGCGAGCGCGCTCAACCACGGGGGCGAACATCGCGACCGACTCGGCGATGCTGCGCCCGAGGTTGCGCTGGGCGAAGGTCTCGGTGGCCGACCCGAAGATCGCGATCGCCTGGCAACCGGCCTCCAGGGCCCGGTCCAGCCCGCGAATGTTGGGCACGAGCACCGGGCGGTTGCTCCCGACGCCGTCCGGGCCGAGCAACTCCAGCACCTCCGCGGCATCGGCCAACTGCGGCACCCAGGCCGGGTTGACGAACGACGTGGTCTCGACGACTGGCAGCCCCGCGGCCCCGAGACGGCGGATGAGCTCGGCCTTGACCCTGGCCGGGACGACCGACTTCTCGTTCTGCAGACCGTCGCGCGCCCCAACCTCGTAGATCGTCACCCGAGCGGGAAGCCCTGGGTCCGCCTGCACCTGCGGAGCCCTCATCGCCGCCTCCTCGCCCATGCCACGTTGCGCTCGACTCTCGTCCGGGGATTGTCTCAGGGCTCAGCAACCGTGAGCGATCTCGTGTGAGCGGGTAGTCTCGCCGCGAGGACAGGAGCACGCGATGAGCGACGTGGGCAACACGCCCCCAGGGGAGTCAGCACCAGACCCGGTGGGTATGCCGCCCGCCCCCGACGAGTTCGCGACCACTGTGCTGCCGACGGCGGTCCCGGACGCTCCCGCCGCGTATCCCCCGCCGGCCTACCCACCGCCGGGCGGAGCGGCATACCCCACTGCCGCCTATCCTCAGCAGCCCTATCCAGGCCAGGCCTACCCGCAGCAGCCGTACCCGCAACAGACCTACCCGCAACAGACCTACCCCCAGCAGTCCTACCCGCCGCCCGCGGCATACCCTCCGCCGGCGGCATACCAGGGGCAGCAGCCGAGCTACCCGCAACAGGGCGCCTCGTACCCGAGCCAGCAGCCTTATCCCGGCCAACAGCCGTACGCCAGCCAACAGCTTTGGCCGGCACAGCAGCCCTATGGGTATGCCGCGCCCGGCTACCCGGCGCCGACCGCCACAACGGTCGCCCCCAGCAACGTGTCGGCCGCAGTCCTGCTCATCA
>JAKOYE010000142.1 GCA_029780675.1 Actinomycetes bacterium
TGCGGTCAGCGCGACGACGATCTCGTTCCGGCCGTTTACGGCGGCGCAGGAAAACGCCTTCGCGCTGACGGACATCGCCGGATCGCAGGGGAGCCTGATCCTCAAAGGGGCGACGGAGTGGGTAGCGACCCCGGCATCGGCGCTCCCGAACCACCCCCTCGTCCCAGGGCTCCCGAACCGCGTGCTCCGCATCAAGGACGGTGCTGGCACCCCGAACGACCTGGAGATCCACCAGGTCTGGATCCCGTTCTTCAGGTCCGCCGGCTTCACGCAGCCGAACCTCAATGGCCTGATCCTCGGTGGGTTCTGGGTCGACAAGTTCCAGGCCTGCCAGCCGCTGGCTACGGCGACCTCGCGCGGCGGCTTGACACCCAACAGCCCCGGCGCCGGCGTCGGTGCAGCGTGCAAACCCCACGTCGTCCCCTGGACGGACGTCTCGTGGTACACCGCCCGGGCGGCCCTCGAGAACCGTGGCGGCGCCGCAAACAAATCCGCCTCTGGCACCCCGACCGCCTGTGCGATGTACACGACCGGAGACCACCCGAAGGCTGAGTTCCTGGTCGACAACATCACTCACCTGGTGGGCCGGCACGTCGAGATCGTCCAGGGTGGCACGATCTACTACCGCAGGATCATCAAGTCCGGCAAGTTCGGTGAAACCAAGTACGTCAGGATCTACCCGGAGCTCCCGGCGACCATCACCACCGACGACACCTACACCATCATCGGCCACCACATGATCACGCCGTACGAGTGGTTCAGCCTGGCCGCCTGGGCGATGACGTTCCGCTACCGCCACGGGTTGTCCTATCCCAAGGGCAACAACGACTACGGCAAGGACATCGGCGACCCGCGCGCGATCGAGTACGAAGGCCTTACCGACCCGGTGCTCGCCGGCGACGCGACCCACGAGAAGCGCCGATGCCTGACTGGCAGCGGCCCGACCTCCTGGAGCCTCAACGGCCGCGCCGATGGCGTGTGGGATTTGAACGGCAACGTCTGGGAGTGGGTCTCCCAGCAGGTCGTCGCCGACGGCACCAACATATCAATCGCGCCAGGGTATCCCGGTGCCGGAACTATCGTCACCCCGCCCGGCACCAGCGGGCAGAGGATCACGGCGATGTATGACGCCGACGCCCCTGTTGACGGTCTCTCCCTGAACCCGGACATCTGCCTCCCAACGGGGATGAGCAGCGGCGGGTCCGCAGAGTTCGGGAACGACGGATGCTGGTGGAAACTGGACGCGGCCACCTATGCTGCCGGCCGGGGCGGGAATTGGCACTACGGCCTCAGCGTCGGGGTGTGGGCCGTGCGTCTGAGCTACGTCCCTACGAGCACGGACCGCGACAGCGGGTTCCGCGGCGCATTCTGAGCATCTGGAGGCCTGACACTCTGACCTTGCAAATCTGAAAATCTACCAGAAGGCTCGGGACCTGGCGGTCCTCATCTTCCCGGTGACGGACCGCTACCCCAAGCCGCAGCAGTACGGAGGCCTGGCCTCCGAGCTGCGGCAGGCCGTGCTGGACCTGCTCAAGACGATCGCCGCGGTCAACGAGTCGCACAGCCGGCTGCTGCACGAGGCCATCGACGCCGACCTGCGGCAGATCGGCCTGATGCTCGACCTGGCCACGGATCTCAAGTACATGACGCCGGACCAGCGAGACGCGCTGCGGATCCGGATCGACGAGATAGGACGCAGGAACTTGAGGACGCGATCGTGGAGATGTCGATGCTCCTCGCAGGGGGTGGTATGTAATGTTCACGACCGAGTCCGGGCTCGTTAAGATCTGGGTCCGGCAGATCCAGGAAGGGCGGCGGACGATCGAGGACGTCCCTGCTCTCAGTAACCTGCCGGAGATGGTCGCGGCAGCCCTCGCGGCAGAGGAGTAGAATGGCCTGGGATGACGAGCGCGGGGAGGTCCTCGGCCGGATCACCTCCCTTGAGAAAGCAGTCGCGGCGCAGGATGAGCGGGCGAAGGGGCTGGATTACCGGCTTGCCTACATCCAGG
>JAKOYE010000157.1 GCA_029780675.1 Actinomycetes bacterium
AGGTACACGAACGGCTCGTCCCGGTAGGCCTTGTCGTACGCCCCCCGAATCTCCTCGGCGGTCGCAGTCGTGGGCGCGGTGCAGGTCGCGAGGATTCCCCGCGCGGTGGGGATGAGAACCGGGGTGAAGGACACCCGTACCGGAGCGTCGGTGACCGTGCGCAGACCCTGGGCGATCTCCGGGGTGTGCCGGTGCACGCCACCCACGTTGTAGGCCCGGGCGGAGCCGATCACCTCGGCCGCGAGCAGGTCGACCTTGGCGGCCCGGCCGGCTCCCGAGGTCCCGCTGACCGCCACCACGGTGACGGCGGGTTCGACCAAACCGGACGCGACGGCGGGCAGGAGCGCCAGTAGTGCGGCGGTGGGATAGCACCCTGGAACGGCGATTCGGCGGGCGCCGCGCAGGCGGTCCCGGCCGCCGGGAAGTTCCGGCAGCCCGTACGGCCAGCTGCCGGCATGCTCGGAGCCGTAGAAGCGGGTCCAGTCGGCCGGATCGGTGAGCCGGAAATCGGCTCCGCAGTCGATCACCACGGTGTCCGGCCCGAGTTTCTCGGCCAGTTCGGCCGAGTGCCCGTGTGGCAGCGCGAGGAAGACGACGTCGTGGCCGCGCAGGACCTCCGCGTTCGTGGTGTCGAGAACTCGACCGGCCAATGGCAGCAGATGCGGATGATGCTCGGCCAGGGGCGTACCCGCGCTCGCGGCGGCGGTGAGGGCGCCGATGGTCAGCCGGCCGTCGGCGAAGCCGGGATGGCCGAGCAACAGCCGGAGGATTTCGCCGCCGGCGTACCCACTGGCGCCGGCGACGGCTACCGAAGTCATCCGGCAAGACTGCATGATTATGCAGACTATTGCAAACTAATGCTTCGCGATTCGCCTGCCGTGGCCGTCGGGTGATCCGATTTCTGTCGGTGGTTCGAACTAGTGTTCGAGTCATGGAGTTGTGGACCGCGGCTGGTGAGGCGGTGCTCGCCGCGGTGGCGGAGGTGGAGGCGGCGTGGGAGCGGCTGGCCGCCCTTTCGGTTGAGGGGATGGGGGTCCCCCAGGTGCTAGAGGCCCTTGAACGTCTGGAGGTCCAGCGGCGCCGCCAACCCGCCGTGGAACACGCTCTGATCGGCCGGTTGCAGTCGTTGGGTTCGGCCCGGGAGATGGGGGCCAAGTCGTGGCCGGCGGTGCTGACCCACCGGTTGGGCATCGCCGCCGGTGATGCCCGCCGTCGTATCGTCGACGCCGCCGAGTTGGGTCCGCGCCGCACCCTCACCGGGCAAACCTTGTCGCCGCAGTTGGCGGCGACCGCGGCCGCCCAGGCCGACGGGCGGATCGGCGCCGATCATGTGGCGGTGATCCGCGATTTCATGGCCCACCTGCCCGCCGAGGTCGACCCGGGCGCCGCCGAGGCCGCCGAAACCCAGTTGGCCGCCCTGGCCGGCGGGTTGACCCCCGAACAGACCCGGGGGGTGGCCCGCCAACTACTGGGCTATCTGGATCCTGACGGCACCCTCGACGACGAGCGCGAGCATGCCCGCAAACGCGGCATCACCCTCGACCCGCAGGGGGTCGACGGGATGAGCCGCATCCGCGGCTGGCTCGACCCGCAGCTGCGGGCAGCGCTGGATGCGATCCTGAACAAACTCGCCGCCCCCGGCTACGCCAACCCCGACGACGACACCCCGTGCGTCGGGGGT
>JAKOYE010000158.1 GCA_029780675.1 Actinomycetes bacterium
CGGGTCTTGGCTGAGGGTGCGTCGGTGGCGTGCGGCAGATGCAGGGTGCCGGTGCGCGGGTTGGTGCCGAGCCAGGTGCGGATGGTGCGGGCGTACTCGCGGGCCTTGGTGGGGGTGATGTTGAAGGTGTCTGCCAGCTCCTCGGGGGTCGCGCCGTGGGGTTTGAGCGCCAGGTAGGCCAGCATCTCGGTGAAGTACGGCTTGCGGCTGGCGATCGGTTTCCCGCGGGTGCGTGCGCTCACCGGACCGATCAGCGACAGCCGCGGCAGGGCGCAGTCGGGGTCGAACCAGGCCGCCACATCGGCGTCGAGGTCAGGGTCAGCGTCCTTCAGGCGGGCGCGGGTGGTGTCGGTGACCAGTGGGGCAAGGGCTTGCAGATCCTCCGTTGTGGTGACCCCGGTGGCCAGGTAGGTCTGGTCGTCCTGGGCTAGGACGCTGGCAGCGGGTTCGTCGATGTCGGCGGGCTGGGCGCTACGGGGCAGGGTGTGTTCGACACGCAGCGACCCGGCCTGGTCGACCATGGAGCGCCAACCGTGAGTGGCGCTGTGGTCCACGGGCGTGGGCGCATCGGGGGGGTTATCCCCGGCCATGGCGAGCAGGGCGGCGCAGCCTTGTGCCTCGTCGCTGGTCAATCCGGCGGCGATGAGGTCCAGACCCACGCTGGGTACCAGCAGGCGGCCGGCCTCGCTGAGCTGCATGGTGACCGTCGCGGTGCTGCCCGAGATGGTGTCGTCGCGCCCGTTGATGACGACCGCCGTACCGGTGTGGCCGTCGTGGTGGCCCAGAAGCTCGATCAGTTGATCCAGTTCGGGGCACTGCTGGACGCCGGCGTCGATGAGCAGCATCCGCGCCCCCCACGAGTCCGAATCGGCCTGCAGGGCGCGGGCGGTGCTGACCGGCAGGTCCAAACGAGTGGAGCGGTCGACGACGGCCACGGCGTCAGTCAGGAGCTCGGCTGCGATGCGGGGGGCGTCGGCCACGGGGTGGGTGCACAGGCGCCCAGGGTGGATGGGCTCCAGTTCCTGCCCGACCCCGATGCAGTCCAGCTGGACTGTGGTCGACCACGGGTTGACGGCGATCTCGGCAGCGATGTTGCGGGCCAGGTCGGTGGCGTAGGTGAGGTCACCGGTGATGGCCACGTTGAGGTCTTCGAGGTTGAACAGCCAGATGGTGCCGTCGTCGGCCGCACCGATGGTGACCAGCAGCGGGTACGGAGCGGGCTGGTCGGGCTGAGGGGTTCCGATCGAGTCCGCAGCGGCGCCGGTCGGCAGCCTCCAT
>JAKOYE010000222.1 GCA_029780675.1 Actinomycetes bacterium
ACAGCGTCGTAGCCTGGCGGGACTATGTTGCCCGTGTTGACCGGCACCGCGTCCGGGAGGGTCACCGGCTGCTGCTCGCTGGCCCCGACGGTATCGGCGCTCCTGACCGCTATCCCGTCCATTGCCGATATGTGGATCGCGGGGACCGAGAACCTGGCGAATATGGGTTCGGCGGTGACCCGGCCTATCACCTCCGTCCCAACAGGAACCCGGACAACCCGCGGAACGGCTTGAAACGACTTCTCCACCAGCGACCGCGCCTCTTCAAGCGATATGACCGAGAGGTATCGCCTCACCAGAGGATCACCTCGACCTCTTCATCGACCTCAAGCCCCTCGCTCGAGGCCGGGATCCGCACAAGACCGTCGCTCTGCACCAGGGTGTTTAGGAGCCCCGACTTCCCGAAGATCGGTGTCGCCCTGCCGTCATCGAGGCTGACCCGGATGTAGTCCTCCCTCCCGCGGGTTGAGGGGATGTTCTGCGTCAGCCTGGCCCGGAGTGTCCGGCGGGTGACGGTGGTCTGACTCATCGCCGCAATCAGGTGGTCCACGATGGCGACGAGCACAACGAATGTTGAGGCCGGGTGCCCCGGCAGCCCGATCACCGGTTTTTTACGCGCCGTCCCTATGATGGTCGGTTTCCCCGGGGCAAGCGCGATCCCGTGCACCAGCACCTCGCCGAGTTCCGCAACAACCGCGGCGGTGTTGTCCCTCTCATCCTTTGACGACCCCCCGGAGATCAGGACAGCGTCGCACCGCTCCAGCGCTGACGCGACCGCCCGCTTCAACGCCGCGCGGTCGTCCCGGACTATCCCGAAATAGACCGGATGACAGCCCCGTTCTCTCACAAACGCACCCGCAAGGTAGGAATTTGCGTCCCGCACCTGGCCCGGCCCCGGCGTCTCGAGTATGGGAACGACCTCGTTGCCGGTGGATATGATCCCGATCCGGGGCACCATCACCACGCTGACGCGGTCTGCCCCGACCGCTGCGGCGACACCGATCTCCCTCGGCGTGAGAACGCGGCCGCGCTCCAGTACCACCTCCCCGGCCTCGAAATCCTCGCCCCTGCGGATCACGTTCTCGCCGGGCGCCACCGGCCGGTGGACCAGGAG
>JAKOYE010000169.1 GCA_029780675.1 Actinomycetes bacterium
TGCCCAGGGGCAGCCTGCGGACCGGGCCGGCGGGCAGTGGCGGCGGCATCGTCGGCGCGTCCGCCGCGGCTCGGCCGAGGGCCTCGGCGGCCGGGGAGAGTTCGAGGGTTTCCGCGGCGGGCGGGATCGGCACCCGGGTGCCGTCGTCGTGTACTGCGGTGTGCGGCACCTCGCCAGCCGGGACGTACCCCGCGGTGAACACGCCGAACACCGCCGCGTCCGCCGGCGGGGCGGTGGTGTGGAAGCCGGGGTAGCTGGCCAGCGCAAGTTCGACCGCGGCCGAGGAGAATCGGCGTCCGACCTTGTTCGGGTCCGGGTCGCGCACGGTGCAGGTCAGCAGGGCGCTGGCGGTCTGCTCGGTGTCGGCGTCGGGGTGGTCGGTGCGGGCCAGGGTCCACTGCACCTCGGCGGGCGCCGCTGCCGGCTCACCCGACAGGGCGGCGCTCAACTGGCTGCGCACCAGGTCGGCCTTGGCGTCGATGTCCAGCCCGGTCAGCACGAACGTCGCTGAGTTGCGGTAGCCGCCGATGCTGTTCAGCGACACCTTCACCGTCGGCGGTGGTGGCTCGCCGCGGACACCGGAAACCCGGACCCGGTCGGGTCCGTCGGGGGCGAGGTCGATCGTGTCGAACCGGGCGGTGACGTCGGGATTGGCGTAGCGGGCGCCGGTGATCTCGTAGAGCAGCTGCGCGGTGACGGTGCCGACGCTGACCTGACCGCCGGTGCCCGGGTGTTTGGTGATCACCGAGGATCCGTCCGCGTGCACCTCGGCGATTGGGAAGCCGGGGTGCGACAGGTCGGCGACCTCGGTGAAGAAGGAGTAATTGCCCCCGGTGGTCTGGGTGCCGCATTCGATGACGTGACCGGCCGCCACCGCGCCGGCCAACCGGTCGTAGTCGTCGCGGGCCCAGCCGAAGTGGGCGGCCGCAGGACCGACGATGACCGAGGCGTCGGTCACCCGGCCGGTGACCACGATGTCGGCCCCGGAGTTCAGGCAGTCGACGATGCCCCACGCGCCGAGATAGGCGTTGGCGGTGAGCACGGCGGGGAAGCCCAGTTCCGCGGCACGCGGCAGCAGGTCGTCACCCTCGACGTGGGCCACCCGGGTGGGCACACCGAGTCTGTCGGCCAGGGCCCGGACCGCCTGGGCCAGCCCGGCGGGGTTGAGCCCGCCGGCGTTCACCACGATCCGCACACCCTTGTCGTGGGCCAGGCCCAGGCACTCCTCGAGTTGCACCAGGAACGTCCTGGCGTAGCCGCGGTCGGGGTTCTTCATCCGGTCGCGGCCGAGGATCAGCATCGTCAGCTCGGCCAGGTAGTCGCCGGTCAGATAATCCAGGTCGCCGCCGGTGAGCATCTCCCGCATCGCGGCGATCCGGTCGCCGTAAAACCCGGAGCAGTTCCCGATCCGCGCCGCGGGCAGATCCGCCGTCATCCGCACTCCCTCAACCTGGCCAACCAACCGGTAGGTTACCCGTCGGGTGCCACCGGATTGGAGATGGGCGGCACCGGCGGCTATTCTGTTGACCAACTTGCCAGCGCCATGTCGTTGTGCGCGGCAGCAATCACGAGGAGCTTTCTGCCATGGCTGTGCCCAAACGCCGGATGTCGCGTTCGAACACCCGCAGTCGGCGTTCGCAGTGGAAGGCCGAGGCCACCGGACTGGTGACGGTCTCGGTCGGCGGACGTCAGCACAAGGTGCCGCGCCGTCTGCTCAAGGCTGCCCGCCTGGGCCTGATCGACCTCGACAAGCGCTGAACCAGCAACGTCGCCGCGGTATTGCGGCACCCGGTGGCGCGTCCTTCAGCATTTTCTTATCCGCGTAGTCGAAACTGACCCCGTGCGAATCCTTGTGGTCGATGACGACCGTGCCGTGCGTGAGTCCCTCCGGCGTTCCCTGTCCTTCAACGGCTATTCGGTGAATCTCGCCGAGGACGGTGTGGAAGCCCTCGACGCGATCGCCAACGACCGGCCGGACGCGGTCGTGCTCGACGTGATGATGCCGCGCCTGGACGGGCTCGAGGTGTGCCGCCAGTTGCGCAGCACCGGTGACGATCTGCCGATCCTGGTGCTGACCGCGCGCGACTCGGTGTCCGAGCGGGTGGCCGGCCTGGACGCCGGAGCCGACGACTACCTGCCCAAGCCGTTCGCGCTGGAGGAACTCCTGGCCCGACTGCGTGCGCTGCTGCGCCGCACCGGACCGGAGGAGTCCGCCGAGAGCGCGATGATGACGTTCGCCGACCTCACGCTCGACCCGGCGACCCGCGAGGTGCACCGCGGCAAGCGTCCCATCAGCCTGACCCGCACCGAGTTCGCGCTGCTGGAGATGCTGATGGCCAATCCGCGCCGGGTGCTCACCCGCAGCCGGATCCTGGAGGAAGTCTGGGGTTTCGATTTCCCCACCTCGGGTAACGCACTCGAGGTGTACGTCGGCTACCTGCGTCGCAAGACCGAGGCTGAAGGAGAAACGCGGCTGATCCACACCGTGCGCGGGGTGGGTTATGTGCTGCGTGAAACGCCGCCCTGATGTCACGCTGGAAACAGCGGCGCGCGCGCGCGATGCGGGTGCCGGAGCGAGCCGCCACATCGCTGTCGCTGCGATGGCGGGTGATGCTGCTGGCGATGTCGATGGTGGCCATGGTGGTGGTGCTGATGGCCGTCGCCGTCTATGCGGTGGTCTCCGCCGCGCTGTACACCGATATCGACAACCAGTTGCAGAGCCGCGCCCAACTGCTGATCGCCAGCGGATCACTGGCGGCCGACCCGGCCAAGGCCATCGAGGGCACCGCGTATTCCGACGTCAACGCCATGCTGGTGAATCCGGGCCGTTCCATCTACACCGCGAACCAGCAGGGACAGTCGCTGCCCGTCGGGCAGCCGGAGAAGGCGGTCATCCGGGGCGAGCTGTTCATGTCCCGCCGCACCGTCGGGGACCAGCGGGTGCTGGCGATCCACCTGCCCACCGGGAGCTCGCTGCTGATCTCCAAGAGTCTGCAGCCCACCAATGCGGTCATGACCAAGCTCAAATGGGTGCTGCTGGCGGTGGGCGGCGTCGGGGTGGTGATCGCCGCATTCGCCGGCGGAATGGTCGCCCGGACCGGGCTGCGTCCGGTCGGCCGGCTCACCGAGGCCGCCGAACGGGTGGCCCGCACCGATGACCTGCGCCCGATCCCGGTGTTCGGCAGCGACGAACTCGCCCGGCTGACCGAGGCCTTCAACGCCATGCTGCGGGCGCTGGCCGAGTCGAGGGACCGCCAGGCCAGGCTGGTGGCCGACGCCGGCCACGAACTCAAGACGCCGCTGACGTCGTTGCGGACCAATGTCGAACTGCTGATGGCGTCCAGCAGCCCCGGGGCCCCGGCCATCCCGGAGAGCGAACTGGCCGAACTGCGCTCCGACGTCATCGGCCAGATCGAGGAACTGTCCACCTTGGTCGGCGACCTCGTCGACCTCACCCGCGAGGACAACGCCCACGGCACGTCGCTGGAGGACATCGACATGTCCGAGGTCATCGACCGCAGCCTCGAGCGGGTGCGCCGCCGCCGCAACGATATTCAGTTCCAGGTCGATATCGTCGGCTGGCAGGTACACGGTGACGCGGCCGGGCTGTCCCGGGCCGTGCTCAACCTGCTGGACAACGCGGCCAAGTGGAGTCCGTCGGGTGGGACCGTCGGTCTGCGGCTTCGGCAGGTCGATTCGGCGCACGCCGAACTGGTGGTGTCCGACGAGGGCCCCGGGATCTCGCCGGAGGAGCGGGGACTGGTTTTCGAGCGCTTCTACCGGTCGACGTCCGCCCGGGCGATGCCCGGCTCCGGGCTGGGCCTGGCAATCGTCAAACAGGTCGTGGTCAAGCACGGCGGGATGATCCGGATCGGGGAGACGGTGCCCGGCGGGGATCCCCCCGGGACCTCCTTCTTCGTGCTGCTGCCGGGGCGGCCGGTGCCGTCGACGTACTCGACGTCGTCAGCCGTCAGCGAAAACGACCTGGCAAACGACGAGGACGACGGGGCGCGCCGAAATATGTCCGCCGCGGCGAGTGTTGTCTCAGTCGATTCTCAGTAGTACCCGGCAAGCTGAGACCCAGGACGGCGCGATCTCGCGCCGCGTCAACAGAAAGAGCAAACAGCGATCATGACAGACGACCCGCGGTATTCCGCGTCGCAGCAGCCCGGCCGGGGCAGGCCGAATCCGCAGGCGACGCAGGGCTATACCCAGGCCGGCTACCAGCAGCCGTACGACTGGCGCTACGCCACCGCGCAACAGGCTGCGCAGCAGAACCCGCAGCAGCAGTAC
>JAKOYE010000172.1 GCA_029780675.1 Actinomycetes bacterium
GAGATCGCGTCGCGGATGCGGGCCGCCGTCGAGCGGGCCCGGAACAACGCCACCGGGCACGAGGCCGTCTGCGTCAGCCATCAGCTGCCGGTGGAGACGCTGCGCCGGGCGATGAACGACCAACCGCTGCATCACTTTCCGACCCGCCGGCTGTGCAACCTCGCCTCGCTCACGTCGTTCTACTTCGACGGGGACACCTACGTCGGCTGGGGCTACGCGGAGCTCGCCGGACGGTGAGGCGGCTTTCGGTTGCGGTCCTGCTGGCATCGGCCTTGATCTCCGGCCTGGTGTCGGGATGTTCCACCGGCGACGACGCGGTCGCCCAGGGCGGCACCTTCGAGTTCGTCGCCCCCGGCGGGAAGACCGAGATCACCTACGAACCGCCGGAAAGCCGCGGCAAGCCGGGTCCGCTGTCCGGTCCGGACCTGCTCGATGAATCCCGCACCATCTCCCTGGGCGATTTCGCCGGCAAGGTGGTGGTGATCAACGTCTGGGGCCAGTGGTGTGGGCCGTGCCGAACCGAGGTTGCCGAACTGGACCGGGTGTACCGGGAAACCCGGGACTCCGGTGTCGCCGTGCTGGGAATCGACGTGCGCGACAACGACATTCAAGCCCCGCGAGACTTCGTCATCGACCGCAAGGTCAGCTATCCCTCGATCTACGACCCGGCCATGCGCACCATGATCGCGTTCGGCGGGCGGTATCCCACCACGGTGATCCCGTCGACCATCGTGCTGGACCGCCAGCACCGGGTGGCCGCGGTCTTCCTGCGTGAACTGCTCGCCAAGGACCTGTTGCCCCTGGTGCAGCGACTGGCCGCCGAACCGACACCGGGGTCGTAGCCGGTGACCGGACTCACCGAGACCGCCGCCGCGGGTCCACTGCTGCTGGCGCTGGGACTGGCCGCACTGGCCGGTCTGGTGTCCTTCGCCTCACCGTGCGTGGTGCCCCTGGTGCCCGGCTACCTGTCCTATCTGGCCGCGGTGGTCGGTGCCGACGACCCGGTCGCCCGGCGCTGGCGGGTGGCCGGGTCCGCGGCGCTCTTCGTGGCCGGGTTCACCGTGGTGTTCCTGCTCGGAACCGTAGCGGTGCTGGGGATGACGACCACGCTGATCGTCAATCAGACTGTGCTGCAACGGGTCGGTGGGGTCATCACCATCGTGATGGGCCTGGTCTTCATCGGCTGGATACCCGCCCTGCAGCGTCAGGCCCGGTTCGCCCCCCGGCGGCTGGCGGGACTGGCCGGCGCGCCCCTGCTGGGGGCGGTGTTCGCCCTGGGCTGGACCCCGTGCCTGGGGCCGACGCTCGCCGGGGTGATCGCCGTTGCCTCCGCCACCGACGGAGCCAGCGTCGCGCGGGGTGTCGCCCTGGTGATCGCCTACTGCGCCGGACTGGGACTGCCGTTCGTGCTGCTCGCCCTCGGCTCGGGCTGGGCGGTCGGCGCGTTCGGCTGGTTGCGCCGGCACACCCGCGCAATCCAGGTACTCGGCGGCGTCCTGCTGGTGGCCGTGGGTGTCGCCCTGGTGACCGGGATGTGGGACCAGTTCGTGGGCTGGGTTCGGGACGCGTTCGTGAGCGACGTGAGGTTGCCGATCTGATGTGGGTGTTGCGAAAACTTCGGGCCGGCTGGCGGGCGCTCACCTCGATGGGCACCGCGCTGGTGCTGCTGTTCCTGCTCGCCCTCGGTGCGGTGCCCGGTGCGCTGCTGCCCCAGCGCAGCCTCAACCAGTCCAAGGTCGACAACTACCTGCGGGAGAATCCGCAGCTCGGCAAGATCTTCGACCGGCTGCAGCTGTTCGATGT
>JAKOYE010000232.1 GCA_029780675.1 Actinomycetes bacterium
GGGTCGCACCGCCGCCCAGTCGATGACCAGTAACTGGGCGCAGGTGGCCCGAGACGCGGGCGCCCGGGTCGAGTCCGTCGAGGGCTTCGCCCAGGCCATCACGCTGCTCAACCAGGGCCGGGTGGACGCCGTCGTCAACGACAGCATCGCGGTGTACGCCTACCTCGCCCAGACCGGTGACACCACGGTGAAGATCGCGGGACGGACCGGGCAGAAAAGCGAGCAGGGCTTCGCCGCCCGCAAGGACAGCGCCCTGCTGCCACCGTTGAACACCGCGATCGAGGAACTCCGGGCGGACGGCACCCTGACCGCCATCTCGCAGCGATACCTCAAGGCGGACGCGACGGGGGCGACCGACTCCCCCGCCGGACAGAATCCAGCGCAACCGTCCACATGGGCGCTCATCGCCGACAACCTGGTACCGCTGGCCAAGGCCGCGATCACGAAGACAATCCCGTTGACGGTCATCAGCTTCGTAGCCGGTTTGGTGATCGCCCTATTGGTCGCGCTGGCCCGGATGTCCCCGAACCGCCTCCTACAGGGTGGCGCCCAGCTGTACATCTCGATCATCCGTGGCACACCGCTGCTGGTCCAGCTGTTCATCGTGTTCTTCGCGCTGCCCGAACTGGGTGTGAAGATCGACCCGTTTCCGGCGGCGGTGATCGCCTTCAGCCTCAACGTCGGCGGCTATGCCGCCGAGATCATCCGCTCGGCCATCAACGCCATCCCCCGGGGGCAATGGGAAGCCGCGCAGACGATCGGGTTGAACTATCCGGGCACTCTTCGGCGGATCATCCTGCCCCAGGCGGCCCGGGTCGCCGTCCCGCCGCTGTCGAACACGTTGATCTCGCTGGTCAAAGACACGTCGTTGGCGTCGACGATCATGGTGACCGAACTTCTGCGCACGGCACAGATCGCCGCCGCTCCGACCTTCGAGTTCTTCGCTCTGTACGGCACGGCCGCGGCGTACTACTGGGTGATCTGCCTGGCGCTGTCCTGCGCCCAGAGCCGTGTCGAACACCGACTGGAAAGGCATGTGGCGAGATGACCGGACGGACGGATCTTGTTGTCGCCGAGGGTGTCACGAAAGCATTCGGGGACAACCGCGTACTGCGCGGGGTGTCGTTCCGGGTTCCCAGCGGTTCGGCGACCACGGTGATCGGCCCCTCGGGTTCGGGTAAGACCACTCTGCTGCGGTCACTCAACGCGCTGGACGTGCCCGATGCCGGCACGGTGTCCATCGCAGGGGTGGACGTCGACTTCGCCCGGCCGGTTTCCAAGGATCTCATCGGCCGATACCGGGCCCAGAGCGCGATGGTCTTCCAGTCGCACAACCTCTTTCCCCACAAGACGGTCCTGCAGAACGTCATGGAGGGTCCGGTGGTGGCCCAGCACCGCCAGTCCGCCGATGTGCGGTCCGAGGCGCTGGATCTGCTCGGGCGGGTCGGACTGGCCGACAAGTGCGACGAATATCCGCACCAGCTCTCCGGCGGCCAGCAGCAACGCGTCGGAATAGCCCGGGCCCTGGCGCTGCGACCCAAGCTGGTTCTGTTCGATGAACCGACCTCGGCGCTGGACCCCGAACTCGTCGGCGAGGTGCTGTCGGTCATCCGCGACCTGGCGACCGAGGGCTGGACAATGGTGATCGTCACCCACGAGATTCAGTTCGCCCGGCAGGTGTCCGATCAGGTGCTCTTCATCGACCAGGGGGTCGTGCTCGAACAGGGACCGCCGGCCGCGGTGATCGAGGCTCCGGAACACGAGCGCACCCGGCAGTTCCTGGACCGGGTGCTCAACCCCCTGTAATCAGTTACTTGCAGTCAGGGAATCCGAAACGTCACACGATGCGACGGGTGGTGACATCCGGAAGATTGCGCGCAGCAAGGTCGTAGTCCGCGTCATCGTGGAGGACGACGAGTCCCGCCACGGCCGCGGTGCCGCAGACCATCAGGTCGACGA
>JAKOYE010000240.1 GCA_029780675.1 Actinomycetes bacterium
TTCCGTTCCGTTCCCGTGGGCATACGGCATCTCAAGCACCTGGAGTGTCCCGGTCTCCGCGTAGGGGTAGACGGCATTCCCGTGCATCATCGGGACGGCCACCGTCTCGTTCGGTGAAACCCGGAACTCCTCCTCCGTCGTCCTGGCGGGGTCGAACTGCTGCGCCCATGCGCCTTTGAAGTAGATCGCGTTCGTGATCACAAGCCGGGTCAGCGGGTCGATCGAACCCGGCGGCAGGAGGTCGCGGATCCGATCTTCGGTCTTCTCCTCCACCCACCGGTTGATCGTCTCCCGCGACCCCTCGGGGTTCTCGGCGAAATTGAGGTTTGTGGCGTTTGCCCCATACCAGCGGGCGGCCGTCTCAATGTAGTCCGGGAGGAGCGAATGGGTCTTCTCTGCCCAGAGGGCGTTCGCGGTGCGGAGGGTGCAGTTGCCGCTCCCGCTGTTCAGGGCGGCATTGAGGTCAGCAAACCCCTCCCGCCTGAGGGTCTCGTTCGTTGGAAGGTGCAGCACCGATTCGATCTCGTCGGCGGTCGTGCCGCGGGCGCCCTCGCATGTGATCGCGAGGGCTGATGCGATGCTGTAGGGCGAGAAGAAGAGGTTCTCTCCCGCGTACGCCGGGTCGGCGGCAAGGTGCCGGTAGAGGTCGAACGCGAACAGGTTGTTTCCGGCCGCCACACCGCCGGCGCCGTCCGGCGTATCGGGACGGGTGGTGCCGGCGGCGCTCAGTCCTGCAGCAATGAGCGCCAGGACGAGGACACATACTCCGGAGAATATCAACAGTTTTTTCATCGTTATCTCCCGTGGATCGCACCGGAGGAAAAGGCGGGGCATCCACAGGGATTCTATCTCACAATAAAGACTATAATACCGGCGAAACCGTTCGAATCCGGTCGAACGGATCCGAAAACTACCTATAGAGGTCCCGTGACCCCCTCGTCCGCGGGGAAGCCCCCCGCCGCCGGGCGCAGGCATACGCTATGAGAATCACCCCGATCACCGCGAGCGCGATCCCGGCAGCGAGCAGTTCTGTCGGAGCCCCCTCCGGGACCGGGAGGCCGCCGCCTCCCGCGATCGGGGGCACCGGCACTTCACGGACCGGCGCCGTCAGGAAGGCCGCGACGGCAACAACCCCACCGGCGAGGCTTGCGAGCCCCGCAGTCAGGATAATCCGGATCCGGGCGCTATCGTGCGGCTGCAGGAGGGCCCGCCCCTCCGGCGTGAGCGCGTAGTA
>JAKOYE010000241.1 GCA_029780675.1 Actinomycetes bacterium
GGCGAACTCATCGGCCCCCGGACCCACCACCGCATAGGTGGCCTTGCCCGAATGGAACCACTCCCGGGTCAACCGGTTACGGTCCAACGGAAACACCCCGTCGAGCATGGTGTCCCACTGCTGAATCGTCATCGTCCGGCCACCACCGTCAACCAGACTCATCTGGTTGTCCAACGCCGCCTGCGACACCGGCGAACCGGCTACCAACCCGGCAACGGCGAGAACCACCGCAACCAGCACACGACCGATAACCTTCATGGTCTCCCTAGCTTGTCGGCGGTGACCCATTCGCTCATCCGCTGGTTCACCCGCGCCCAAACCGTCCCCGATGACGGCACCGGCGCCTGCTCTCGTATTCCAACGAGGAAGATATCGGTACGACAACGGCGCGGCAACGCGAACCGGTCGAATAGCCCGCCAGACCGCTGACGCCTCGCGTTTGCCGACTGTCGGCAGGGCAGAGTCACGAATGTCGCTCGAACGGGGACCCGCCGAGAAACCCCGCGGGAACGCCGGAGTTACCGGCAGTGATCCTCAAAAAGCGTACGACGTGCTCAAATGTGATGGGGCGGTACGTTGTCGCGCAGCCACGAGTCACGATCATCGGGCCCTGATCCGGGCTCGGGCGTGGTCTCGTCGGTCGAGGCCTGGGGCAATTCCTGGCCGAAGATCTTGTTAACTGAGGCCTTATCGGGCCGGTTCGCCGTCACCACCACGCCCCGCGTGGTGTGATGGAAGTCACATCCAGTGGAAATTTCGGTCTCACCGGAGATATTCGCAGGTCGGATGGGAAATGTCTGCCGCTCACAGTTCCAGCGTGGACAGTTCCGCGATCACCTGCGCGGCCAGTGGCCCAAGAGTGGCCATACCGTCGCGCACCGCGGAGCGCGAACCCGCGATATTGACCACCAGTGTGCTGCCGGAAATCCCCGCCAGCCCGCGGGACAGCCCGGCGTCGGTGCTGCCGGCGGCAAGACCCGAAGACCGCAGGGCCTCGGCGATACCGAGCAGTTCGCGGTCGAGGATGGTCTTGGTGGCCTCCGGTGCGACATCGCGCGGGTTGACTCCCGTGCCGCCCACTGAGACCACCAGGTCGACGCCGCCGATCACCGCGGTGTTCAGCGCATTGCGGATCTCGACCTCGTCGGCGGCGACGACGACGACACCGTCGACGACGAAACCCGCCTCGTAGAGCAGTTCGCTGACCAGCGGTCCGCTGTGGTCGTCTTCGACCCCACGGGCACGGCGGTCATCGACCACCACGACCAGGGCGCGTCCGGCGGAGCCCGGGGGTTGTTCCATGGGTATCACCGTATATCCGGGAGCCGACATCCGTGCGACGCCACCACCGTCGACGGCGGAATCGTCGCCGATCAGGCGCATCACTGGTCGGCCTTGCCCAGCGTCACCTGCAGGGTCTTGCTGGCACCGGACGGATCGAGGTAGGTCAGCGTCAGCGTGTCGCCGGGCGCCCGTGATCGAACCGCCGCGACCAGGGCGTTGGCGCTGCCGATCACCCTGTCGTCGACCTTCGTCACCACCACACCGCTGGGCAGGCCGGCGTTGGCGGCCGCTCCGCCCTTCACCACCTCGACGATCTTCGCGCCCTGGGCGGTGACGTCGTTGCTGACCTGCACCCCCAGCGATGCGTGCGCGGCACTGCCGGTCTTGATCAGCTCGTCGGCGACACGTTTGGCCTGGTCAACCGGGATCGCGAAACCCAGTCCGATGGAGCCGCTGCTGGACTCCGGGGAGTCGCCGCCGAGTGTGGCGATGGCGGAGTTCACCCCCACCAGCTCACCCTTCATGTTCACCAGCGCGCCTCCGGAGTTACCCGGGTTGATCGCCGCGTCGGTCTGGATCGCGTCGAGGACCGTGTTCTGGTTGCGGGCGTCGCCACCGGCCGCAACCGGGCGGTTCAGGGCGCTGACGATACCCGTGGTCACCGTGCCCTCGAGTCCGAGCGGTGAGCCCACCGCCACGACGTCCTGCCCGACCCGGAGATCGGCCGAGGACCCGAGCGTGA
>JAKOYE010000009.1 GCA_029780675.1 Actinomycetes bacterium
GGAAGTATCGTGCCGCCGCCCGTGAACTGGTGGCTCTCAGGTCGGCGGGCATCACCTCCGAGATCTACCAGACGAAGAAAGACCAGCTCATCAGCCACCTCTACCGCTACGGTCTCGTCGGAGAGAATGCCGATGTGGGCGACGTTCTCGCCCTCAAGGTAGAGCAGCAGCTCGACCGCCGACTCCAGACGCAGGTGCTTACATTCGTGCTGACCGGGCTGGACATCGACGCCAAGGCCGACCTGGTGCGCAGCCAGTTGAGCGCCGCCCTGTCGGGTGAGCCGGCAGCGGCGCCCGCCGAGGTGCAGTGGACCCTGGCCCGCACCGACCACCCCGACGCCAACACCGAACAGACCGCCAGCGCCCTGCTGACCTGCACCGTACGCGACCCCGACCCGAACAAGGTCGGACGCCGATTCTCCTCGGCCGCGGTCGAACTGGCACTGGCCAGCTACCCCGGCTTCCACACCACCGCCCCGCCGGCGGACGCGGCGGTGTACGGCGTCTTCACCGCGGGCTACGTCCCGGCTGGCGAGGTGCCGCACACCGCAGTACACGACGACGGCACCCGGGTGCCGATCCCGCCCGCCGCGGAAACCCTCGAACTCTCCCCGGCCGCCGAGGCCCTCGGCCGAGCCGCGGCGGACGCGCCGACGATGCCGCCGCCACTGCCCGCCGGCCCGGTCCGCAGGCTGCCCCTGGGCAGGATCGTCGGAGCCCGCAGCGGTGACAAGGGCGGCGGTGCCAACATCGGCCTGTGGGTCCGCACCGAGGACCAGTGGCGGTGGCTGGCCCACACTCTGACCGTCGACGCGGTGCGCGAACTGCTGCCCGAAACCGCCGGCCTCCCGATCACCCGGCACCTGTTCCCCCGTCTGCGGGCGGTCAACTTCGTCATCGACGGAATCCTCGGGCAGGGGGTGGCCTACCAGGCCCGCTTCGACCCGCAGGCAAAAGGGCTGGGCGAATGGCTGCGCAGCCGGCATATCGACATACCTGTCACCATCCTCGAGGAGCCGACCCCATGAGTATCTGGACCACACCGGAGCGCCAGGAGCTGCGGAAAACGGTGCGCGCCTTCGCCGAACGCGAGATCCTGCCGAACGTCGAGGAGTGGGAGCGGGTCGGGGAACTGCCCCGCGAACTGAGCCGCAAGGCCGCCGAGACCGGTCTGCTCGGAGTGGGTTTCCCCGAGGATGTCGGTGGTGAGGGCGGGGACGCCGCCGACACCGCGATCATCTGCGAGGAACTGCATGAGGCCGGGGTTCCCGGCGGGGTGTTCGCCTCGCTGTTCACCTGCGGTATCGCCGTCCCACACATGGCCGCCTCCGGCGACCGGCGGCTCATCGAGAAGTTCGTCGCGCCCACCCTGCGCGGCGAGTTGATCGGATCGCTGGCCATCACCGAACCCGGCGGCGGTTCCGACGTCGGCCACCTGCGCACCACCGCCGTACGCGACGGCGACCACTACGTGGTCAACGGGTCCAAGACCTACATCACCTCCGCGGTCCGCGGGGACTACGTCGTCACCGCAGTGCGCACCGGCGGTCCCGGTGCGGCCGGGGTGTCGCTGCTGGTGGTCGAGAAGGGCACGCCGGGCTTCGAGGTCAGCCGCAAGCTGGACAAGATGGGATGGCGCTCCTCGGACACCGCCGAGTTGTCCTTCACCGACGCCCGGGTACCGGTGCAGAACCTGGTCGGCGCGGAGAACACCGGCTTCTTCCAGATCGCCCAGGCCTTCGTGTCCGAGCGCATCGGCCTTGCGGTTCAGGCGTATTCCAGCGCGCAGCGCTGTCTGGACCTCACCGCGCAGTGGTGCCGGGATCGCGAGACCTTCGGCCGGCCGCTCATCTCGCGGCAGGCGGTGCAGAACACCCTGGCCGAGATGGCGCGACGCATCGACGTCGCCCGGGTTTACTCGCGCACCGTCGTCGAGCGTTACGTGGCCGGGGACACCAACCTGATCACCGAGGTGTGTTTCGCCAAGAACACCGCGGTGGAGGCCGGTGAATGGGTGGTCAACCAGGCTGTCCAGTTGTTCGGCGGGATGGGCTACATGACCGAGTGCGAGGTCGAACGGCAGTACCGCGACATGCGCATCCTCGGTATCGGCGGCGGTACCTCGGAGATCATGACCGGACTGGCCGCGAAGACCCTGGGGTACACCGCGTGACCGTTCTGCGCACCGCGGTCGACCCGTCGTCCGCCGGCTACCGGGAGGCCGCCGAGGCGACGGCGGTCAAACTCGCCGAACTCGACGCCGAACTGGCCAAGGCACTGGGCGGCGGTGGGCCGAAATACGTTGAGCGGCATCACGCCCGGGGGAAGCTGACCGCCCGGGAGCGGATCGAACTGCTCGTCGACGAGGATTCGCCGTTCCTCGAATTGTGCCCACTGGCCGCGTACGGCAGCCCCTTCCAGGTGGGGGCCAGCGTGGTGGTCGGCATCGGTGTCGTCGAAGGCGTCGAGTGCATGCTCGTCGCGCACGACCCCACCGTCAAGGGCGGCACCTCCAACCCGTGGACGCTGAAGAAAGTGCTGCGCGCCAACCAGATTGCGCTGGAGAACCGGCTGCCGGTGATCTCGCTGGTGGAGTCCGGCGGCGCGGACCTGCCCACCCAGAAGGAGATCTTCATCCCGGGCGGGCAGATGTTCCGGGACCTCACCCGGCTGTCGGCGGCCGGCATCCCGACCATCGCCCTGGTGTTCGGCAACTCCACGGCCGGCGGCGCCTACATCCCGGGCATGAGCGACTACGTGGTGATGATCAAGGAACGCTCGAAGGTGTTCCTGGCCGGGCCGCCACTGGTCAAGATGGCGACCGGGGAGGAGTCCGACGACGAATCCCTCGGCGGCGCCGAAATGCACGCCCGCACATCGGGTCTGGCCGACTATTTCGCCGTCGACGAGGCGGACGCCATCCGGCTCGGCCGCCGGATCGTGGCCCGGCTGAACTGGGTCAAGAAGGGGCCGGCCCCGCGCCCGGTGACGGAACCGGTGGCCGACCCTGAGGAGTTGGTCGGCATCGTTCCCGCCGACCTGCGCATCCCGTTCGATCCGCGGGAGGTGATCGCCCGGGTGGTCGACGGCTCCGACTTCGACGAGTTCAAACCGCTCTACGGGGCGTCCCTGGTCACCGGATGGGCCACCGTCCACGGCTACCCGGTCGGGATCCTGGCCAACGCCCGCGGCGTGCTGTTCAGCGCGGAGTCACAGAAGGCCACCCAGTTCATCCAACTGGCCAACCAGTCGAACACACCACTGTTGTTCCTGCACAACACCACCGGTTACATGGTCGGCCGCGCCTACGAGGAGGGCGGGATGATCAAGCACGGTTCGATGATGATCAACGCCGTCTCGAACTCGACCGTGCCGCACATCTCGCTGCTGATCGGCGCCTCCTACGGCGCGGGCCACTACGGCATGTGCGGCCGGGCCTATGACCCGCGGTTCCTGTTCGCCTGGCCCAGTGCGAAATCCGCGGTGATGGGCGGTGCGCAGTTGGCCGGGGTGCTGTCGATCGTCAACCGGGCCGCCACCGAGGCTCGCGGCGGAACGGTCGACGAGTCCGCCGACGCCGCACTGCGAGCCGCCGTCGAGGCCCAGATCGAGGCCGAGTCGCTGCCGATGTTCCTCTCCGGCCGACTGTACGACGATGGTGTGATCGACCCCCGCGACACCCGAACCGTGCTGGGAATATGCCTGTCCGCCATCGCCAATGGCCCGATTGAGGGGACGTCGAAGTTCGGCGTCTTCCGGATGTGAACAGGGGCTGACACGGTGATAACCCGAGTACTGGTCGCCAACCGAGGCGAAATCGCCCGCCGCGTCTTCGCCACCTGCCGACGCCTCGGCATCGGCACGGTCGCCGTCTACACCGACCCGGATGCCGGGTCCCCGCATGTCGCGGAGGCCGACGCCCGGGTCCGCATCGACAGCTACCTGTCCATCGAGGAACTGGTGCAGGCCGCCCGCGCGGCCGGCGCAGACGCCGTCCACCCCGGGTACGGATTCCTCTCGGAGAACGCGTCTTTCGCGGCCGCCGTGACCGACGAGGGGCTGATCTGGGTCGGGCCGCCGGTGGCGGCCGTCACCGCGATGGGCTCGAAGATCGAGGCCAAGAAGATGATGGCCGCCGCCGGGGTGCCGGTGCTCGCCGAACTCGATCCGGACACCATCACAGCCGAGCAGCTGCCGGTCCTGGTCAAGGCCTCCGCCGGTGGTGGTGGGCGAGGGATGCGGGTGATCGACGATCTCGCCGCCCTGCCGGACGCGGTGCGGGCCGCCCGCCGCGAGGCGGCCGCGGCATTCGGCGACGGCGCGGTGTTCTGCGAGCGTTACCTACCGCGGGGGCGCCACATCGAGGTACAGATCATGGCCGACGCGCACGGCACGGTGTGGGCGGTCGGCGAACGGGAGTGCTCGATTCAGCGCCGGCACCAGAAGGTCATCGAGGAAGCCCCCTCCCCCCTGGTTGAGCGGATTCCCGGTATGCGGGAACGGTTGTTCACCGCCGCCCGGAAGGCCGCCGAGGCGATCGGGTACACCGGCGCGGGGACGGTGGAGTTCCTCTCCGACGATGACGGGGAATTCTTCTTCCTGGAGATGAACACCCGCCTGCAGGTGGAGCATCCCGTCACCGAACTGACCACCGGCACCGACCTGGTCGAGTACCAACTGGCCGTCGCCGACGGCGAGGCACTCCCCGCCGACCCGCCGGCCGCCGCGGGCCACGCCATCGAGGCCCGGCTGTACGCGGAGGACCCGGGCCGGGGCTGGCAGCCGCAGGCCGGCACCGTGCACCATTTCGAGGTCCCCGGTCTGGCAACACAATTCGGGCTGCTCCGAGAGTCGGGTATCCGGCTGGACTCCGGGATCGTCGATGGGTCGGTGGTCTCGGTGCACTACGACCCGATGCTGGCCAAGGTCATCTCGTACGCTCCGAGCCGGCGCTGGGCCGCTGTGCTGCTCGCCGACACGCTGGCCCGGACGAAGCTGCACGGCCTGCGCACCAACCGCGACCTGCTGGTCAACGTGCTACGCCACCCCGCCTTCCTGGCCGGCGACACCGACACCGCGTTCTTCGACAGCCACGGACTGGAGACGCTGGCCGCGCCACTCGCCGACGAGCGCACGGTCCGGCTGTCGGCGATCGCCGCCGCCCTGGCCGGCGCAGCGCATAACCGGGCCGGCGCGCGGGTGCTGGCTGGTCTGCCCAGCGGTTGGCGCAACCTGCCGGCGGGCTACCAGTCCACGGTGTTCGAGGACGCCGACGGCACCGAGCACCGGGTGGCTTACCGCTTTTCCCGCGGCAGGCTGCTGTTGCCCGACGATCCCGGCGTGACGCTGCTGTCGGCCGACCCGGCACGGGTGGTGCTCGCCGACGCCGGCGTCGCCGCCGCGTTCGGGGTGGCGCGGTACAGCGAACGGGGGGGTGAACGGGTGGAAGTCGATTCCCCGTTGGGCCCCATCACCTTCCGGGCCGTACCACGTTTCCCCGAACCCGGTTCCGTGGCCGCGCAGGGATCGCTGCTGGCGCCGATGCCGGGCGCGGTGATCCGCCTCGGCGCAGGCTTGGGCGAGCGAGTCAGCGCCGGCCAGCCGCTGGTGTGGTTGGAGGCGATGAAGATGGAGCACACCATCGTCGCACCCGCCGACGGTGTCATCGCCGAACTCAACGTCACCGTCGGCCAGCAGGTCGAGGTGGGTGCGGTACTGGCCCGCGTGGAGTCTGGTCCCCGCGTCGAGTCTGGTGAGAGAAGCGCAGAGGAATCTGCAGAAGGAGAACAGCGGTGACCGACACCAGTTTCATCGAGAGCGCCGAACGGCAAGCACTCCGCAAGTCCGTCGCGGCACTGGCGGCGAACTACGGTTCGGAGTACTTCCTGGCGAAGGCGCGCTCGGGCGGCCACACCGACGAATTGTGGCGGGAGGCAGGTGATCTCGGCTTCATCGGGGTGAACCTGCCGGAGGAGTACGGCGGTGGTGGGGCCGGCATGTATGAGCTGTCGCTGGTGATGGAGGAATTGGCCGCCGGCGGTTGCCCGCTGCTGATGATGGTGGTCTCCCCCGCCATCAACGGCACGATCATCGCCAAGTTCGGCACCCCGGAGCAGAAGCAGCGCTGGGTGCCCGGGATCGCCGACGGTTCGATCACCATGGCGTTCGCGATCACCGAACCCGACGCCGGGTCCAACTCGCACCGCATCACCACCACCGCCCGCCGGGATGGCGACGACTGGATTCTGTCCGGGCAGAAGGTCTGGATCTCCGGGGTCGATCAGGCGCAGGCCATCCTGGTCGTCGCCCGCACCGAAGAGTTGAGGACCGGCAATCTGCGCCCCGCTCTGTTCATCGTGCCCACCGACGCGGCCGGGCTGTCCTTCACCAAAATCCCGATGGAATTGGTGATGCCGGAGAGCCAGTTCCAGGTCTTCTTCGACGAGGTCCGACTGCCCGCCGATGCCCTGGTCGGCCAGGAGGACGCCGCCATCGCGCAGTTGTTCGCCGGGCTCAACCCCGAGCGCATCATGGGTGCCGCCAGCGCGGTCGGCATGGGCCGGCTGGCGCTGACCAAGGCATGCGAATACGTCAAGACAAGGCAGGTGTGGAAGACCCCGATCGGCGCCCACCAGGGCATCGCCCACCCACTGGCGCAGAACCACATCGAACTCGAACTCGCGAAGCTGATGATGCAGAAGGCCGCCACCCTTTATGACGCCGGCGATGACATGGGCGCGGCCGAGGCGGCGAACATGGCCAAGTACGCCGCGGGCGAGGCGTCCACCCGCGCGGTCGACCAGGCCGTTCAGTCCCACGGCGGCAACGGCCTGAGCCAGGAGTACGGCGTTGCTGCCATGCTCACCGCATCACGGCTGTCCCGGATCGCGCCGGTCAGTCGGGAGATGGTGCTCAACTTCATCTCCCAGAATTCGCTGGGATTGCCGAGGTCCTACTGATGTCCTCCCCGCTCGTCCGCTACACCGTCGACGGCGCAGCCGCCCGGCTGACACTGGACTCACCGCACAACCGCAACGCGCTGTCGTCGGCGCTGGTGGCCCAGTTGCGTGACGGTCTGCGCCGCGCGGAGGCCGATCCCGCGGTCCGGGCCGTGGTGCTGGGCCACACCGGCAACACTTTCTGTGCCGGGGCCGACCTGACCGAGCCGTCGAGTTCATCCTCCGCGGACCCGTATGACGCCGCGGCGGCACGGGCCGTGGAGTTGGCTGCGACGCTGCGTTCCATCGTGGAGTGCCGGGTCCCGGTGATCGCCGCCGTCGACGGACATGTCCGCGCCGGTGGCCTCGGCCTGGTGGGCGCCTGCGATGTCGCCGTCGCCGGCCCGCGCTGCACCTTCGCCCTGACCGAGGCGCGGATCGGCGTGGCGCCAGCGATCATCTCGCTCACCCTGTTGCCCAAGCTGGCCCCGCGCGCCGCCGCCCGTTACTTCGTCACCGGGGAGACCTTCACCGCCGACCGCGCCGCCGAGATCGGCCTGGTCACCGTGGCGGTCGACGACGTCAGCGGCGCGGTGGACGACCTGGTCGCGGAGTTGGGCAAGGCCTCGCCTCAGGGGCTGGCCGCCTCCAAGGCGCTCACCACCGCCGGGGTGCTGGCGGGGTTCGACCGGGACGCGCAGCGGCTGGCCGAGGAGTCCGCCCGACTGTTCGTCTCCGACGAGGCACGTGAGGGCATGCTGGCGTTCCTGGAGAAACGGCCGCCACGGTGGGCGGAACCGACGATATGACGGTTCGATGAACCGCCTTCCGCACCGCCGCTGACGAGTCGTAGGCTCGGGTCACTATGGGCAGCACATCGGCCGGGGACCAGAGCGGGGCGGAGCGCGCCTCGGCCGACGACCGGATTCAGGTCGCCCAGTTGCTGACCGAGGCGGCCTCGCACGGTCGGCTCACGCTCGAACAATATGAGAGCCGGTTGTCGAAGGCCTACTCCGCGGACAGCGTCGACGAACTCGAGCAACTCTATGACGACCTCCCCGAGGCGATGGAGTACCGGCGCGGGAAGTCGCGGCCGGCCCCGTCCACGATGCTGTTGGCCATCCTCAGCGGCTTCGAGCGCCGCGGCCGCTGGAATGTTCCCGGCCGTATGACCACCTTCACCCTGTTCGGCGGCGGTGTGGTCGATCTGCGGTATGCCGACTTCACCGCCTCGGAGGTGGAGATCCACGCCTATTCGATCTTCGGCGGGCAGACCATCCTGTTGCCGCCCGAGGTCAACGTGCAGATCGACGGGCACGGGGTGATGGGTGGCTTCGACCGTTCGGTCGACGGCAGCGGCGCTCCCGGGGCCCCGAAGGTGCGGATCAAGGGGTTCTCGCTGCTGGGCGCGGTCGGGGTCAAGCGACGTAAGCGGACCGCCCGCGACGCGGGCTGATCGGGCACCGCCCGCGACGCGGGCTGATCTGGCACGCCCCCACGAACAAAGGCCCCCTTCCTCTCGGAAGGGGGCCGATGTCGTGTTCGACAGTCAGCTGGCGCTGTCCGCCTCATCAGCGCCGGCGGCAGCTTCGGCCTTCGAGCCCTTGAGCGCGGAGCCGATGGTCTTGCCGACCTTCTCCACCGCGTCGCGGATCGGACGCTTGCGGGTCTTGGCCGTGTTGTCGGCGGCCGGGGTCTCGGCCGCGGTCTCCGCGGCGGTCTCCCGCGGGTTCTCGACAGCCGCATCGCCGGAGGAGGTCCCAGTGTCCGTCGAAGTACCGGCATCCGTCGAGGTCCCAGCATCCGTGGACGTCTCGGTTCCGGCGTCAGCCACGGCCTCCGACGGGCTGTCCACCGCGGGGGCCGCCTCCGTCTCAGTGTCCACGACAGCCTCGGTCTCCGAAGCCGGCACGGAATCTGGCGCGGAATCTGACATACCCGCCGGTGTGCTCGGCGCCGTTGCGGTCTCCACCGCGTCGGGCGTGCTGGTCGCCGACACCTCGGGAGCCGCGGCCGTGCCGGCGTCAGCCGAGACGGCCGGTGCGGCGGCACGACCGCTCAGTGCCGCCACCGCGGCGGCGGGAGCCGCCGCCAATGTGGCCGCCGACTCCGCATCCGGGGTGGGGCTTGGCGGCGCATTGCCGGTGATCACGTCGATGGTGTAGTTCAGGATGCCGGTCAGGCCGGGGGTGTAAAACTGGAAATTCGGATCGAGGCTGGCCGGGCCGAGGTAGGCGTTGAGCGCCCCGTACACGTAATCGCCCACCACCGGCAGGGACAACGCTGCGTCCGCCAGCAGCTGGACCGCATTGTCATAGATGACGGTGACGAGTTGCGGGCCGGCGAAGATAAGTGTGATGAGCACACCGAGAACCGGGTTGGCCGCGCCGATCGACTCCTGAAGGATGTACTCGATGCCCGCGCCGGGGGTTCCGCCCTCGAAGAAGTAGTTGACCGCGCCGACGCCCCAGTCCTCGTTGTTCTCCCAACCTTCGCCGTTGCCGTTGATCAGCGCGTCGAGTGCCAGGTAGGCGACACCGGACAACCCGGCGATGAAGCATCCACCATCGCAACCCGAGGCCCACGGCTCCAACGGAAGCGGGTTGTTGGGCCCGACGATGCCGCCGTAGCCCTGGAAGTACGAGGAGATCCATTCACCCGAGGGGATGGTGAAGATATCGGAGAAGGTCGCCAGGTTATAGCCGCCGTTCGCGACCGTGATTGCCGCCTGGTTCAGGCTCGGCGCGATCGCCGGGGTGGCCACGACCAGCGTGGCAGCACTGGCGAGTGCCGCACCGGTCATCAGAAGCGGCCGTGATTGAGATGCCATGTGCTGATTTCCCCTTTTCCGTGCGGCTCGCGACGGGTGAGGCGCGGGCGCGTCGATGTGCTCGTCCAATGTTAGAGCAGCTTCCGATATTACGGGTCAGTTTGCCACAGGGCAAACCCACGGGCAATATATTTACGCCAACTATGAATATCGTTCTGTGACTTCCTAGGGACGAAGTGGGCGTTTGCTGGGAACGTTCGCTCCAGCTCCCGGTGTCATCAGCCGCGGTTGAGCAGATTCTCATCTTCCGCTCAGGATGGACGCTTTCCCTGATGTTTGCCAGAACGTTCACCGACGCGTGTGGCGCGCCCCGGTTCGGCGCCGATGTTCAGCGCCGGCGACGGACGCTCAGGTAGTCACCCACCACCGCCGCCCCGAGACCGTCCAGGTCGGGCACCACGACCCGGCCCTCGACCCGTCGGGCCATCTGGTCGATGAACCGCGCCAGGCCGGGATCGTCGCCGAGTCGGAAGATCGTGATCTGGGCCCCCAACCGAGCCAGATCGTCGAAGCCCCGGACGGTGTGGGCGATGGTGCGCGGGTGGGGCGGGTAGTCAAAGAACGCCGCGGGGCGTCCGTCGTAGTCCTCCAGGTGTGCGGTGGGCTCACCGTCGGTGACCACCAGCACCACGGGCTGGGCGTTGGGGTGGCGACGCAGATGCCGCCCGGCCAGAGCGAGCGCGTTGTGCAGGTTGGTGCCCTGTTCGTAAACACCCTCCAGACCGGTCAGTTCGGCGGCCGTCATGGTCCGCGCGTACCTGCCGAAGGCGATGATCTCCAGTGCGTCCGACCGGAAGCGGGTGCCCACCAAGTGGTTCAGCGCCAGCGCGGTGCGCTTCATCGGCAGCCACCGGTTCTCCATCACCATCGAGAACGAGGTGTCCACCAGCAGTGCGACGGCCGCCTGGGTGCGGGTCTCGGTCTCGGACACCTCGACATCGTCGACCTCGATGCGGATTCGACCGCCGGAGTCGGCCGAACCCGCCTGCCGGAGCACCGCATTGACGACGGTCCGGGTGACGTTCCACGGCTCGGTGTCGCCGAACGCCCACGGCCGAGTCGCCCCGGTGAGCTCGCCGGCCGGCCCGGCACGGCGGGTCTCCCTTTCCCCGTGCCGTCCCGAAAGCTGTTGGACCACATCACGAAGCGCTGCCTGGCCGAGCTGCCGCATGGCCTTGGGCGACAGCCGCCACCGACCGTCGGATCCGCGGTCCAGGAAGCCCTGGTTCATCAACGCCCGCTCCAGATCGGCCAGCGCGCGGGCGTCCACGGCGGCCTGATCGCCGAGTTGGCGGGCCAAAGCGTCGAGATCGACGTCGTCCATCGAGGCCCCGGAGTAGCTCTGCGACAGCTGCTCGGCCAGCTGTTCCAGTTCGGCGATGTCGGCCAGTGCCTGCGCTCCCGCGCCCATCCCGAGTGGATTGTCGCCGGAGAACTCGGCCGATCCGTCCCAGTCCTCCCTCGGTCGGGCGGCGCGCAGACGCGCATCCAGCCGGCTCAGGGACTCCATCAGCTTCGGCGAGCCGAAGGCCTGCTGGGCCAGCGCATCCAGTTCGGCACGTTGCTCTGGGCTCAGGCTGTTGCGGAATCGCTGTGCCGCGGCGGCCCGTTGGGCCAGGGAGTCCAGCAGCTCTTCGACGTTACGCGGGTTCTCCGGGAAGTGCCGGCCGTGTTTGGCCATGAAGTTCTCGAAGTCCTGCGGCGTGTCCTCGCCTCGCGCATGTTTGTCCAGCAGCGCGTTGAGGTCGTCGAGCATCTCGTTGACAGCCTGGCGGTCCTCGTCGGTGGCGTTCTCCAGTGCCTGCTTCATCCCGGCGAAGCGCTGATCGAGCATCTCTCGGCCGAGCAGATCCTTGATCCGGTCGTACTTTTCGCGCGCCTCCGCGCTGCGCCAGTTGTACTCGCCGAGTTCCTGCACCGCCTTGGCCGGTGACGGTGACAGCGACGCGATCTGGAGTTCGGCGAACCGGGCGTCATCGTCGAGCGCACGCGCCAGTTCCTTGCGTTCCGCCAGCACCGCCTCATCGAGGAGTCGCTTGATCTCCTGTAGTGTCCCGTCAAGATTGTTGCGCTGCAACAGTTCCCGGCGGCGTCGGTTGACCTCTGCGGCAAGCCGGTCCGAGCCCCTCATCGTCGGGGTCCCGCGGCGGAGCAGTTCCTGCAGCGCGCGGCGCGGGGAGGCACCCTCCATCACATCCTGACCGATCCGCTCGAGTGCGTCGCGCAGATCCACTGGCGGCGCCAGTGGGTCGGGACCGCCGGTGTAGGCGGAGTAGCGCGAATCGTGCGCCCGTCTAGACATCAACCCGGTTACCCATCAGCCGTACACCGTCTCGCCGTCGGCGACGTTCTTGTCGATCTTCTTCGCCAGGTACAGCGCCTCCAGTGCCAATTCCAGGGCGGCGGCGCGCTCGCCGTCCGTCCGGGCGGCCAGACGATCGGCGATGGCGTCGACCACCGCCACGTCCGGCAGCGCTGCCAGCACGTCCTTGGCCGAAATCTGCTGGCCGGTCGTCACTTCGGAGTTCTCTACCGCCGTCACCAGAGGTCCGACGTCGATCCCGCCGAGACAGCGCTGGGCGGTGTCCGCGGTGGCGCGGCGCAACAGGTGTTCCAGGACCGCCAGTTCGCGGCCCTCCTCGCCGGATTCGAATTCCAACTTGCCGCGCAGCACGTCGACGATCGTGGCGAGGTCGACCACCCGGGCCACCGGTTGGTCCTCCCCCAGGATCGCTCCGCGGTGCCGTGCCGAGGCAGCCACCGTCTCGGCGGCGGCGATGGCGAACCGCGCCGACACCCCGGATCGCTGGTCCACCGAGTGCGACTCCCGCAGCAACCGGGTGAAACGGGCGATGATCTGCACGAGGTACAGCGGCACCTCGGCGGTGAAATGGGCTTCCTGGCCGATGACGCCGACCTCCGCGTCGAGTTCACGCGGGTAGTGGGTGCGGATCTCGGCGCCGAAGCGGTCCTTGAGCGGTGTGATGATCCGGCCGCGGTTGGTGTAGTCCTCGGGGTTGGCGCTGGCCACCACCAGCACGTCCAGGGGCAATCGCAGCGTGTAGCCCCGCACCTGGATGTCGCGCTCCTCCATCACGTTGAGCATCGCCACCTGGATGCGCTCGGCGAGGTCGGGCAGTTCGTTGACCGCGACGATCCCACGGTGCGCCCGTGGGATCAGTCCGTAGGCGATCGTCTCCGGGTCTCCCAGGGTCCGGCCCTCGGCCACCTTGATCGGGTCGACGTCGCCGACGAGGTCCGCCACCGAGGTGTCGGGGGTGGCCAGTTTCTCGGTGTACCGCTCGCTGCGGTGCCGCCAGGCCACCGGGAGGGCATCGCCGAGTTCGGCGGCGCGGCGAACGGACTCCGGGGTGATCGGCGAGTAGGGGTGCTCGCCGAGTTCGGCGCCGGCGATCACCGGAGTCCACTCGTCCAGCAGGTTGGCCAGTGAGCGCAGCAGACGGGTCTTGCCCTGGCCGCGCTCCCCGAGCAGCACGATGTCGTGTCCGGCGATCAGCGCGCGCTCCAATTGGGGAAGCACGGTGTCGTCGAAGCCGAAGATGCCGGGCCAGACCTCGTCGCCGTTGGCGAGAGCGGCCAGCAGGTTCTCCCGGATCTCATCCTTGACGCTGCGCTCACGGTGCCCGGAAGCGCGCAATTCGCCGAGGGTGGTGGGCAGGTCTGTGGGTTCGGCGGGCCGGCGGCCCTCGTTCGAGGCGACAGTCACCCCACCACGCTACGACTGCTGTCGAGCGGTCGCCCGTGTCGGAGGCGTTCCGGTGACACTCTGACAGGATCTCGTCATGCATCCGGTCGCCGCGTCGGGCATCCGCCGCACCCTCACCGCTCTCATGGGCATCTTCGACGACGCCGAGGAGCGTTCACGACGGCCGTTCGCCGAGGCGTCGATCATGGTGCCGAACGTGGACTCCAAGAGGTTTGGCTGGACGCACTACGGCGTGATGATCCCGGATCTGCCGGAGCCGCATCGGTTCTTCTCGGCCATGTCGCTGATCGGCGCGACAGGGTCGCTGGCGTTCGACAACGATCACGCGCTGGCCGATGAGCCCCGCCGCAACGCCTCGGTGGTGGCCGGAACGGCGGCCTCCCATCCGGCGCACTTCGGCAACTACTCCGTCGGCCGCGACTTCGTCTCGGAACCCGACGGGTCGCTGGTGCGGTTCGGCGATGCGCTGACCATCTCCGGCCGCTATCCCGACTACCACCTGACCGGACGGTTCGGCGACGTCACAGCCGACCTGCGGTTGACCACCAGCGACACGGTCACCTGGTTCGTTCGCAACCCGGTCTACAAGCACCTCAGCCTGTTGACCGAGTACCGCGGGCGGTTCTCGACGGGGTCAAGCACCCACGAGGTCAGCGGGCTGTGCGCCTTCGAGTACGGCGCCTGTCCCAGTCCGTATCAGCTGCGCTCCACCCCGCTGCCGTCGGCGCTCAAGGCGCCCCTCGATCTGTTCGTCTACCAGATCATCAACCTCGGTCCCGACGAGCAGGTGCTGTTGAGCCACCACTGTGTCGGCGGCAGGCCGTTCATCTCCACCGCCCTGTATCGGAGCCGAAACAGCCACGGGCGCAGCCTCGGTCGGGTCGAGTTCCGCGTCGTCGAGTACCGGCAGATGCGGGAGGAGACCCCCTACGGAATTCCGATGCGGGTCCCGGCCGTCACCCGGTTCACCGTCCGTGACGAGGGTGGGATCGTCCTCGACGTGACTGCGGAGTTGGACACCAGCCTCACCTTCGGCCTCGGCACCGGCTTCGTCACCGGATTCCGCCACGAGTCGACCTGGCGCGGTGAGCGGATCTCCGGCCGCGGCTACATGGAGTACATCGACCGGCGCGAGGGCTAGCGCGGGTCTCCAGAATGTCGGACCCCGCTGTGATGATGGGGTCATGTCAGCGACGGCGACTTTGGAGTCGGTGGAGGCCAGTCCCGCCGAACGTCTGGAGACGCTGTTCGAGGAGTTGGCGGAGTTGACCGGGCAGCGCAACGCGATCGATGGGCGGATCGTGGATATCGTCGCTGAGATTGATCGTGACGGGTTGTGGGGTGCGACGGGGGCGCGGTCGGTCGCGGCGTTGGTGGCGTGGAAGACGGGGTGTTCCTCGGCGAACGCGAAGTCGGTTGCCGCGGTGGCCCACCGGGCAGAAGAGTTTCCCCGC
>JAKOYE010000018.1 GCA_029780675.1 Actinomycetes bacterium
CCACCCCTCCGTCGGCGGACGGCGCGCCGGCCCGGCCCGGTCCGACAGCCCCCACCCGACCGGGCGCGGCGCCGGACGCGGCCCCGCTGGTTCGTGCCCCGTCCAACCTCACCGGTGTCTGCGATCGGGGAATCCAGGCCCAGATCGACGCCGCGCTGAACGGATCCCGGCCGGTCGAGGAAGTCCTGGCCGCAGTCGAGCCGAAGCTGTGGGCGATGTCGACGGTGCTGCCCATCATGCAGGACACCACCATCGTGGCGGCCGGGCCGACGGTGAAGAACGTGGCCCTCTCCGGAGCGGTGCCGGTGGGCATCGTCGGCGATGCCGGCACCTGGGTGAAGACGGCCCAATAGCGCTGTTACCGGGGCACGAGGGTCGTACACGAGGAGGAGTCCGATGGCGGTACCGCGGTTGCTGTTCGTCCATGCACATCCCGACGACGAGACGATGAACAACGGCGTCACCATCGCGCGCTATGTCGCCGAGGGAGCCGAGGTGACGGTGGTGACCTGCACTCTGGGGGAGGAGGGCGAGGTCATCGGCGACCGCTGGTCGCAGCTCGGTGTGGACGGGGCCGACCAACTCGGCGGCTACCGCATCGGCGAACTCACCCGTGCGCTGCGCCACCTGGGGGTTTCGGAGCCCAGATTCCTCGGCGGTGCGGGCCGCTGGCGCGATTCCGGAATGCCCGGCACGCCGCCCCGCCGCCGTCCGACGTTCGTCGACTCGGGCCCCGAGGCGGTCGCACAGCTGGCCGACCTGATCGCCGAGCTTCGGCCGCACGCCGTGGTGACCTACGACCCCGCGGGCGGGTACGGGCACCCCGACCACATTCGTGCCCATCACGTCACCGTGGCCGCGCTCGACGCCGCCGCGGCGCGGTGGCCGGTGCCGTGGTTCTACTGGACGGTGGTGTCCGGCAGCGCGTTCCGCGAGGCGATGGCGGAACTGAGTTCCGAGGACGCCGAACCGGACTGGGTACGGATGGACGACGTTCCGTTCGGGTACCCCGACGAACAGATCAGCGCTGTGGTGGATGCGCCCGAACACCTGCCGGCCAAGGTCGCGGCGATGCGGGAGCACGCCACTCAGATGACCCTCGGCCCGACCGGGCGGGCGTTCACCCTGTCCAACCGGATCATGCTGCCGGTGCTGGGCCAGGAGCACTACATACTGGCCGGTGGCACTGCGGCTCCACCGGACGGCCCGCACCGGTTCTCCGGATTGCTGGACGGCCTGGACCTGCGCTGAACAGGTCGCTTCCGGGCAGGATGGTAGTTTCTGCGGTCGGGACTCAGGACGGTCCCCGCGGCTCTCGGGCCGCCGACTGTGAGGGAGAACCACGGCATGGTTGTGGGGGCTGACGGCCGGCCGACTATTTGCCTGAACCTGATCGTCAAGAACGAGTCGCACGTCATTCACGAGCTGTTCGAGTCGGTGGCGCCGTATATCGACTACTGGGTGATCGTCGACACCGGCTCCACCGATGGGACCCAGGACCTCATCCGGCGGGAGATGGACCGGCTCGGGATCCCCGGTGAACTGCATGAGCGGCCGTGGCGGGACTTCGGCCACAACCGGTCGGAGGCGATCACCCTCGCACAGGGGCACTGCGACTACATCTGGGTGATGGACGCCGACGACGTGCTGGTGGGCCAGCCGGAGTTCCGCAATATGACGGCCGACACCTATCTGATGCTGATCGACGACGGCGTCCTCTACTGGCGTCGGCAGGTGTTCCGCGACGGTGTGCCGTGGCGCTATCAGGGCGTCCTGCACGAGCTTGCGGTCTGCGACGTCCCGACCACCGAGGAGCGTCTCGGGGGTGACTTCCGGGTGCTGTCGCGGCGGATCGGCGGTCGCAACCTCGACCCGGACAAGTACCGGCGGGATGCCGAGATCCTCCTCGCAGAGGTCGAGCGCAATCCCGACGACCCCCGTTCGGTCTTCTATCTGGCGCAGAGCTACTACTGCTACGGCGACTGGGAGAACTCCCGCAAGTGGGACCAACGCCGCGCCGAGATGGGCGGTTGGGCCGAGGAGGTCTACTACTCCTCGTTCCGGGCCGCCGAAGCGATGGCCTCGAACAATGAGCCCTGGCCGGAGGTGCAGGACGCCTACCTGCGGGCCTGGAATATGCGGCCGACCCGCGCCGAGGCTCTGCATTCGCTGGCGCGGCATCACCGCATCGCCCGGCGTTACGCACTGGGTCATCTCTTCGCCGAGAAGGCCGCCTCGCTGCCACTGCCCGACGACGTGCTGTTCGTCAACGGGTCGGTGCACACCTGGCGGGCGCTCGACGAGCAGGCGGTGTGCGCCTCCTGGATCGGAAGGCAGGAGGAGGCGTTTCTGATCTCGCGCAGGCTTGTCGCCGTCCCCGATGTTCCGGACGACGACCGGACCCGGATCGCCGCCAACCGTGACCTGATGACCCCGGTCATGATGGAGAAGGCACTGGCATATCCCGACCAGGTCCCGCGGGCCCGGGCGGCGGGTCGACCGGTGGATGTCACCGTGACCCTGGTGGCCGGCCCGGACCGGGCCAGAACCGAGCGGACGGTGAACTCGTTCCTCCGCACCTGCACCGATTTCGCCCGCATCGACCGTTATGTGGTGCTCGACGCGGGCCTGTCCGCGCAGGACCGCTCGGTGCTCTCCGGGCTGTATCCCTTCCTCGAGTTCGAGGCGGCGGACGCTGACCCGGCCAACTGGCTGGGGCAGATCCGTCGGCTGACCACCGGGCGCTACTGGCTGCACCTGCGAGACGGCTGGCGCTTCTTCGCCCCCGAACCGCTGGTCGGCCGGCTGATCGGAGTGCTCGAAGCCGAACCCGACGTGATGATGGTCGGTGTCAACTTCGAGGACGTGGCCACGCTGTCCGGCCGGTGCGCCGCGGAGAGCCAGGCACGCCGGTCCCGCGACGGGAGCCGTTACGTGCTGACCAACTGGATGCTCGAGGGGCCGGCGATGTTCGACCTCGGCCGCGCCGACCGGGTGTCCGGAGCGTGGAAGCCCGGGGATCCGGTGCCCAGTGCCACCCTCGATGAAGTGCTCTGCGTTCGCCAAGACTGATATACGCCCCGTTAAGGAGAGTTCGATGACCGATCCCACCGGTGTCAATCCGACCGACCACACCCCGCCTCTGCCCGGTGGTCCGGCCGCGTCAAAGGGGCTGCCTGCCTGGATTGCGCCGGTGGCGCTGGTGATCGCGGTGGTCGGCACACTGCTCTCGCTCTGGGCGGTCAAGACGGCGTCGGACAACGCCCCCGTCGCTCTGGCGGGGGAGAGCAAGGTCCGGGTGTGCTCGGCGTTCGCCACGGTGGCCAAGGCGGTCAGGCTGCAGACCAACGGCGGTGCCGAACCGTTGCCCGAACAGCTCGCGGCGACCAACTCCCGACAGGCGCTGCTCGCCGGGGGCGACTATCTGATTCAGCAACTCGACGCCAAGACGCCGACCGACCTGGCCGACGCGGTCAGCGCCTTCGCCAACGACATCCAGGTGCTCGGGTTGAACTACCTCGGTGGTGCCGTGTCGACCGAACCGGCGCAGGCCGAACTGATCAAGAAGGCCGATGCCGGGATGGCGCGGGTCGACGAGCTGTGCAAGTAAGGCCGGTGGACGGCCGGTGTCGGTGCGGGTAACCGACGGTCCACGCTTCTCCGCAGTCGTTCTGACGCTGCTCGGAATCGACGGGGTGCTCTCGGCGGTGGCCGGTGCTCTGCTGTTGCCGGTCCGGATCGGTGGCGTCCCGCTACCGTTGAGTGCGGTGCTGTCGGGAATTCTCAACGCGGTGTTGGTGTGGGCGGCGACGCACCACACCGTATCCGCCCGGATCGCCGCGTTGCCGCTGTGGACGTGGCTGGCGACCGTGGTGGTGTTCACCTTCGGCGGACCCGGGCGCGATGTCGTGTTCGGCGGACGCGGGCTGCTGGGCTACTCGGCCCTGATCCTGCTGGTGTGCGGCGCCCTGCCGCCGATACTGCTGTTGCGGCGTCTGACGTTCGCGCCGGCCGCGACGGCCTAGCGGCCGGACCTGGCTGCCGAAGCGCCGGACTTGCCGCCCGAGCGCCCGGCCGCGGACTCGTCCTGCCCGGCACCGGGCCCGGTCGACGGCGCTGCCTGGGCGTCCTGCGCCTCGTGGACCGCTGTGCGCTTACCGGCCCGGGGCGCCGCCGGTGTCACCGGTTCGGTCGCCTCGGGCGCCACCTCCACATCGGTGGCTTCTGCCTGATCCGCGACGTCGGTCGCGTCGGCTTCGACCGCCACATCGGTCGGTTCGGCCGCCACGTCCACCTCAGTGGCTTCGGCCTGCGCATCCACATCCGTGGTCGGTGCGGTGGCGTCGCCCTCGGCCTCGTTGCTGAGTTCCGTGGCCGGCGCGGCGGAGTCGGTGGCCGGAGCGTCCGCCGGATCGGCGGTGTCGGTGGCCGCGGGGGCGGTCTCCGCGGTCTCGGCCGCAACCGTCGCGGCGGCGCGGGTGACCGCTGCGGGTCCGGCGGTCGCCGCGGCGGCGAACGGGAACGGCGGCCACGGCGGCAGTGGCGGGAACGGAACGATCGACTCCACCCAGTAGATCGAGTACTGGACGAAGTTGTAGGCGGCCTCCTGAAGCCCGGCCTGGATGGTCGGTCCGATCAGCGAGAAGTTGCCGTCGATCAGGAAGGCGAAGCTGTACACCAGGCTCTGCACCACCGGTTCGATGGTGAAGTAGGCCAGGTCGACGCCGGGGGCGACCCACCACAGCAGCGGTACGAAGCTCATGCCCCACTGCACCAGTTCAAAGCCCCAGGCCACCCACGGCTCGATCGCGTTGTAGGCGTTGATGATGAAGTCGCCCGCCGACGCGAAACCGCCGATCGCCTGCTCGTCGGCGATCCCCTCATACGGCGTGGGGTTGTCCGCCGGGCTGTATTCGGAGACGGCCGCGGCCTGGACTGAGGGGAGCAGTGGCGAGACCGCCGCGCTGAACCTGATTTCGGGGGCGGCCGAAGCGGTGATCGACGACTGCGCCGCGGCCCACGGGATCGAGGTGCTCACCGCCGTCAGGCTCACTCCGGCAGCCAACAGGGATCGGATGGACACCCTCATTGCTGAACCCCTCAAGTTTGCTGGCGAATCGTTCCGCGAGTCTACGCCCAACCTGAGAAAATCCCTAGAAAATTTCCGGGCGCACCCGATCTCTCGCCGCAGGGAAGGGCCTGCTCCCGGGTATTAGTGTGGTGCCCATGTCTGCCGCCGGTGGCGCCTCGCTGCGCCGAGTGCTGCGCCGGGCCCGCGACGGGGTTGCCCTCAACGTCGACGAGGCGGCTGTCGCCATGACCGCCCGCGGGGGCGATCTGACCGACTTGTGTGCGAGCGCCGCCCGGGTCCGTGACGCCGGCCTGCGTTCGGCGGGCCGGTTCGGACCCGGCGGCGGTCTTCCGGTGACCTACTCCCGGAAGGTCTTCATTCCGGTCACCCAACTCTGCCGCGACACCTGTCACTACTGCACTTTCGTCACCGTCCCGGGAAAGCTGCGCGCGGCCGGGCGTGGGATGTACCTGGAGTTGGACGAGATCGTCGAGATCGCCCGACGTGGCTCAGCGATGGGCTGCAAGGAAGCGCTGTTCACCCTTGGTGACCGCCCCGAAGCGCGCTGGCCGGAGGCCCGGCAGTGGCTCGACGAACGAGGCTACGACTCGACGTTGGACTATGTCCGCGCGGCGGCGGTGCGGGTGCTGGAGGAGACGGGTCTGCTGCCCCACCTCAACCCCGGGGTGATGTCCTGGGCGGAGATGTCCCGACTCAAGCCGGTTGCGCCGTCGATAGGCATGATGCTGGAGACCACCTCCCGCCGGCTTTTCGAAACCCGGGGACTGGCTCACTTCGGCAGCCCCGACAAGGACCCCGCGGTGCGGCTGCGCACCCTGGCCGACGCCGGACGGTTGTCCATCCCCTTCACCACCGGTCTGCTGGTCGGGATCGGGGAGAACCTGGCCGAGCGGGCCGACACCCTGCACGCCATCCGGCGCGTGCACAAGGAGTTCGGTCACGTCCAGGAGGTGATCGTCCAGAACTTCCGGGCCAAGGACCGCACCGCCATGGCCGCAAACCCCGACGCGGACATCGACGACTTCCTGGCCACGGTGGCGGTGGCGCGGCTGGTACTCGGTCCCGACATGCGGATCCAGGCGCCGCCCAACCTGGTGTCCCGGGACGAGTGCCTGGCGCTGCTGGCCGCGGGCGTCGACGACTGGGGCGGGGTGTCCCCGCTGACCCCCGACCACGTCAACCCGGAGCGGCCGTGGCCGGCACTCGGCGAACTGGCGGACCTCACCGCGTCAGCCGGGTTCGAACTCGTCCAGCGGCTCACCGCCCAGCCGCGCTACGTCCAGGCGGGATCCGCGTGGATCGACCCGCGGGTGGCCGGGCACGTCGCGGCTCTGGCAGACCCCGCCACCGGGTTCGCCCGGGATATCAACCCGACCGGCCGGCCGTGGCAGGAGCCCGATGAGGCGACCGAGTCGCTGGGCCGCACCGATCTGCACGTCGCCATCGACGCCGAGGGCCGCCGCAGCGCCACCCGGTCGGATCTCGGCAGTGCCTTCGGGGACTGGGATTCCATCCGTCGGCGGGCCGGGGAGATCGCCGCCCGGTCGATCGAACGGCTCGACACCGATGTGGCGGCGGCACTGCGGGCCGCCGAGCGGGACCCGGGCGGGTGCACCGACGCCGAGTACCTCGCGCTCGCCACCGCGGACGGCCCGGCCTTGGAAGCCGTTGCGGCGCTGGCGGACTCGATTCGCCGCGACACCGTCGGCGATGACGTGACCTACGTCGTCAACCGCAACATCAACTTCACCAACATCTGCTACACCGGCTGCCGTTTCTGCGCATTCGCCCAGCGGAAGGGGGACGCCGACGCGTTCACGCTCTCGGTGGCCGAGGTTGCCGATCGGGCCTGGGAAGCGCACGTAGCCGGGGCGACCGAGGTGTGCATGCAGGGCGGTATCGACCCCGAACTGCCCGTCACCGGGTATGCGGATCTGGTCCGTGCCGTCAAGGAGCGGGTGCCCTCCATACATGTGCACGCGTTCTCGCCGATGGAGATCGCCAACGGCGCCACCAAGAGCGGGCTGAGTGTGCGGGACTGGCTGATCGGTCTGCGCGAGGCGGGGCTGGACACCATTCCGGGCACCGCCGCGGAGATCCTCGACGACGACGTTCGCTGGGTGCTGACCAAGGGAAAGCTGCCCACATCGCTCTGGGTGGAGATCGTCACCACCGCGCACGAAGTCGGACTCCGGTCGAGTTCGACGATGATGTACGGCCACGTCGACCGGCCGGAGCACTGGGTGGCCCACCTCAACGTCCTGCGCGGCATCCAGGACCGCACCGGCGGATTCACCGAGTTCGTCCCCCTGCCGTTCGTGCACCAGTCCTCACCGCTCTACCTCGCCGGTGCCGCCCGACCCGGGCCCACCCATCGGGACAATCGCGCGGTGCACGCGCTCGCGCGCATCATGTTGCACGGCCGGATCTCCCAAATTCAGACCAGTTGGGTGAAACTGGGGGTGCAGCGCAGCCAGGTGATGCTGTGCGGTGGCGCCAACGACCTGGGCGGCACGCTGATGGAGGAGACGATCTCCCGGATGGCGGGCTCGGAACACGGCTCGGCCAAGACCGTCGCCGAACTGGTGGCCATCGCCGAGGGCATCGGCCGGCCCGCCCGCCAGCGGACCACCACCTACGCCACCCGCGCGGCCTGATGTCCCGGCCTTGACTCAGCTCGTCGGCCGGACACGCCCTGCCGGGTGCTGATGCCGAATGCCGCGTCGAATAGTGCTTAGGGCACACTGATTCGGCGATCCCGGGCCCGGCATCGGATACTGATGCCGCGCCCCGCCTGCAACCCTGCCGGTGACAATCTGAAGAGCACATCGAGGAGAACCTTCGTGACGTACGTCATCACTGAAGCCTGCGTCGACATCAAGGACAAGGCCTGCATCGAGGAATGTCCGGTTGATTGCATCTACGAGGGCTCCCGGATGCTCTTCATCCATCCCGACGAGTGCGTGGACTGCGGCGCGTGCGAGCCGGTCTGCCCGGTGGAGGCGATCTACTACGAGGACGACGTCCCGGACCAGTGGTCGCAGTACACCCAGATCAACGCCGACTTCTTCGCGGAGTTGGGTTCCCCGGGCGGCGCGTCCAAACTGGGGATGACCGCCAACGACCCGCAGGTGGTCAAGGACCTTCCGCCGAAGGGCGACGACTGACCGTCCGGCCGGCGGCGCGGGTCTCCGATCGCCTGCCCACATTTCCGTGGGACACCCTGACCGAGGCCACCGCGGCCGCACGGGCACATCCCGACGGCATCGTCGACCTGTCGGTCGGCACACCGGTCGACCCGGTCGCGCCCCTCATCCAGGAAGCGTTGGCGGCTGCTGCCGCGGCCCCCGGTTACCCGTTCACCGCCGGCACGCCCGCGTTGCGGGCCTCGGTGGTGGCGGCCCTGCAACGCCGCTACGGCGTCACCGGCCTGGCCGAGCACGCCGTGCTCCCGGTGATCGGCACCAAGGAGCTGATCGCCTGGCTGCCCACCCTGCTGGGGCTGGGGCCGCAGGACACGGTCGTCATCCCCGAACTGGCGTACCCCACCTACGAGGTGGGTGCGCGGTTGGCTGGGGCGGCGGTGATCGCCGCGGACTCGTTGACCCAATTGGGGCCGCAGGCACCCGCACTGCTGTACCTGAACTCCCCGAGCAACCCCGCCGGCCGAGTGCTCGGCGTCGACCACCTGCGCAAGGTCGTCGAGTGGGCACGGGAGCGGGGCGTGGTGGTGGCCTCCGACGAGTGCTACCTGGGCCTGGGCTGGGACGAGCGTCCGCTGTCGATCCTGCATCCGTCGGTGAGCGACGGCGACCATACCGGACTGCTGGCGGTGCACTCACTGTCCAAGAGCTCGTCGCTGGCCGGATACCGGGCCGGTTTCGTGGCCGGGGACGCCGAGTTGGTCGCCGAGTTGCTGGCGGTGCGCAAGCACGCGGGGATGATCGTGCCGAATCCGGTGCAGGCGGCGATGGTGGCCGCACTCGACGACGACGACCACGAGGCCGCCCAGCGCGCCCGTTACGCCCGGCGTCGGGAGGTGCTGCGGACTGCGTTCACCGCCGCGGGCTTCCGCATCGAACACTCCGAGGGCGGGCTGTACCTGTGGGCCACCCGCGGCGAGCCGGGCCGGGACACCGTGGCCTGGCTGGCCGCCAGGGGGATTCTGGTGGCTCCCGGCGACTTCTACGGCCCGGCTGGGGCGAACCACGTCCGGATCGCGCTCACGGCCACCGACGAACGTGTGGCCGCCGCCGCCGCCCGCTTGGAGCCCTGACCCGGTCGCGAGATCGACGTGGTGGCTGTGGTCGGGGCCGCGATCACGACCCTGACGTCGATCTCGTGGGAGCTACTTCATGTCCCAGGGTTCGCCGTAGGTGGTCACCGAGTCACCGGACTTGGAGATCAACCGGGCGAACGGACGCAGCAGCACCCCACCGGCGGCACCGGTGACCGTGCCGTGCGCGTTGGCCACCGCCACCGACCCGTTCGGGCCCTCCACATCCACCGAGAACGTCGCCACCTCCTGGATACCCGGGCCGTTACCCAGATCCGAGGAGATCGACACACCCGGGAACAGGTTCGGGGTGATCACCGAACCCAACGGATCGAAGCTCAGCGGCGACAGGCTCACATCGTCGAGCAGGATGTTCGGCGTGGTGTAGGAGAAGTTGATCCTCACCCCCAACGACCACGGGAACCCGACCTGATACCCCAACTCCAACGTCCCGGCGAACTCATCGGCCCCCGGACCCACCACCGCATAGGTGGCCTTGCCCGAATGGAACCACTCCCGGGTCAACCGGTTACGGTCCAACGGAAACACCCCGTCGAGCATGGTGTCCCACTGCTGAATCGTCATCGTCCGGCCACCACCGTC
>JAKOYE010000029.1 GCA_029780675.1 Actinomycetes bacterium
CGGCAGCAGCTGGCTGGCCGTCTGGTTGAGCATGATGTCGGCGTCGTAGTCGCGGACGTGCTGCTCGAGTGCGGCGGTGAGCTTGGGTCCCTCGGTGCGCGGCACCGAGATGAAGTTCTCGATGGTCATCGTGTCCATCACCTGGCCGCCGAACCGAACCGCTGCCACACCGGTGCGAATCTCCTTGCGTGCGGCGTAGACCGCGGCGGTCGCCCCAGCCGGGCCGGCCCCGACGACGAGCACGTCGAACGGGTCCTTCGCGGACATCTGAGCGGCGGTGCGGGTGCTGGCATCGGCGTCGAGTTTGGCGACGATCTCCTCGACGCCCATTCGTCCGGAACCGAACGGCTCGTCATTGAGGTAGACGGTCGGCACCGCGAGAACCTGCCGGTCGTCGACCTCGTTTTGGTACAGGGCGCCGTCGATCGCAGTCACCCGGATCCTCGGGTTGATGACGGCCATGGTGTTGAGCGCCTGCACCACGTCCGGGCAGTTCTGGCAGGACAGCGACAGGTAGACCTCGAAGCGGTACTCGCCCGCCAGGCCCGCGATGGTCCGGACCAGTTCATCGGAGATCTTGGGTGGATGCCCGCCCACCTGCAGCAGGGCCAGGACGTAGGAGCTCAGCTCGTGGCCCATCGGGAGGCAGGCGAACTGAACCTGGACATCGCTGTCGACACGCTGGATCCGGAAGGACGGCCGTCGGGGGTCGTCGTCGGCGCGTCGGTAGGACACCTTGTCCGACAGGGCGGCCGTCTCTCCGAGGAGTTCGGCGAGTTCGGCCGACTTCGCGCTGTCGTCGAGTGAGGCCACCAGTTCGATCGGTGCGGTGACTTTCTTGAGCAGGGTCCTCAGCTGGGCGGTTGTTCCGGTGTCGAGCACGTCAGATCTTGCCCACCAGGTCGATCGAGGGGGCCAGCGTCTCCTCTCCCTCTTCCCACTTCGCCGGGCAGACCTCGCCAGGGTGGTTGCGGACGTACTGCGCGGCCTTGACCTTGCGTAGCAGTTCGGCGGCGTTGCGGCCGACGCCCTCCGGCGTGATCTCCAGGTACTGGATGACGCAGTCGGGATCGACGAGGAAGGTGCCGCGGTCGGCCAGTCCCTGGCCCTCACGCATGTTGTCGAAGTTGCGGGTGATCTCGCCGGAGGGGTCGCCGACCATGAAGTACCGGATCTTGCCGATGGTGTCGGAGGACTTGTGCCAGGCGGCGTGGACGTGATGGGTGTCGGTCGAGACGGCGTAAACCTCGACGCCCAGGGCGGTGAACTCGTCGTACAGGTCTGCCATGTCGCCGAGTTCAGTCGGGCAGACGAAGGTGAAGTCTGCGGGGTAGAAGAAAAAGATCGACCACTTCCCGCGCACATCCTCGCTGGATACGTCCACGTACATCCCGTTGCGGAATGCCGTGGCTTCGAACGGCTTGATCTCCGTGTTGAGGATGGACATGGGGACTCCTTAGCTCTCATCGAAAGGGATCGACGCGTATCGGTGACCATCTGAGTTTGATGCCGCCCCGGCGCAGTTCAAAACCAACTGCGGCTGTCGTGACGGGAATCACCCGGCCGGGCAGGTTATGCGTTCGGCGAACCTTTACTCCTTGCACTCGGCAGGGGTGAGTGCTAAAAATGACACTGGCACTCGCGACCAGTGAGTGCTAGGTCGGGACGGTGAGACTGCGGTAAGACAGCTGCGGTCGTCCGTCGCGGGCACTGCGTCCGGCCAACAGCGTCCAATGGGATGGCCCGTAACCGGCCGTCCCGTGTGTCACCCCAATCGGAGGATTCACTTCGCAATGTCCAAGATTATTGCGTACGACGAAGAGGCGCGCCGCGGCCTCGAGCGGGGCCTGAACAGCCTCGCCGACGCGGTCAAGGTCACGCTTGGCCCGAAGGGCCGCAATGTCGTTCTGGAGAAGAAGTGGGGCGCCCCCACGATCACCAACGACGGCGTTTCCATCGCCAAGGAGATCGAGCTCGAGGACCCCTACGAGAAGATCGGCGCCGAGCTGGTCAAGGAGGTCGCCAAGAAGACCGACGACGTCGCCGGCGACGGCACCACCACCGCCACGGTGCTGGCCCAGGCGCTGGTTCGCGAGGGTCTGCGCAACGTCGCGGCCGGCGCCAACCCGCTGGGTCTCAAGCGCGGCATCGAGAAGGCCGTCGAAGCGATCACGGAGAACCTCCTGAAGTCCGCCAAGGAGGTCGAGACCAAGGAGCAGATCGCTGCCACCGCCGGTATCTCGGCCGGTGACCAGTCCATCGGCGACCTGATCGCCGAGGCCATGGACAAGGTCGGCAACGAGGGTGTCATCACCGTCGAGGAGTCCAACACCTTCGGCCTGCAGCTGGAGCTCACCGAGGGTATGCGCTTCGACAAGGGCTACATCTCGGGTTACTTCGTCACCGACCCGGAGCGGATGGAAGCGGTCCTGGAGGATCCCTACATCCTGCTGGTGTCCTCGAAGATCTCCACGGTCAAGGACCTGCTGCCGCTGCTGGAGAAGGTCATTCAGGCCGGCAAGGCGCTGCTGATCATCGCCGAGGACGTCGAGGGCGAGGCGCTGTCCACCCTGGTCGTCAACAAGATCCGCGGCACCTTCAAGTCCGTCGCCGTCAAGGCCCCGGGCTTCGGTGACCGCCGCAAGGCGATGTTGCAGGACATGGCGATCCTCACCGGTGGCCAGGTCATCAGTGAAGAGGTCGGCCTGTCCCTGGAGACCGCCGACACCTCGCTGCTGGGTCAGGCCCGCAAGGTCGTCGTCACCAAGGACGAGACCACCATCGTCGAGGGCGCCGGTGATCCGGAGGCCATCGCCGGCCGGGTGGCGCAGATCCGCCAGGAGATCGAGAACAGCGACTCCGACTACGACCGTGAGAAGCTGCAGGAGCGTCTGGCCAAGCTGGCCGGCGGTGTTGCGGTGATCAAGGCCGGCGCCGCCACCGAGGTGGAACTCAAGGAGCGCAAGCACCGCATCGAGGACGCGGTGCGCAACGCCAAGGCCGCCGTGGAGGAGGGCATCGTCGCCGGTGGCGGCGTGGCCCTGCTGCAGGCCGCCCCGGCGCTCGACGACCTGAACCTGTCCGGCGACGAGGCCACTGGTGCCAACATCGTCAAGGTCGCGCTCGAGGCTCCGTTGAAGCAGATCGCCTTCAACGCGGGTCTGGAGCCCGGCGTGGTCGCCGAGAAGGTCCGCAACTCGCCGTCCGGTGTTGGCCTGAACGCCGCCACCAACGAGTACGAGGACCTGCTGAAGGCGGGCGTCGCCGACCCGGTCAAGGTCACCCGTTCGGCGCTGCAGAACGCGGCGTCCATCGCGGCGCTGTTCCTGACCACCGAGGCCGTCGTCGCCGACAAGCCAGAAAAGGCCGCGGCCCCGGCCGCCGACCCGACCGGTGGCATGGGCGGTATGGACTTCTAAGTCCCCCAACGAAAAGTGCCCGGGCCTGGCGGCCCGGGCATTTTTCGTTTCCGCCCCTGGTACGGCCCCTGGATCCCCTGCCCCCACATCCCCGGCCGGGTGTGCGGTTTCGTGCGCGACACGCCGTCCCGATGTATGAATCCGCACACTCAGCGTGACGAGAGGGCAGCGCGAACCTTCGCCACGATCACGGCCGGCGTCCGCAACATATCGCTGCTGATCCGAATGACCCTCCAGCCCAACGCTTCCACGTTGGCCAGGCGCTCGATATCCCGGCGGCGCTGCCGGGGATCAGTCCAGTGCTGGGCGCCGTCGTATTCAACGGCGACCCGGCGGTCCCGCCAGCCCATGTCGAGGTAGGCGACGGTGTGACCCCATTCGTCGACCACATGAATCTGCGTCTCGGGCTTGGGCAGGCCGGCCCGTATGAGGATCAGTCGGGTGAGTGATTCGTAGGGGGACTCGGCCCCGCCGTCGACGAGAGCGATCGTCGCCTGGAGGCGGGTCAGTCCGCGGACGCCTCTGTGGTGCTTGCCGATTGCCTGTATCTGGGAAGTCCTGAGACGCGTCGCATTCATGAGGGCATCGAGTCGCTGGACCGCCGCGGTGACGGGTAGGCGTCGACCGATGTCGAAGCCGGTCCGGGCCGCCGTGGTCACCGCCATACCGGCGATCCGCGTGGTCTCTTCGGGCAGTAACACGTCGGAATGGACGGTCAACATCGGCGGCGCCCTGCGATTGCCGTGGACGAGATCGGCGGGAATTCCCGGCTCGATCCACTTCGCACCGAGCATCGCCGCCGCCGAGAGTCCCGCTACGACACCGGTTCGCCGGGACCACAGCCAGGCAGCACGGGCACGTTGGCGGGCCGTCAGTTCACCGCCCCGCGGTGCGTAGACACCCGGGTAGACGGGCGTGTAGAACCGTCGAAGCTGGTAGGCCGTGACTCGGTGTGCCGCGATGGCTTCCGCCCCACGGAAAGGCCACTCCTGCTGCATGGTGGCCCAACGTGCCATCGCACGGCTGGCCCGTCACGTCGAGTGTGCCGATTTCTCCACAGGCGCGGCGTGTCCGCGACGGATCCGCACAATCGGTGAGAACAGCCATTCTGCCGGGTCATCGGCAAGCCTTGGCGGTGTCTCGTCGGCGTCTCGTCGGACCCTCGGCGTAGCGTCGCCGACATGGCTGACGCACCATCCGCGAGGGAGATTCTCCGAGATTCCTTCACCCGGATCATCGAGCACGTCGACGACCTAACCGACGGTCTCACGGACGAGGTGTCCACCTATCGGCCGACCCCGGCGGCCAACAGCATCGCCTGGCTGATCTGGCACAGCGCGCGCATCCAGGATGCTCAGATCGCCGATATCGCCGGCACCGATCAGGTGTGGCTCACCGGCGGCTGGGTGGATCGGTTCGCCCTGCCACTGCCCCGCGAGGCCCACGGTTACGGGCACACCGCCGAGGAGGTGGGCCTGGTTCGGGCTCCGGCGACGTTGCTGGCCGGCTATTACCACGCGGTGCACAGGATGACGCTCGCCTACGTGGCCGGTGTCACCACCGAGGAACTGGCCCGGGTCGTCGACCGTAACTGGAACCCACCGGTGACGGCGAGCGTGCGGTTGGTCAGCATCATCGACGACTGCGCCCAGCACCTCGGTCAGGCGGCCTACCTGAAGGGGATCGCGCCCTGACCGAGCGAGCCTTGCTGGGCTGGCCGTTCGTCGGGATGCCGCTGATGGTTCTGCTCGGCCTCTCTGTGCGCGACGGTGCGACCCCGGTGGACGCCTGGATGCAGCAGGCCCGCGGCGGACCGATGGGCTGGCTGCTGTTCTTCACCGATGTCCACACCGCCCAGGCGCTGATGGTCGCCGCGCTGGTGGTGGCGATGTCCCGGCGGATATGGGCACTGGTGCCCCTGGTCGTGCTGGTGCCCTATCTCGGGGCGGAGTTCGCCCGCGCACTCAAACCTCTGTTCGGCCGGATGAAGGAGGAGGGGCTGGCGTATCCCAGCGGCCACACCACCGTCATGATCGTGGTGCTGGGAATGCTGCTGCTGGCGGTGGGCCGGCGGCGATGGCTGATCTGGGCGGCGGCGGTATTCGCCGTGCTGGGGATCATCGGTCAGGCCGTCACCTACCACTACTTCACCGACGCGGTCGGGGCGCTGCTGCTCGGGTCGTCATTGGTGTGTCTGACGGCCGTCGCGGTGCGTTGGCTGCACCGGCGAACCCGGCGGGTACTGCGCCGGTTGCGGATTTAGGAGGCGTATGCGCTCGGTTGCGACGGTTTTCATGTGGTTGGTCACCACCCTGCTGCTCGCGGTGACCCTGCCCGCCCTCTGGGTGCAGCAGAACCTGGTCGACCGCGCGGGGTATGCCGCGCTGGCTCAGCGGGCGGCGACCAATCCGGATCTGCAATCGGCGGCGGCGATCGAGCTGACGACCCAGGTGGGCCGATTGAGCGCGGGTGCCGACGCTGCGGTGGTCGGCGCGATCGCGAAGATGTACACCGCCGGGTCGTCCTTTCCGGGACAGTTCGCCCAGGCCAACGCCTTCGCGCACCGTTGGCTGTTCACCGACGGCGTGGACTCCGCGCTCGACGCGCAGGGCAAGTGGGTGATCGACTTCGCCCCGATGCTGTCCGACGTCGCGTTCACGCAGACCCTGCGGGACTACAACATCACGGTGCCGACGTCCGTCCCCATTCCGTTGACCGACAACGCCCCGGCCGGGTTGCGCCCGGGATCGCTACGGGTGATCGGGATGTGGGCCCCGTGGGCTGCCTGGGGTCTGGTGGCGCTCTGCGCCGTGTCGGTCCTCCTGACGCTGATGGCCGCGCGGAACCGGGGGAAGACACTCGTGAGCCTGGGGGTGTCAGCGGTGTTGGTCGGCGCGGCGGGTTGGGCCGCCATCGAACTTGCCCAGCGACCGTTGGCGACCGCATTGGACAACACCTCCGGCAACATCCGGACCATCGCCGACGTCATGGTCGCGACCGCGGAGAGCGGCATGCATCAGTGGCTCACCGTGGCCATGACCGCCGGCGGCGGTCTGGTGATCGTCGGGGTACTGGTCTCCCTGCTGGCCGGTCTGGCGCGCCATCACTCGGCGCGCTGAGCACCCCCGGATACGTTGTCCGCGCCCAGCATCCGGTGCAGGAACGAATACGCCAGCGCGGACTTGAACGCCGTTTGCGCATTGTCCGCCGCGCCGGCGTGGCCGCCCTCGATGTTCTCGTAGTACCAGACCGGATGGCCGGCCTCCTCCAGGGCGGCGGTCATCTTGCGGGCATGGCCCGGGTGCACCCGGTCGTCACGGGTGGAGGTGGCGATCAGCACCGGGGGATAACGTCGGTCGGCGCTGATGTTCTGGTAGGGCGAGTACTCCGAGATGAACGCCCAGTCGTCGGGATCGTCGGGATTGCCGTACTCGGCCACCCATGACGCTCCGGCCAGGAGCAGGTGGAAACGCTTCATGTCCAGCAGTGGGACTTGGCACACCAGGGCGCCGAACTGCTCCGGGTACTTGGTGAGCATGATGCCCATTAGCAGACCGCCGTTGCTGCCGCCCTGCGCTCCGAGGAGTGCCGGTGTGGTGATCCCCTGGTCCACGAGATCCCGTGCCACCGCGGCGAAGTCCTCGGCGACCTTGTGCCTGCCCGAGCGCTGGGCCTGGGTGTGCCAGCCCGGGCCGTACTCGCCGCCGCCGCGGATGTTGGCCAGCACGTAGGTGCCGCCGCGGGACAGCCACAGGCGGCCCAGCACCCCGGCGTACCCCGGAGTCTGCGCGACCTCGAAGCCGCCGTAGCCGCTCAACAGCGTCGGACCGGGTTCGTGCGAACCCTCCCTGCCGACGACGAAGTAGGGCACCTTGGTGCCGTCGTCGGAGGTCGCGAAGTGCTGGCTGACGCTCAGCCCGGTGGTGTCGAAGAACGCCGGTGCCTGTTTGATCGGTGTCAGTTCGCCGCCCGCACTGCCGTGCAGCAGGGTCGACGGCGTGAGGAAGCCGCTGGTGTCGAGGAAGATCTCGTCGCCCTTGTCGTCGGTGGCGACGATGACGGTGGTCCGCAAGCCGGGAGCGGAGCGACCGGCGGAGTCAGACCCGAGCGCGGAAGCGGAGCGACCCGGGGAATCGGGAACCGGTTCCCGGGTCCACGAACCCGGTGTGACGATCTCGACCCGGCTCGCCACATCGGCGAGGGTCACCATCACCAGCCGGTCGCGGGTCCAGGCGTATTGGTGCAGGCAGGTGTGGTCGTCCGGTTCGAACACGACGGTGAGGTCCGCGGGTGATTCCACGCCGCCGTTGAGGAAGGTTTCGTAATCGGTGGCCAGCAGCGATCCGGCCCGGTAGTCCGCGCGTCCGGTGTGCCAGTCTGAGCGCAGTTCGATCAGCAACCAGTCCCGGTGGACCGACACGCTCGCATCGGTCGGGGCGTCGATGCGAACCAGTTCGTCACCGGCCGCCGCCACGCCCTGGCCCAGTTGGTAGGTCTCGTCGTTGAAGAAGTCCACCGCCCGGGTGATGAACGTCCGTTCGTAGCCGGGGGTTCGGTCCACCCCTGCGGCGACGATGACGTCGGAGGTCGCGCCGGTGAACAGCGTCTGGGCGTCGGCCAGCGGCTGGCCGCGCTTCCAGCGCTTCACGACCCGCGGATAGCCGGAGTCGGTCAGCGAGCCGGGTCCGAAATCAGTTCCGACCAACAGGGTGTCGTGGTCCTCCCAGCCGACCCGCGACTTGGCCTCCGGTAGGGCGAAGCCGTCGGGTACGAAAGACATTGTCCGCATGTCGAATTCGCGCACCACGGCGGCATCCGAACCGCCGCGGGACAGCGAGATCAGCGCGAGCGTGTGGTCGGGTTCGATCACGTCCGCCCCGGCCCACACCCAGTTCTCGCCGTCGCTGCGGGCCAGTTCGTCGAGGTCGACCAGCACCTCCCAGTCCGGATCGGCGGATCGGTAGCTGTCTAGCGTGGTTCGCCGCCACAAGCCTCGCGGGTTGGCGGCGTCCCGCCAGAAGTTGTAGAGGAAGTCCCCGCGTCGGCGGACGTAGGGGATACGGGCGTCGGTGTCGAGAACCTCCAGTGCCTCGCTTCTCATCCGCTCGAACTCGGTATCGCTGAAGTGCGCGATGCAGGTGTCGTTGCGCTCCCGCACCCAGTTCAGGGCGTCGTCGCCGTCGATGTCTTCCAGCCAGAGAAAGGGGTCCGCGACCATGGCCGCCATTGTCACCCGTCGGAGTAGTGTGACCTGCGTTACACCGGGATCGGGCGGGGGTGGCTCAGGGGTGGCTCTGGAAATGGCGGGTGGCTCGTCGGGCGGCCGGACTCCGTCGGAAACCGGGAAGCCGCCGCCGCGGGTGCTGATCACCGACGCCGCGGCCGATCTGTTGCGCCGACTCCAGAACCGGCACGGTCCGGTGATGTTCCACCAGTCCGGCGGGTGCTGCGATGGATCGTCGCCGATGTGTTTTCCCGAGGGGGAGTTCATCGTGGGTGATCGGGATGTCCTGCTGGGCGTGCTGAACGGCGCGCCGGTATGGATCTCCGGACCGCAGTTCGAGGTGTGGAAACACACCCAGGTGACGATCGACGTCGTGCCGGGTCGCGGTGGCGGGTTCAGCTTGGAGGCGCCGGAGGGGGTGCGGTTCCTGATTCGCGGTCGGGTCTTCACCGCCGAGGAGATGGAGTTGCTCGCCACGTCACCGCCGGTGACGGGTGCCGACCGGGATTAGTCGGAAATTGCCAGGTCGGCGCGCCGGAGCAGGTTCCCGGTAGTTGCCGACATGCTCGGTATCGTCGGAAATCGTGATTCCCCTGCCTCGGGCATGGCTGCTCACAAGCGCGTTGCTCCTCGGCTGCGTCGCCGGTCAGATCGCCGCGGTCGTGGCCAAACTCGCCGTCGACACCACCATCAGGCCGGATCTGGTGGTGGCCTTGGTGATCGGCGTGCCCAGCGTGCTGGGAATCCTGCTCGTGCTGTCGTCCGGGCGCCGGTGGGTGACGGCACTAGGCGCGTTTGTCCTGGCCATGGCCCCGGGGTGGCTGTCGGTGCTGCTGCTGATCCAGGTGGTCTCCGGTGACTGACACCCACGCACCCATCACCGGTTCGCACCCGGCGCCGATGTTCGACACCGGGCCGCTGCCCGCGTTGGCTCCGCATACCGAACCGAGTGTGGCTCCGATCTTCGACACCGGACCGCATCCTGACCCGCTGCGGGCGCTCGGTGAGGTGGATCCGGCGCCGGCCCCACTTCAGAACCCCGCGCCCCAGGACCCCGCGCCTCAGGATTCCGCGCAGGAGCAGGCGCCCCAGGAGTCGGCGCACCAGGAACAGGGTCCGGTGGTCGAACCGGAGTCGCAGCCCGCACGGATGCCGTCGGCCCCGCAGGCGTTCAGCGAACTGGACAGTTCCGGCTATGACGTCGACACCGATGCCTTCCTGCGGTCGGTCACCGGTCACCTGCCCCCGACGGTGATCCCGGCTCAGCCGGTGGTGGTCGCGAGCTCCTACCAGTTCGTCAAGCGGTGGAAGTTCGCCCTGATCGTGGCGGGGGTGTGGCTGCTGGCGGCCGCCGCCGGCCTGGGCTTCTACTACTGGTGGTACACGGCGCTGGATAAGACGATGCCGGTGTTCGGCATCCTGGTGTACCTCGTGGTCTGCATGGTGGCCAGCATTCTGGTGTCGATGGTTCCGAACCGGCCACAGGTGACCGCACTGGCGATCGCCCTGATGGCGGCCCCGCTGGCGTCCACCGCCGCAGCGGCGGTTCTCCATGGTGCGTATTTCTTCGAATGGATCGCCCGCCCGGTAATAGGGTAGGCGGCGTGACTCACTATGACGTCGTCGTTCTCGGTGCCGGCCCCGGCGGATACGTTGCGGCGATCCGTGCCGCTCAGCTAGGCCTCAACACCGCCATCATCGAGCCGAAGTACTGGGGTGGGGTCTGCCTCAACGTCGGATGCATCCCCTCCAAGGCGCTGCTGCGCAACGCCGAACTCGCCCACATCCTCACCAAGGAGGCGGCGACGTTCGGGATCAGCGGTGAGGTCAGCCTCGACTTCGGCGCCGCGTTCGACCGCAGCCGCAAGGTCGCCGACGGCCGGGTGGCCGGTGTGCACTTCCTGATGAAGAAGAACAAGATCACCGAGATCCACGGGTACGGCAGGTTCACCGATGCCACCACGATCGTCGTGGACCTCAACGAGGGCGGTACCGAGACCGTCACCTTCGACAACGCGATCATCGCCACCGGCAGCAGCACCCGGCTGATCCCGGGTACCTCGCTGTCGAAGAACGTGGTCACCTACGAGGAGCAGATCCTCGATCGCGACCTGCCGCGCTCCATCGTCATCGCCGGCGCCGGGGCGATCGGCATGGAGTTCGCCTATGTGATGGCCAACTACGGCACCGACGTGACCATCGTGGAGTTCCTTCCCCGCGCCCTGCCGAACGAGGACGCCGAGGTCTCCAAAGAGATCGAGAAGCAGTACAAGAAACTCGGCGTCAAGATCCTCACCGGCACCAAGGTCGAGTCGATTACCGACGACGGTTCGACGGTCACCGTGGTCGTCAGCAAGGACGGCGCCAGCCAGGAACTGAAGGCCGACAAGGTGATGCAGGCCATCGGCTTCGCGCCCAACGTCTCCGGCTACGGACTGGAGAACACCGGCGTGGCGCTGACCGACCGCGGCGCCATCGCCATCGACGACTACATGCGCACCAGCGTGCCGCACATCTATGCCATCGGGGACGTCACCGCCAAGCTGCAACTGGCCCACGTCGCCGAGGCGATGGCCGTGGTGGCCGCCGAGACGATCGGCGGCGCGGAGACGATGACGCTGGGTGACTACCGGATGATGCCGCGTGCGACGTTCTGCCAGCCGCAGGTGGCCAGCTTCGGCCTGACCGAGCAGCAGGCCCGCGACGAGGGCTACGACGTGAAGGTCGCCAAGTTCCCGTTCACCGCCAACGGCAAGGCCCACGGGCTGGCCGATCCGACCGGTTTCGTCAAGGTGATCGCCGACGCCACGTACGGCGAGCTCCTCGGAGCCCACCTGATCGGGCCGGACGTCTCCGAACTGGTGCCGGAGTTGACGCTGGCACAGAAGTGGGATCTGACGGTCAACGAACTGGCCCGCAACGTGCACATCCACCCGACGTTGTCGGAGGCGTTGCAGGAATGCTTCCACGGCCTGGCCGGCCACATGATCAACTTTTGAGTGTCGGCACAGGTGAGGCAAGCCCCGTGAGATCGGTCGTCGTCGCGGGGATCGGCGGTCTCCTGTTGGGCCACCTGTTGTGGCTGCTGGGCATCTCCGCCGCCACGTCGGCGCAGTCGGTGAGCACGGCGGTTCTGGTGCTCTCGGCGATCCTGCTGGTGGCTGCCGGCCTGGCGGTCCACCGGGCTTGGCGGTCGTATCAGGACGGGCGGTTGGTGCGTGCGGCGTTCCTCGGCGGGCTCTCGATTTCGCCGGTGATCTTCACGGTCGTCGTGCTCGGAGTGACGTACCTGTAGGCCGCGCACTGCGGGGACCGACCGGATCAGTCCGGGAAGTCCATCGGAACCCTCAGCGCGGCGAGGATGCCGGCGATCGCGTCGTAGTGGCCCGCGAGCGCGCAGACCTCGATGATCTGCTGCGTGCTCAGGTGGCCCGCCAGTGCGGCGTACGTCTCGTCGGAGATATCCCGGTCGGTGACGAACTCGTCGACCGCCCGCAGGAGCGTGCGCTGCCGGTCGGTCAGCCCCTCGGCGTCCGGGCCGGCGAAGATCCGCTCCTGCACCGAGGCATCCAATCCGCGGGAGCGGGCCAGCCGACGGTGCTGCTGAAGCTCGTACTCCGAGCCGCGGAGGTGACCGACGCGCAGGATGACCAGCTCCTTGTCCTGTTTGGTCAGCTTGCCCCAGTTCAGCAGGACGCCGGAGTACGGCAGGAAGGACAGAAACAGCAGGCGGTGCCGTCCCAACGTGGTGAACAGGTGCATCTGCGGAGCCCGGATCGACCGGGCCGCCAGTCGGCTGATGGCCCAGTTCACCAGGCCCAGTTCGCGTCGGCCGCCGGGCGGGATCCGGTCACCGTGCCGGACCGGGTCACCGTGCGGGACGGGGTTGACTTCGCTCATCAGGACTCCTTCACCAAATAGGGCGACACCGTGGAGCGGTGCTCGTCGAGATCCAGCGCCCGGCCCAGCGCCGGGAAGGCCCGCTGGGGGCAGTTGTCCCGCTCGCACACCCGGCAGCCCGTACCGATCGGCGTCGCCAGCGAGTGCACCCCGTCCGCCGACAGGTCCAGGCCTCGGGAGTAGACCAACCGATTGGCATGGCGCACTTCGCAACCCAGGCCGATCGCAAATGTCTTGCCGGGCTGGCCGTACCGGAGCGCGCGGCGCTCCACCGTGCGGGCCACCCACAGGTAGTTGCGCCCATCGGGCATCTGGGCGAGCTGGACCAGGATCTTGCCCGGATTGGCGAAGGTCTCGTAGACGTTCCACAGCGGGCACGTCCCACCCGAGGACGAGAAGTGAAAGCCGGTGGCGGACTGGCGTTTGGACATGTTGCCGGCCCGGTCCACCCGAACGAACGAGAACGGGACCCCGCGCATCGAAGGCCGCTGCAACGTCGAAAGCCGATGGCAGACCGTCTCGTAGCTCACCTGGTAGAACGCCGAGAGCCGTTCGATGTCGTAGCCGAAATTCTCGGCCACATCGTGGAACTGCCGGTAAGGCAGAACCACCGCGGCGGCGAAGTAGTTGGCCAGCCCCATCCGCGCCAGCCGGCGGGACTCGTCGCTGGTGAACTTGCCGTCGGTGACCATCTCCTCGATGAGGCCGCCCACCTCGAGGTAGGCCAGTTCGGCGGCCATCCGGAACACCTGCTGCCCCCCGGACAGCTGGGTGCTCATCTCCAGGGTCTTCGACGCCGGGTGGTAGCGGTGCAACACCGTCTCGCCGAGGTCGATCCGCCGGCTGATACGCACCCCGTGCCTTTCGGTGAGCCGCCGCGACAGCTCGCCGGCCAGGTCTCCCCGGTGCATCCGCATCCGCGCGGTGAGATCCTCTGCGGCGGTGTCGAGTTCGTGCAAATAGTTCTGCCGCTGATAGAAGTAGTCCCGAACCTCCTCGTGCGGCATCGTGATGGATCCGGTGCCGCTGCCGCCGGTGTTGAGGTTGAACCGGTCCTCGGTGGCGTCCGCCAGCTGCGCGGTGGTGATCCGGTACCGACGGTGCAGGTTGACCATGGCGCGCGCGATGTTCGGGTGCGCACCGACCATGTCGGCGATCTCCGCCGCATCGACGTCGGCCTGCAGGTCGCGGTCCAGCATCACCTCGCGCAGTTCGGCCATCAGCCGGGTGTCGTCCTGGGAGGCGAAGAAGGTGGCGTCCACACCGAACACCTCGGTGATCCGGAGTAGCACCGCAACGGTGAGCGGTCGCACGTCGTGCTCGATCTGGTTGAGGTAGCTCGGCGAGATCTCCAACATCTGGGCCAGTGCCGCCTGGCTGAAGCCGCGTTCGCTGCGCAGCTGTCGGACCCGTGCCCCGACGAAGGTCTTCGGCATCCTGCCAACCCTATGGCAGGATCGCCTCGGGGGAGGGCGCGGGCGTTCCGGCACGAGCCGCAACAGCACGAGCCCAGATGCAGGGTCTGGCGGGAAGGGACAGCATCGTGACGTCCACCAATTCAGCGTTCACCAATTCAGCGTCCACCACCTCAACCGGGGGAGTGTCCACCGGGCTGGGCAAGACCCTGATGCCGGTACCGGATCCGCATCCCGACGTGTTCGACCGGCAGTGGCCGCTGCGGCCGGCCGACGTCGACCGGCTCGGGCGGCTGCGGATGGACGCCGCCGTCCGGCACATCATGGACATCGGGCAGGACCACCTGCGGGAAATGGGTCATAACGACACCCATCCGCTGTGGATCGTGCGGCGCACGATGGTCGACATGATCGGGCCGATCGAGTTCCAGGACATGCTGCGGCTGCGCCGCTGGTGTTCGGGGGCGTCGAACCGGTGGTGCGAGATGCGCGTTCGCATCGACGGCCGCAAGGGCGGTCTGATCGAGACCGAGGCGTTCTGGATCAACTTCAACCGGGAGACGCAGACCCCGGCCCGGATCGCCGACGACTTCATGGACGGGCTGCTCAAGACCACCGACGTCAACCGGCTGCGCTGGAAGTCCTATCTGAAGGCGGGATCGCGCGAAGACGCCGACGAGATCCGGGAATTCCCGATCCGGGTCAGCGATATCGACCTGTTCGATCACGTGAACAACTCGGTGTACTGGAAGGTCGTCGAGGAGTTCCTCGCACCGCATCCGGAGCTGCTCGAGGCGCCGCTGCGGGTCACCATCGAGCATGACGCCGCCATCGCCTACGGCGAGAAGCTCGAGATCCTCGCGCACACGTACCCGCCGGGTTCCACCGACAAGTTCGGGACAGACCTGACCGACCGCACGGTGAGAACGCTCACATACGTCGTCGGGAACGAGACCAAAGCGGTCGCCTCCATCTTCCCGCTCTAGGGCGCGGCGGCTTTTCCCGCGCTCCGGTTAACCCCACGTTTACCTGCGGATTCAAGTTACCGGCCAGTAGCTACTGTCGGATCGCGGGGACCTTTCTTCGCAAGCTTCGCAAGTGAAGGAATCTCTGTTGCCTAAATTTGCAAAAGCGACGGTTTGAACTGCGGATATGCGATATGCGACAGTTGTCTTAGCACAACAGTGAAGTGGGCGCGGCCGTTAGCAACTAGCAACGACCGGCGGATTGTCGCAACGCCCAGCGGGAAGACAAAGGAGAATCTCATGGCAGTGTCCAACGTCGGTAAGCCCAAGAGCGCGGCGGAGATCCAGCGCGACTGGGACACCAATCCCCGCTGGAAGGGCATCACCCGGACCTACTCCGCCGAGGACGTCGTCGCGCTCCAGGGCACCGTCGTCGAGGAGTACACCCTGGCCCGCCGCGGCGCGGAGATCCTGTGGGACCAGGTCAACAACATGGACTTCGTCAACGCCCTGGGTGCCCTCACCGGCAACATGGCCGTCCAGCAGGTGCGCGCCGGCCTGAAGGCCATCTACCTCTCCGGCTGGCAGGTCGCCGGTGACGCGAACCTCTCCGGACACACCTACCCCGACCAGAGCCTCTACCCGGCCAACTCGGTGCCCCAGGTCGTCCGTCGTATCAACAACGCGCTGCTGCGCGCCGACGAGATCGCCAAGGTCGAGGGTGACACCTCCGTCGACAACTGGCTGGTGCCGATCGTGGCCGACGGCGAGGCCGGCTTCGGTGGTGCGCTGAACGTCTACGAACTGCAGAAGGCCATGATCGCCGCCGGTGTGGGCGGTTCGCACTGGGAGGATCAGCTCGCCTCGGAGAAGAAGTGCGGCCACCTCGGTGGCAAGGTGCTCATCCCCACCCAGCAGCACATCCGCACCTTGACGTCTGCCCGGCTCGCGGCTGACGTGGCCGACGTTCCGACCGTTGTGATCGCCCGCACCGACGCCGAGGCGGCCACCCTGATCACCTCCGACGTTGACGAGCGCGACAAGCCGTTCGTCACCGGTGAGCGCACCTCCGAGGGCTTCTACCACGTGAAGAACGGTCTGGAGCCGTGCATCGCGCGGGCCAAGGCCTACGCGCCGTACGCCGACCTGATCTGGATGGAGACCGGCACCCCGGACCTGGAGCTCGCGCGCAAGTTCGCCGAGGGCGTCAAGTCGGAGTTCCCCGACCAGCTGCTGGCGTACAACTGCTCGCCGTCGTTCAACTGGAAGAAGCATCTCGACGATGCGACCATCGCGAAGTTCCAAAAGGAGCTGGGCGCCATGGGATTCAAGTTCCAGTTCATCACGCTGGCCGGCTTCCACGCGCTCAACTACTCGATGTTCGATCTGGCCTACGGCTACGCCCGCAACCAGATGACCGCCTACGTCGAGCTGCAGGAGCGGGAGTTCGCCGCCGAGGAGCGCGGCTACACCGCCACCAAGCACCAGCGCGAGGTCGGTGCCGGCTACTTCGACAAGATCGCCACGACGGTCGACCCGAACAGCTCGACCACCGCGCTGTCCGGCTCCACCGAAGAGGGCCAGTTCCACTGAGTCGTAAGCAACGTCGAGCAGACGCAAACTCGCACCAACGAGACACCGTGAGTGCGAGTTTGCGTCTGCTCGCGATTCTGGGAGAGGGGTAGTGGTGAATCCACAGCCGATCGAGCGCGTCGCCGTGATCGGGGCCGGCCAGATGGGCGGCGGTATCGCCGAGGTCTGCGCCCGCGCGGGCGTCGACGTCGTCGTCTTCGAGACCACCGAGCAGTTGGTGACCGCCGGGCGGGCCCGCATCACCAAGTCGCTGGAGCGAGGCGTCAGCGCGGGCAAGATCACCGAGCGCGAGCGTGATCGCGCGCTGGAGGGTCTGTCGTTCACCACGACGCTGGCCGACCTGGCCGATCGGCAGCTGGTCATTGAGGCCATCATCGAGGACGAGAAGATCAAGGCCTCCGTCTTCGCCCAGCTCGACGAGATCGTCACCGACCCCGACGCGGTTCTGGCCTCCAACACCTCGAGTATCCCGGTGATGAAGCTGGGGGCGGCGACGAAGAACCCCAGCCGGGTTCTCGGACTGCACTTCTTCAATCCGGTTCCGGTGCTCCCGCTGGTGGAGTTGGTGACCACGCTGGCCACCAGCGACGCGGCGGCCGCGCGTGCCGAGCAGTTCGCCGGCACGGTGCTCGGCAAGCAGGTGGTGCGTTGTGCCGACCGCTCGGGTTTCGTGGTCAACGCGCTGCTGGTGCCCTATCTGCTCTCGGCGATCCGGATGGTGGAGTCCGGCTCGGCCACCGTCGAGGACGTCGACAAGGCCGTCGTGGCCGGGTTGTCCCATCCGATGGGGCCGCTGCGGTTGTCCGATCTGATCGGCCTGGACACCCTGAAGCTCATCGCCGACAAGATGTTCGAGGAGTTCAAGGAGCCGCACTTCGGGCCGTCGCCGCTGCTGCTGCGCATGGTGGAGGCGGGCCGGTTGGGCAAGAAGTCGGGGCACGGGTTCTACACCTACTGATGATCTACTGATGCCATCAACGCCGTTAGCAATCGCTGATGGGTTTGGCTAGGCTGCGGGGCGTTACCGATGAGGAGTGCAGGCTGATGGCGGATCTGGAGAGCGCTGAATCGCACTTGACCCCGTACTACGAGGAATCACAGTCGATCTACGACGTCTCCAACGACTTCTTCTCGCTGTGGCTCGGACCCACTATGGGGTACACCTGCGGGTACTACGAGCGCGACGATATGACGCTGGAGGAATCGCAGAACGCGAAGTTCGATCTGGCTCTCGGCAAGCTCAATCTCGAGCCCGGGATGACGCTGCTCGACGTCGGCTGTGGCTGGGGCGGGGCGCTGGAGCGTGCGGTCCTGAAGTTCGACGTCAACGTCATCGGCATCACCCTGAGCAAGGCCCAGTCGGAATTCGCCCGTGAGCGGCTGTCCAAGTTGGACACCGACCGGTCGATCGAGGTCCGGTTGCAGGGGTGGGAGGAATTCGACGAGCCCGTCGACCGGATCGTCAGCATCGGTGCGTTCGAGGCGTTCAAGGTGGAGCGTTACCCGCTGTTCTTCCAGCGCGCGTACGACATATTGCCCAGCGACGGTCGGATGCTGCTGCACACGATCCTCGCGCACACCCAGAAGTTCTTCCGCGACAACGGAATCAAGCTCACTCTGAGCGATCTGCAGTTCATGAAGTTCATCGGTGACGAGATCTTCCCCGGGGGACGGCTTCCGGCGGTGGAGGACATCGAGGCGCTGGCCGACGGCTCCGGGTTCACCCTGGAGCGCATCCACCTGCTGCGCCCGCACTACGCGCGCACCCTGGACATGTGGGCCGCGAATCTGGCGGCCAAGCGGGATGAGGCCATCGCCATCACCGACCGGGAAACCTACGACCGGTACATGAAGTACCTGACCGGTTGTGCCGACTTCTTCCGCCGCGGCATCACCAATATCGGCCAGTTCACCCTGGTCAAAGGCTAGACGGGGCCAAAGGCTAGACGGTCACGCGCAGTCGGCCGAAGGTCAACCCAGTTCCGCGAGCTTGCGCCTCTCCGCCTCGACGTCGAAGTCCGGCGGCGGCCAGGACAGGTTGAGACCCTTGAGTGCCTCGATCAGGAGTTCGGTGACGGCCAGCCTGCTGTACCACTTCTTATCGCACGGGACCACGTACCACGGCGCCCGTTCGGTGCTGGTCCGCTCCAGCATCGCCTGATAGGCCTCCTGGTAGGCGGGCCACAGCTTGCGTTCCTCCAGGTCGCCGGGGTTGTACTTCCAGTACTTGTCGGGGCGTTCCAGTCGCTCGGCCAGCCGCCGCCGCTGTTCCTCGAGTGAGACGAACAACGCGACCTTCACCAGGGTGGTGCCGGCGTCGGCCAGTTCGGCCTCGAAGGTGTTGATCTCGTCGTACCGCGGTTCCCACACGCCGGGCGGCACCAGGTTGTGTACCCGCACCACCAGGACGTCCTCATAGTGCGAGCGGTCGAACACCCCGATATGGCCGGCCGGCGGCAGGGCCTTGGTGATGCGCCACAGGAAGTGGTGGGCCCGTTCCTCGTCGGTCGGTCTGCCGAAACTGGTGTACCGGATCCCCATCGGGCTGCCCGCACCGACCACGTGCTCGACGATCCCGCCCTTACCGGCGGTGTCCATACCCTGCAGTACCAACAGCACCGAGCGCCGGTCGCCCTCCCTGCCGTTGGCGTAGAGCATCTCCTGGAGGCCGGCGAACCGCTCGTTGCGCTCCGCCTGGATCGCCGCCGCGTCCTCTTTGCGGCCGGTGAATCCCGGGGTGGCATCGGTGTCGATATCGGCGACCCTGGTTCCGGACACGAATCTCAGGACGTTGCCGGGTCGATGGGTCCACTGGGAAGGCAGGTCGGAACCCGGCGTCGGCGGCATCGTCGCAGACTAAGCCGTGCGACCCCGCGGTGCCCGGTGGTGCGGTGGATTACCGGCGCGTCGCGGTCGGGAGTACCGGCGACGGATGCGGCTGGCTGTTGAACTGCTCCAGGGAACCGCCCACCTCGACGATCCCGCACAGCGCGCTCCAACACAGCATGGTCAGGTAGTCGATCAGTTCGGCGCTGCTCATCCGGGGGTTCGACATCCATGAGTGGGTGGCCAGTTGAACCCCGCCCACGATCAGAAACGCCCACGGTTCCACACCCTGGGTGTCCATGCCGGCCCGCTTCATCCGCTGCCGCAGCATCACCGCCAGCATGCGCGCGATGATCCGCTCGGAGTCGGCGACCACCTTGTTCTTGCTCGCCGAACTGTTGGCCATGACGAACCGGTAGGGCTCGGGTTCGGCGGCGACGGTCTCGACGTACACCCGGATGACCTCCCGGGTGAGATCGAATCCGTCC
>JAKOYE010000035.1 GCA_029780675.1 Actinomycetes bacterium
CTGGCCAAGCAGGTGTTCACCACCAGCCCCGAGGTGCTGCACAACATCCAGCCCAACCTGAGCCGCCTGCTGGGCCCGGGGTCGGTCTTCGGTCTGGAAGGCGCGGCGCACCGCCGTCGCCGGAAACTGCTGACCCCGCCGTTCCACGGTAAGAGCATCGCCGCCTACGAGCGCATCGTCGAGGAGGAGACGTTGCGTGAGATGGCGTCCTGGCCGGAGGGCACTGAGTTCGCCACTCTCGAGCCGATGATGCGCATCACCCTCAACGTCATCCTGCGGGCGGTCTTCGGTGCGGGCGGCGACGAGTTGGAGCAGTTGCGCATCCTGATGCCCAAGTGGGTGACGCTGGGCTCCCGCCTGGCGGTGCTGCCGACTCCCACGCACGAGCCGGGGCGGTGGAGTCCGTGGGCGCGGCTGGCCTCCTATCGGAGTACCTACGAAAGCCTGATCGACAAACTCATCGACCGGGCGCGCCGGGATCCCGCCCTCGAGGAGCGCACCGACGTGCTGTCGCTGTTCCTGCGCAGCAGCTACGACGACGGCTCGGCCATGACCCGCGGTGAGATCGGCGACGAACTGCTGACCATCCTGGCCGCGGGTCACGAGACCACCGCCTCCACGCTGGCGTGGGCGTTCGAGCGGATCTCCCGGCACCCGGAGGTGCTGCGGCGGTTGGTGGAGGAGGCCGCCACGGACGCCAACACCTACCGCCAGGCCACGCTTCTGGAGGTGCAGCGCAACCGCACGGTGATCGACTTCGCCGGCCGGCACGTCGCCGCACCGAGCTATGAAGTCGGTGAATGGGTTATCCCGCAAGGCTTTTCGATCATGGTCAGTCTTCTCCAGTTGCACCAGGATCCGGAGGTGTATCTCCACCCGGAACGGTTCGACCCGCAGCGGTTCATCGACGAGAAGCCCAGCACGTTCTCCTGGGTGCCGTTCGGCGGTGGCACCCGCCGCTGTGTCGGTGCGGCGTTCGCGGCGATGGAGATGGACGTGGTGCTGCGGACGGTCCTGCGGCACATGACCATCCGGGCCACCGATGCGCCGGGGGAGAAGTGGCACAACCGTGGTGTGGCCTACACGCCGAAGCGGGGCGGTCGGATCGTGGTGTACCCGCGCGCCGCGTGAGCCACCGGTCCAACAGTGAATGCCGCCCCGGGATCATTCCCGGGGCGGCATTCAGCTCTCCGTCAGTGCCTCAACAGAGGGCGGTGGTTCAGCGTTGCGCGGCCCGGCTCAGGTCGACGGCGATGAAGTCGGTGCGCCACAGCCCCTCGAACAGCTCCAGGCCGATGGCTTCCATCTCGGCCTGATCGCTGTTGGCCAGCACACCGCTGAAAGCCACCCGCTCGGCGATGTCCCGGATGGAGCGTTCGCCGTCGACGAGCTGAGCGAAGGCCAGGTGGGTCGGGCTCAGTCGCAGGCCCCACCCCGGCCGGTTGATCTCCTGACCCTGCACGCCCACCCGCAGCCGCATCAGCGGGATGTAGTCCAGCGCAACCGGGGAGGAGAAGTCGATTCGGTAGCTGCGCTCCGGCCGGTCCGGGCGCGACGCGGTGAAGAAGTGGCACGCATTGGTGGTACGGAGGCGCTCCATCACCGCCCACAGCTTGCGGTCCGGCAGCGCGTTGATCGCGGCGAAGAACTCGTTGTCCGGTTCGGTCAGCATCGGCGGGTAGTACGAGGTCTTGAGGAACCAGTCGCCGAAGACCAGGCCCGCCGACTCGACGAGTTCGATGCAACCCTCCACGGTGTAACTGCGGTCCCGGCCGTGCAGGAATGTGTCCACCAGGCCGGCGTCGAATTGCAGGTCCGGCGCGATCGCCAGGTAGCTCTGCAGCGGATGGTCCGACGCCAGCGTGGTGAGTGCGTACTTGACCATCTGCAGGGACTCCTCGTCCTGGTGCAGGTCGAGTTCCCGGAAGACGGACTGCATGATCTCGACGCCGGTGCGGCCGTAGCGCGCGTAGAGCATCAACGCGGCCACCCCGTCCGGACGCAGGCAGTCGGCCAGGGCCTTCATCCCCTGCGGGGGGTCTGCCATGTGATGCAGCACCCCGGTGGAGACGATCAGATCGAACTCCTGGCCGAGGCTCGGCAGGTCCTCGATCGGCAGCAGGTGCGTCTGCAGGTTCTTCAGCGAGTACTTGTCTTTCAGGTAGCGGGTGTGGTCCAGCGACGGCTGGCTCACGTCGACGGCCACCACCTTCGCCGCCCGGTTGGTGTAGGCGAACACCGCCGCCTGGTTGGTGCCGCAACCGGCGATGAGGATGTCCATATCGGGCTGATACGGCCGGTCCGGCCAGAGGATCCGGTGGGCGTGGCTGGGGTCGTACCACTGCCAGTTGTCGCGCAGCCAGAACTCCAGATTCTGAATCGGCTCCGGGTACTGCCACTTCTCGTACTGCTGGGCGACGATGTCGGCGCGGGGGCTATCGGGCATGGTGAAATTGACTCCTGGACAGCAGTTTTCGGATGTTTCGAGGTCGGGACGGCGCGGCTCAGCGGTTGGCGAGCAGCGGGTTCATCTTGAGAACCGGCAGCGGGTAGAGGTACTCGGTCTCCAGCTGGTCCAAGCTGTCGTAGAGGCCGATGCTGTAGACGCCGGCGGCCTCCACCCGCATCGGCAGGTACTGGGTGAACACCCGGAACTTCACCGGTGTCGGCGGGTTGTCGTGCCAGTGCCAGCTGAACTCCAGGCTGCCCACCCGTTCGCCCTCGGGCGAGGTGGCGACGATGTACTTCACGGGGTCGTAGTCGGCCCCGCCGAGCGCGCACATCGCGATGACCATCGGCACGGTGATCTGCGCGGGGAAGTTGTCCACATAGCAACTGGTCATCGGGAAGCCTTTGGCGTTGACCCCGCCGCCGTCCTCCTCGGCGGCACTCAAAGCCGGCGCAAAAGCAACCACACGCATGTTTCTCTCCCTCGTCAATGTTGGGGACACCTTAAGCGATGTGATGCGTCTAACGTTTTTCGACGTCACCGTGGCGTTCGCTGCGTTTGCGGCAGAGATGTAAGCACAGCATCGACCCTCAGGTACCAGCGCAGTCGACCGCGACTCCGAGTGCAGTGCAGATCTGCCGCATGCGCACGTCGCCCAGCCTGCCCAGCCGCTGGACCAGGACGGCGACGGAGACGCTTTCCACGGAGTCGAGGTTGGCCGCGCACCGCCGGGGAACGGGGTCCTCGCCGGGTTCGAGGAGGACCTCGCTCGGCAGGCCGCGGACAGTGGTGGTGCACGGCGCCACGAGGACGCGGCGAAGTCGGGGGATCGCCGCGTTGCGGGAGAGCACGACGACCGGTCGGCGACCGACTTCGGCGAGTTCGGACCACCAGACTTCTCCCCGAGCAGGCAGATCTGTACCGGCTGTCACGAGTTACCAGCGGCTCGTCGCCACGAGTCCAGGTCGCCCCATTCGTCGGATTCGTCGACGGGTGTTCGGTCGTAGGCGGTATAAGCGGCGTCGACCTCCGCGGACCGGTACCGGGCGAGAAGTGCCCGGAGGGCTTCATCGATCAGGGCGGCGTCGGTGGAACCTGCCCCGAGTCGCCGCGCGCCCTGTAGGAGTTCGGTGTCGACGGTCGTGCTCAGTCGTGTGCGACCCATGCCACAATCATGCCACCCTCGCCAAGTCTGAGCCGCGACTGGCTAAACCTGGCTAAACCTTCTCGCGGTGCGGCAGTCTCCACCCCGGCCGCGGGTAGTGGCAGGTGTAGCCGTTGGGGTAGCGCAGCAGGTAATCCTGGTGTTCCGATTCGGCCTCCCAGAACGCGCTGGCAGGCGTGACCTCGGTGACGACTGGGCCGGGCCACAGCCCGGAGGCGTCGACATCGGCGATCGTGTCTTCGGCGATGCGGCGTTGCTCGTCATCGAGGTAGAAGATCGCCGACCGGTAGCTGCTGCCGATGTCATTGCCCTGTCGGTCCCGAGTGCTGGGGTCATGGATCTGGAAGAAGAACTCCAGCAGGGCGCGGTAGTCGGTGAGGGCGGGGTCGTAGACGATCTCGACGGCCTCGGCGTGGCCGGGATGGTGGCGATAGGTGGGGTGGTCGTTCTGCCCGCCGGTGTAACCCACGCGGGTGGAGACGACGCCGGGTTGGCGGCGGATGAGGTCCTGCATTCCCCAGAAGCAGCCACCGGCCAGGATGGCGGTCTTGTAGTCGCTCATTCCTTCTTCATACCGGGGATCCGCGCGGTTGTCCGCACCGCGCTGACACCTGTTCTAGTTTGGTCATCGTGGCGTCGACACGCTTTTCCAGAGCCGAACTCCTTGACGCATTCGCCGCCTTCGAGGCCGTCGTCGACAGGTCGGCCCGATCCGGGGAATGGGACGGCTGGGTGGCGCACTACACCCCGGACGTCGACTACATCGAACACGCGGCGGGCACGATGAAGGGCCGCGAGCAGGTGCGTGACTGGATCCGCCGGACGATGACGACGTTCCCCGGCAGTCACATGGTGGCGTTCCCGTCGCTGTGGCATGTGATCGACGAGGAACGGGGCCGGGTCATCTGCGAACTGGACAACCCGATGCGTGACCCCGGCGACGGCACCGTCATCAGCGCCACCAACATCTCGATCATCAGCTATGCCGGCGACGGGCTGTGGCACCGCCAGGAGGACGTCTACAACCCGCTGCGGTTCCTCAAGGCGGGTATGGCGTGGTGCCGGAAGGCCCGCGAGCTCGGCACTCTCGACGACGCCGCGGCGGACTGGATGCGCCGGTACGGCGGTGACCGGTGACGCCGAAGCTGGTGATCGGGGCCAACGGCTTCCTCGGTTCGCATGTCACCCGGCAACTGGTCCAGGCCGGTCACCGGGTGCGGACCATGGTCCGGCAGAACGCTCGCACGACGGGGATCGACGACCTCGGCACCGACCGCTACGTCGGCGACATCTGGGATGACGACACCCTGCGGGCCGCCATGACCGGGTGCGACGACGTCTACTACTGCGTCGTCGACACCCGCGGCTGGCTGGTCGACCCGGCGCCGCTGTACCGCACCAACGTCGAGGGCACCCGCCATGTTCTCGACGTCGCGGCGGCCGTGCACCGCGAGCATCCGTTCCGCGCCTTCGTCTACACCAGCACCTACGCGACGGTGAACCGCCGTCGCGGCCGCACGGCGACCGAGGCCGACGAGATCATCGACGAACGCCGGCTCACCGACTACGTCCGTTCCCGGCTGATCGCCGAACGGATGGTGCTGGCCCGCGCGCGGAGCGGGGACCTGCCCGCCGTCGCGATGTGTGTCTCCACCACCTACGGAGCCGGGGACTGGGGGAACACCCCGCACGGCGCCATCATCGCCGGCGCGGCGTTCGGGAAGCTGCCGTTCGTGCTGGACGGGATCGAGTTGGAGGCGGTCGGGGTGGACGACGCCGCTCGCGCGCTGATCCTCGCCGCCGAGCACGGGCGGGTTGGGGAGCGGTACCTGATTTCGGAGCGGATGATCAGCAATGCGGAGGTGGTGCGTATCGCCGCCGAGTCCGCCGGGGTTCCCGCTCCGGCGAGGAAGATCCCGCTCCCGGCCACCTATCTGCTGGCTGCGCTGGGCACCGCAAAGGCACGACTGCGCGGCAGCGACGAGCGACTCACCCTCAACGCCTTGCGCTTGATGCGTGCCGAGGCGCCGGTGGACTGCAGCAAAGCGAGATCCGAACTCGGCTGGGATCCCCGCCCGGTGGCAGAGTCCATCCGGGAAGCCGCCCGATGGTGGGTGCGGATCCGCGCAGCCCAGCACAAGGCCCGGTAGGGCAAGATCGTTCCATGGCCAAGAACGGCGGCGTCGCGCACTGGTTCAGCCGGATTCCCGACCCCCGCCAACCGCTGCCCGGGGACCGTGAGGCCGATGTCTGCATCGTCGGCGCCGGGTACACCGGCTTGTGGACGGCCTACTATCTGCGGCAACTCGACCCCGCATTGCGGATCACCGTGCTGGAGGCGCGCTTCGCCGGTTTCGGGGCATCCGGGCGCAACGGCGGCTGGCTGTCCGGGCTGCCGCCCGGCCATCGCGGGCTGCTGGCCGCGCAACACGGCCGCGACAGTGTCGTCACCTGGCAGCGACTGCTCAACGAGGCCGTCGACGAAGTGATCGACATCGCGGCCCACGAGGGCATCGACGCCGACATCGTCAAGGGCGGCAACCTCGAGGTCGCCCGCACCCCGGCTCAGGCCAAGCGGCTGCGCCACGAGGTCGACGAGGACCGCAGTTGGGGTGTGGACGGCGTGCAGGTGCTGACCGCGGCCGAGACTGAGGCCCGCATCCGGATCGACGCCCCGGTACTCGGGGCCTTCAACCCGCACTGCGCTCGGATCCAGCCGGCCAAACTCGCCCGCGGTCTGGCAGACGTGGTCGAACGCCTCGGCGTGAAGATCTACGAGCAGACCCCGGTCACCGACATCGCGAGCGGCAGGGCCGAAACCACCCGCGGCGTGTTGCGCGCGCCGGTGATCCTGCGCGCCACCGAGGGGTTCACCGCTCGGATGCGCGGGTTGCGGCGGCGCTGGCTTCCGATGAACAGCGCCATGATCGCCACCGAACCATTGTCGCCGGACGTCTGGGACGGGATCGGCTGGGAGGGCCGCGAGACCCTCGGCGACCTCGCGCACGGCTTCTTCTACGCCCAGCGCACCGCCGATGACCGGATCGCCCTCGGTGGACGGGCGGTGCCCTACCGGTACGGCTCCCGCATCGACCGCGACGGCGCCGTCGGGCAGGAGACCATCGACTACCTCACCGGCGTGCTCAACACCGTCCTGCCGCAGACCCGCGGTGCCGCGATCGCGCACGGCTGGTGCGGCGTGCTGGCCGTACCCAGGGACTGGTCGGCTGGGGTCACCTTCGACCCGGCCACCGGGCTGGGTGAGGCGGGCGGCTACGTCGGCCACGGCGTGACGGCGACCAACCTTGCCGGACGCACTCTGGCCGATCTGGTGCTCGGGCGGCGGACCGAGTTGACCGGGCTGCCCTGGGTGGACCACCACTCCCGGCGCTGGGAACCCGAACCGCTGCGCTGGCTGGGCGTGCGCGGCCTGTACACGGCCTACAAACTGGCCGACCGCCACGAGGCGGCCGGCCGCGCCGAGACCTCCCCGGTCGCGGTGCTGGCCGATCGGATCACCGGGCGTCCCTGAGCGGTCCGGTGTCTGAGCGGACGCTTACCTTCCCCGGACCCGTCAGCCCGGCCCATACCCTGGCCCCCCAGCGTCGCGGTCCGGGCGACCCCTGCTTCCAGATCGACGCCGAGGGTGCGATCTGGCGTACCAGCCTGCAGCCCACCGGCCCGGTGACCGCCCGAATCGTCCGCGCTGCTCCCGACACCGTCACCTGCCGGGCCTGGGGCGACGGGGCCGAGGAGTTCCTGGCCAACCTGCCGGCACTGCTCGGCGCCGATGACGACGACGCCGACTTCCAGCCCACCCACCCGACGGTGGAACAGGCCTATCGCAGGGTTCGGCACCTGCGGATCGGACGCACCGGCCGGGTGCTCGAGGCGCTCATCCCCGCGGTGCTCGAACAGCGTGTCCAGGGGGTGGAGGCCTTTCGGTCCTGGCGGCTGCTGGTCACCGCGTTCGGCGCGCCCGCGCCCGGACCGGCCCCGGATCGGATGCGGGTGCCACCCTCCGCTGAACATTGGCGGGCCATCCCGTCCTGGGAGTTCCACCGGGCCAATGTCGATCCGGGCCGGATGCGCACCCTGCTCGGCTGCGCCGCGCGTGCGGACTCCCTGGAGCGGCTTGCGGCCCGTCCGCCCGAACAGGCGCGGGAGGCCATGACGTCCCTGCCCGGCGTCGGGGAGTGGACCGCCGCGGAGACGGCCCAGCGGGCACTGGGCGACCCCGACGCACTGTCCGTCGGCGACTACCACCTGTCGGCCATGATCGGCTGGACCCTGCTCGGCCGCCCGATCGACGACGAGGCGATGGTCGAACTGCTCGAACCGATGCGGCCGCACCGTTACCGCGTGGTGCGACTGCTGGAGGTCAGCGGCCTGGCGCAGCTTCCGCGTCGCGGACCCCGGCTGCCGAGATACCGGATCAGCGGTCTGTAGCGGCCGTCACCGCTCCAGCGCGGCATCGCGCGCCGGGCGGCTCGCGAGTTTGTCGTCTTTGCCGCCGAACAGCACCGGGTAGAGCGCACCGGCCAGCGCCGCGCCGACCAAGGGCGCCAGCCAGAACGCCCACAACTGGCCGGGTGCGCCGGCGCCGTTGAAGAACGCCACCCCCGTCGAGCGGGCCGGATTGACCGAGGTGTTGGAGATCGGGATCGAGATGAGGTGGATCAGGGTCAGGGTCAACCCGATGGAGATGCCCGCGAACCCCTTGGGGGCACGGTCGTCGGTGGAGCCGAGGATGACCAGCAGGAAGATGAAGGTGAGCAGCACCTCGGTGATCAGCACCGCCGTCAGCGAGTACCCGTGCGGCGAGTTGACGCCGTAGCCGTTGGCCGCCATGTGGCTGTTGGCGTTGAACATCGGCCGGCCCTTGGCGACGATCAGGATGGTCAGTCCGGCGAGCAGACCGCCGATGACCTGCGCAGCCCAGTACGACGGCAGCGCCCGCCACTCGACCAGCTTGGCGATCGCGGCACCCAGGGTGACGGCCGGGTTGAAGTGGCCGCCCGAGATGGTGCCGAAGGCGTAGACGCCTGTCAGGACGGTCAGTCCGAAGGCCAGCGAGACGCCGAGGTAGCCGATGCCGACCGAATTGTCGCCGGCCGGGTTCGCGGCGAACACGGCCGCGCCGCATCCGCCGAAAACCAGCCAGAACGTTCCGATGAACTCGGCGGCGAGGCGGTGACCCATGGTCGGGGGATGCGCGGAGGCACTCATGAAACTCAGCGTGACAGAACTGATCGGACCCCGCTGACGGTTGTCCGATTGCGGTGCCGAAAGGAACCTTGCACATACCACCGGGGGTATGTAAGCTCAGCGGTGGACATACCCCCAGAGGTATGAGATAGGGAGGCGAGTCGATGATGGCCGACGAACGCAGCGGCGCCGAAGTGCTGCATCGGCTGCGCCGGGCCCAGGGGCAGCTCGCCGGGGTCATCGCCATGGTCGAACAGGGCCGGGAGTGCCGCGACGTGGTGATCCAACTGGCGGCGGTCTCCAAGGCGCTGGACCGGGCCGGGTTCAAGATCGTGGCCTCGGGGCTGCGTGACTGCGCCGCCGGCCGGAACTCCGGCGATGGCACCTGCCTCACCGAAGCCGAACTGGAAAAACTGTTCCTCGCCCTCGCCTGACGTTTCCTCACCCGCAAAGGAGCCGATATGAAGTTCAACCAGTACTACCTCGAGTGCCTGTCGCACGCGTCCTACCTGATCGGGGACGAGACCACCGGCCGCGCCGTCGTGGTCGACCCGCAGCGCGACGTCAGCGAGTACCTCGCCGACGCCAAGGAACTCGGCATGACCATCGAACTGGTCATCGAGACCCACTTCCACGCCGACTTCATCTCCGGACACCTGGAACTCGCCGAAGCCACCGGCGCCAAGATCGTCTACTCCTCGGTCGCCCAGCCGGAGTTCGACTTCATGCCGGTGGCCGATGGTGAGCGGTACTCGCTCGGCGATGTCCACCTGCAGTTCCTGCACACCCCGGGACACACCCCGGAGTCGATGAGCATCGTCATCTACGAGCACGCGGGTGACACCGAGCCCTACGGCGTGCTCACCGGCGACACCCTGTTCATCGGTGACGTCGGCCGCCCCGACCTGCTGGCCTCGATCGGTTTCACCCGGGACGAACTGGCTGACAAGCTGTATGACTCGCTGCACACCAAGCTGATGCCGCTGCCCGATGCCACCAAGGTCTATCCCGCGCACGGCGCCGGGTCGGCCTGTGGCAAGAACCTGTCCACCGAACTGTGGTCGACGATGGGTGAGCAGCGCCGGACCAACTACGCGCTGCGGGCCAAGGACAAGGCGACGTTCGTCGACCTGGTGACCGAGGGCCAGCCGCCGGCGCCGGGGTACTTCGTCTACAACGCGATCCTCAACCGCCAGGGCCGCGAACTGCTCGACGAGACCCAGATGCCGCCGGCCATGAGCTACGACGAGGTCAAGGCCGCCGTCAGTGCCGGGGCCGTGCTCGTCGACGGCCGGACCCCCGAGGAGTTCGCCTCCGGGTACCTCGACGGCGCGATCAACATCGGGCTGGAAGGCCGCTACGCCGAGTTCGCCGGTTCGGTGATCAAGCCCGACGTCGACCTCATCCTGATCGCCGAACCGGGCCGCGAACTGGAGGGCAAGAACCGGCTGGGCCGGATCGGCTTCGACCGGGTGATCGGCTACCTGGCCGAGCCCTACCAGGTGATGCTCGCCAACCCGGGCGAGGTCCGCGTCGCCTCCCGGCTCACCGCGCCGGCGATGGACGAGCGCATGCGCGATGTGCCCGACCTGCAGATCGTCGATGTGCGCAATCCGGGCGAGGTGGCCGCGGGGATGATTCCCGGCGCCGTCAGCATCCCGGTGGGTCAGCTGCCCGACCGACTCGCCGAACTCGACCCGGCCAAACCGACCGTCGTCTACTGCGCCGGCGGATACCGGTCCTCGGTGGCGGCCAGCCTGCTGCGTCAGCGCGGATTCGGTGACGTCAGTGACATCCTGGGCGGGTACAACGCCTGGGAAGTCGCCGGGGCCAACGCTTAGGCTGTTTTTCATGACGATCCAAGCCAAGCACCAGGTTCTGATCATCGGCGGTGGCACAGCCGGGATCACGGTCGCCGCGCGACTGCTCCGCAAGGGGTTCACCGACGTCGCGGTGATCGAGCCATCGGACAAGCACTACTACCAGCCGATGTGGACCCTGGTGGGTGGCGGCCAGGCGACTGCCGCGTCCACCGAGCGCCCGGAAGCCTCGGTGATGCCCAAGGCCGCCACCTGGATCCGTAAGGCCGCCGCCGCCGTCGACCCGGAGGCCAACACCGTCAGTTGCGAGGACGGGTCGGCCTACGGGTACGACGTGCTGGTGGTCTGCCCCGGCATCCAGTTGGACTGGGACAAGACCGAGGGCCTGACCGAGGCGCTCGGGCACGACAGTGTGTCGTCGAACTACAGCTACGAGCTGGCACCCAAGACCTGGGATCTGATTCGCCGCACCCGCAGTGGCTCGGCGGTGTTCATGATGCCGTCGGGCCCGATGAAGTGCGCGGGCGCGCCGCAGAAGATCGCCTATCTGGCCGCGGACTACTGGCGCAAGGAGGGGGTGCTCAAGAACATCGATGTGCACCTGGTCGTGCCCACGCCGCGCGCGTTCGGCATTCCGGCGATCGCGGACAACCTGGATCGGGTGATCGCCGGCTATGGCATCCACCTGCACACGTTGTCGGAGATCACCGCGATCGACACCGACTCGCGCAAGGTCACCGTCAGCGCGGTCGGGGAGGGCGGCACCGACAGCACGCTGTCCTTCGACATGCTGCACGCGGTGCCGCGGCAGTCCGCGCCGGACTGGATCAAGGCCAGTCCGCTGTCCACCGGCGAACCCACCGGATACGTCGAGGTGGACAAGCACACCATGCAGCACGTCCGATACCCGAACGTGTTCGCACTCGGGGACGCCGGATCGACGCCGAACTCCAAGACCGGGGCGGCCATCCGCAAGCAGGCGCCCGCGGTGGTCGCGAATATCCGGGCGTTCCTCGACGGCCGTCCGCTGCCGGGAAGCTACAACGGCTACGCCTCGTGCCCGATCGTGACGTCATCGCACGACCTGCTGCTGGCAGAGTTCGACTACGACTTCACCATCACGCCGTCGTTCCCGATCCTGGACCCGACCAAGCCGCACCGGGCCTACTGGTACATGAAGAAGTACGGTCTACCGGTCCTGTACTGGAACCTGATGCTCAAGGGCCTGGCCTAGCGCCTGCGAGCGTCTGGGGTCAGGCGTCGAGGTCCTTCTCGACCAGTTCGGCGATCGCGGCGAGGACGGCTTCGTCCTCGGTGTCGATGGTCACCTGGGCGCCCTTGCCGGCCCCGAGGGTCATGATCATCAGCGCCGACCCGGCGTCCACCGGATCCCCGCCGTCCAGCGACAGGGTCACCGGCACACCGGCGTTGACCACCGCTTCGGAGATGATCGCGGCGGGGCGGGCGTGCAGGCCGACGGCCGACCCGACGGTGACGGTCTTACTGGGCATGAACTGCTCCTTCTGCGGTTGGGGAGGGTCGGACGAACTGCTTGGCGGCGATGACGGCCAATGCGCCCACCACCGTACCGGCGGCCAATGCCACCAGGAACCAGATCAGATGGCCGATCGCGAAGAACACGAAGATGCCGCCGTGCGGGGCCTTGAGCGTGACGTCGAAGGCCATGATCAGGGCACCGGTCAGCGCGCCGCCGGCCATCATCGAGGGGATGACCCGGAACGGGTCGGCCGCGGCGAACGGGATGGCCCCCTCGGAGATGAACGACGCCCCCAGCAGCCAGGCTGCTCGGCCGTTCTCCCGTTCCGGTTCGCTGAACAGTTTCGGCCGCAGTGTGGTGGCCAGGGCCATCGCCAGGGGCGGCACCATCCCGGCGGCCATCACCGCGGCCATGATCTGCAGCGACCTCGGCTCGGCGATGCTCAGGCCCGCGGTGGCGAAGGCGTAGGCCGCCTTGTTCACCGGACCGCCCAGGTCGAAGCACATCATCAGACCCAGGATGATCCCGAGCAGGATCACCGATCCGCCGCCCAGTCCGTTGAGCCAGTTGGTCAGACCCGAGGTGACCGCCGCCAGTGGCCGGCCCAGCAGCAGGAACATCAGCAGGCCCACCGCCAGCGAGGCCAGCAACGGGATCACCACCACCGGCATCAGACCGCGGAACCACTGCGGCACATTCCACCCGCTGATCCACAACGCGGCGAATCCCGCGATCAACCCACCCACGATGCCGCCGATGAACCCGGCGCCGACGAACACCGCCACCGCCCCGGCGGTGAACCCCGGTGCCAGTCCGGGCCGGTCGGCGATCGCGAAGGAGATGTAGCCGGCGAGTGCGGGCACCAGGAACCCGAACGCCAGGCCACCGAGGGTGAACAACACCGCGCCGAGGTACTGGCCGATGCCGCCGTCGGGCAGGTTGGTCAGCGAGTTGGTGGTCGCGATGATGTGGGCGAGTGAATCCGACGTGCCCTCAGGCGTATTGGCGATGTCGTACCCGGCCAGCAGGAATCCCAGTGCGATCAGCAGGCCGCCGGCCGCGACGAACGGGATCATGTAGCTCACGCCGGTCAGCAGGATCTGCCGCAGCCGCATTCCCCAGCCGATACCGCCGGCCGCCGTGGATCCGGTCGCCGCGGACGTCGCCGCCGCGGCCCCCTCCACGCGCGCGGCGTTCGGGTCGCCGGCCGCCGCCACCGCCTCGGCGATCATCGCGTCGGGTTCGTTGATCGCCCGCTTGACCCCGGAGGCGACCAGTGGTTTCCCGGCGAACCGGCCGCGATCCTTCACCCCGACGTCGGTGGCGAAGATGACGGCGTCCGCGGCGGCGATCGTCTCGGCGCTCAGCGGTGTGCTACCGGAGGAGCCCTGGGTCTCCACCGTCAGCTGGACGCCGGCCCGCTCGGCGGCCAGTTTCAGTGCGTCCGCCGCCATGTAGGTGTGGGCGATCCCGGTCGGGCAGGCGGTGATCGCGATGAGGGCCCTGGTCGTCGGTACCGATGCCGGGGCCGGCGCGGCGGGAGCGGCCGGCGCCGGGGCCGCCGGGGCCGGGCGGAGTACCCCGTCGACCAGCGCCACCACGTCCTCGGCGGTGCCCGCCGTCCGCAGGTCGGCGACGAACTCCGGACGCACCAGGGCGCGGGCGAGCGCAGTCAGCATCGTCATGTGTTCGGCCCCGCCGCCCTCGGGGGCGGCGATCAGGAACACCAGATCCGCCGGACCGTCCGGGGCGCCGAAATCCACCGTGGGCCGGAGCCTGGCGAACGCGATCGACGCCCGGCGGACCGTGGCAGACCGGCAGTGCGGGATGGCGATCCCACCCGGCAGTCCGGTCGCCGACTGCGCTTCCCGGGCCAGCGCGGCCTCCAGCAGTGGCTTGGTCCCCTCCGCCCGGCCGGCCTCGGCCAGCAGGGCGGCCAGCGTGCCGATCACGGCTTCCTTGTCACCGCCGGCATCGGCGTCGAGGAGCACCAGGCCGATGTCCACGATCGAGGTGTCCGAAGGGCGGGAAGCAGCGGTATCGGTCATGACACACCTTCAGGGGGTTCGGCCAACGCGGTGAGGCTCACCCCGTCGAGGTTCAGGTGGGTCGGGCTGGGCAGCGCCGAACCGGGCAGCGCGGCAGCGGCGCTGCCGTACGCGACCGCCATCTGCAGCCGCTCGGGTGCGGTCAGGCCCGCGACCTCGGCACGGATGTAGCCGGCGAGGGACGAGTCCCCGGCGCCGACGGTGCTGACCGCGGTTACCGGCGGGGGAGTGGCCAGCCAGGCGCCGTCGCCGTCGACCAGCACCGCACCGGCCGCGCCGAGGGTGGCCAGCACTGCACCCACGCCCTGCTCGACCAGATGCCGGGCCGCGGCGACCACCGGCCCCGCGTCGCCGCGTGCCAGTGGGCTCTCCAGCGACTCGGCGCTGACGCCGGTGAGCCCGGCCAGTTCCTCGGCGTTGGGCTTCATCAGATCCGGGGCGGCGCGGTGCAGGCCCGCCGCCAGGGCGGCAAGCGGCGCGTCGGAGGTGTCGACCGCGACCTTGCAGCCGTGCGCGCGCAACGCCGCGGTCATCTCCGAGTACCAGGCGTCCGGCAGGCCGGGCGGCAGCGAACCCGACAGCACCACCCAGTGGCCGGCCCTGGCCCGCTGCACGACGGCCCAGGCCAGCGACTCGGCCTCGGTGGCGTCCAGGGCGGCGCCCGGCTCGTTGACTTTCGTTGTGGTGCCGTCGGTTTCGGTGATCGCCAGGTTCGTGCGCACCGGGTGGGACACCGGGACGGCGTGGAACTCCACCCCCTGCTCGCGCAGGCCGGCCAGGATCGGGTCATGCCCGGCGGCGGGCAGCACGGCGACGGTCTCCACCCCGGCCAGGGTCAGGGCGCGCGCGACGTTCACCCCCTTGCCGCCGGGTTCGGAGGTCACCGAGGTGACCCGGTGCACCGCGCCCCGCACCAGTTCCCCGGGCAGGGTGACCGTGCGGTCGATGCTCGGGTTCGGCGTCACGGTGACGATCACAACGTCAGATTGTCGCCTGTTGTGCCGTGCGGGATGCCCCGGTTTGCTGTAATCCAACCCATGACTGAGAACGAGGCCACGGTGCTCACCGGCGTCCCAGTGGTTCCCGGGGTCCGCTTTGCGCCGGTGATCCGGGCCAATCGGCTGCCGTCCCTGGACGAACTGGACACCGGCGGACAGATCTCCGAGGACGGCCGCCCGGCTGAGGTGGCCCGGTTCACCGCCGCCGCCGCCGCGGTGGCGCAGCAACTGCGGGACCGGGCCGCGGCCGCGACCGGTGCGGCCGCGAAGGTGCTCGAGGCCACCGCGCAACTCGCCCAGGACCGGGCCTGGCTGGGGTCGGCGGAGAACGCCATCAAGGCCGGCCAGCCTGCGGTGCGGGCCACCGCGCAGGCGGCCACCCAGTTCATCGAGATGTTCACCAAGATGGGCGGGCTGATGGCCGAACGGGTGACCGACCTGAAGGACATCCGGGACCGCGTCATCGCCGAACTGGCCGGGCTGCCCGCACCGGGTGTGCCCGATCCCGTCGAGCCGTCCATCCTGTGCGCCGAGGATCTCGCGCCGGCCGACACCGCCGGCCTGGACCCGCACCGGGTCGTCGGCCTGGCCACCTCGCTCGGCGGACCCACCAGCCACACCGCGATCATCGCCCGGCAACTCGGAATCCCGTGCGTGGTGGCGGTCCACGGTCTGGACGACGTTCCGGTCGGTTCGATGGTGCTGCTCGACGGCAGCCGCGGCACCGTGACGGTGGATCCGGACCGGGCGGACGCGGCGGCGGCGGTCGCGGCGGCCGATGTCGCGGCGGCGGCGATGGCGGGCTGGACCGGACCGGGCGCGACGGCGGATGGCCACCCGGTGTCGATCCTGGCCAACGTGGCCGACGGGACGGCCGCTCGCGCCGCCCGGCAGGCCCCGGTCGAAGGCGTGGGGCTGTTCCGCACGGAGCTGTGCTTCCTGGACGCCGACCGCGAACCGACCGTCGACGAGCAGGCGTCGATCTATGCGGAGGTGCTGGAGGCGTTCGCCGGGCAGAAGGTGGTGATCCGCACCCTCGACGCCGGGTCGGACAAACCGCTGAAGTTCGTCACCAATCCGGAGGAGGCCAATCCGGCGCTGGGGGTTCGGGGTTTCCGGATCATCGCGATCGACGCCGACCTGGTCACACGCCAGTTGGATGCGATCGCCGCGGCGGCGGTGCGCACCGGCACCGCGCCGTGGGTGATGGCGCCGATGATCGCCACCCCGGACGAGGCCCGCAGATTCGCGGATCTGGCCCGCGAGCGCGAACTCCACCCGGGGGTGATGATCGAGGTGCCCGCGGCCGCGCTGTTGGCGGACCGGATCCTCGAGCACGTGGAGTTCCTGTCCATCGGGACCAACGACCTGGCTCAGTACACGATGGCGGCGGACCGGATGTCCGCCGATCTGGCCACGCTGACCGACCCGTGGCAGCCCGGGGTGCTGGCACTGGTTGCCAAGACCGCCCGCGCCGGACAGGCGGTGAGTAAGCCGGTCGGGGTGTGCGGGGAGGCGGCGGCCGACCCACTGCTGGCCTGCGTCCTGACCGGGCTGGGCATCACCTCGCTGTCGGCGGCGGCCTCCGCGGTCACCCCGGTCGGCGCCAAGTTGGCCTCGGTGAGCCTGGCCCAGTGCCGCGAGGCCGCTGAGGCGGTGTTGCACGCGTCCAGCCCGTTGGGGGCGAGGGAAGCCGCCTCAGCGATTCTCGGCTGAGGCCATCGGGACCCGCCTCAGCGATTCTCGGCTGAGGCCGTCGGAACCCGCTCGACGGGATACATCAGTTCCAGCTCGCCGATGTTGGCCGCCGCGGTCACCAGCGGCAGCGCGGCGACGGCGGGGGCCGGGCCGTCCGCCTCGGCACGCAAAGCGATGACGAACTGCTCGCTGAGTTCGGGCACCGAGCGGTTCGGGTCGCTGCCGTCCAACCTCGCGCACAGCGCGGCGGTGTGTTCCTCCAGCACCGTTCGCGCCCGTGGGTACGGCCCGGGCGGTGGCGGGACGATATCGGCGATCAGGTCCGACGCCGTCCGCAGTCGGGGGATGCGGTTGGTGGTGTCCAGCAGGTCTGCGTCGATCACCCCGTTGCTCTCGGCCAGATAGATCCGAATGGTGTCGGCATGGGTGCGCGCGTCCACCACGGCTTCCCGGCCGAGTTCGCGCAGTTCCGCGTCGGTGGCCGCCGAGGCGCCCCGGGTCACCCGCAGCACGGCCCCGTTCAGATAGCGGGCGCCCGAATCCATCGCGGCGTCAATGGCCCGCCGGACGGCGGCCGCCGCACCCTTCGGCCAGAGCAGCATGGAGACCATCAGCCCGACCGCCGCGCCGAGGACGATGTCCTCGACGCGGATCAGCCCGGCCTTCCAGCCGATCGGGTGCAGCATGTTGAACACGATCAGCACCATCATGGTGAACATGGCCTGGCTGGCGACGAAGGAGCCGACCGCCAGCACGTAGGTGGAACCGAACGCCACGATCGGCAGCAGGGTCCACAACACCACCGGGTCGATTCCGACCACCGAGATCAGGGCTGCGCCGAGGGCGAAGCCGATGGTGGTGCCGGCGATGGCCCGCACGGCGCTCACCCGGGTGGTCGCCGCACTGCTGCGCAGTACCGACAGCGCACCGAGTACCACCCACACCGCGTTCTGAACCGGGATGACGTAGGTGGCGACCAGGGCCAGCGCGAGGGCCGCACCGGTGCGCAGGCTACCCACCACGGTGGCCGACCGGGTGCTCACGTACCCCGACAGCGCACGGACGGCGGCCCGCTTGCCGACGACCCGGTCGGCGACCCCGGTCTCGGGGAGTTGCCGGCCGAGCAGGCGGGCCCACAGCGGCCGGGAGTCGGCGGCGGTGGCCGAGGCGATGATCCGGCCGGTCAAGCCGATCGTGGCGGCCGTCGTACGCCGGTTCAGCAGATCACGGCCGAGATCGACGGCGGCGGCATCATCGGGGGCGGCGAGGATATCGCGAATGTCGTTGTCGTAGTGGGTCATCGCCACCAGCTTGTGGGCGGCGACGACGCGGTTCAGTTCCGCGGCGTGCTCGGCGTCGGGGGTCTCGAGGGCCGCGGCGCTGCTGCGCAGCACCTCGACGCTCAGCGGGGCGAGGTGTCCCAGTTGCAGGGCGGTGCCGGTGCCGACCCGGCCGCTGAGCCACTGGAGGTTGGACACCACCCGGATCAATGCGCGGCTGCCGGCGCTCATCGCGATGGGCCGGAACGCGGTGCCCACGAACTTGCGGCGCAGCGCGTCCATCGCGGTGGTCACCGGGTCGGACCCCGCGTCGGACCCCGGGTCGGACCCCGGGTCGGACCCAGCAGCGGGCCTGGTCGCTTCTGTCCCCGCGAGCCGGTCGGCCAACACGGTGCAGACCCGGGCGGCGAGGGTGCGCAGTTCCCCGCCGTAGCGGGGCGGGAACAGGAACAACGCCGCGGGAACGCAGATCAGCAGCGCGATCAGCCACCCCAGCAGCCGTTCGTCGACCGGGCCGGCGGGAATGGTGCACACCGGCAGCAGGAACGCCATCAGCGCGGCGCGCTGGCCGGCGGCGAATATCTCGCTGAGCAGGCCCAGCAGGCTGACGCCCGCCCCCACCGCGAAACACAGCGGTACCGCCAGCCACGGGTACGGGGCCGCCAGGGTGCCCACCGAGATCAGGATGGCCCCGGTGACCGCCAGACCGCAGAAGGCCAGCGCCCGGGTGGCAAGCGGGCCGGGGAAGTTGGAGACGATCAGCAGCGAGATCGAGCCGAACACCGCGAACGCGGGCGCCTGGGTGCCGTCCGCCAGCAGGTGGGAGACCAGGGCGACGATCGGGATGACGATGCCGGCCCGCAGTGCCCTGCGGGCGCCGTCATAGCCCGGGTCCCGCTCCCGCAGTGCCTCGCGCCACCGCTGGAAGGTGTTGCCCAGCACTACTTTTGCGGTGCCGAGGCGGGAAGCGGGGGCGGTGGCACGTCGGTGAAGCGGCCGGCCTCCAGGTCATCGAGCATCCGCGTGCTGAGCCAGGCGAAGACCGGGTTCTCCCGGGGCAGGGTCGACTGCTCGTAGCCGACGAACACGAACACCGCCCAGGCCGCGTACACCTCGGCCTGCCGCGGGTCGCCGACGATCGTGAGTGCGGAGTTGTAGAGGATCTCGAATCGCTCCCGGTCGACCTCGGTCTGCACCCGGAGCACGTCCGGATCCACCGCACTCCACGCGCGGATGGCGGCCTCGGCGCTGTGCGGCAGGGCCAGGGCCACCTCGATGGCCGCCTCGATGCGCCGGCGCGGCTCGGACTCGGTGCGAATCGCCTCGATGATCCGCACGGTGCGGTCCTGGCGCCAGTAGGAGATCAGGTCGGTGGTGTAGGCCGACCAGCCGGTGAAGTAGTGATAGAAGGAGCCCGTCGTCACACCCATCCGCCGGCACAGTTCGGCCAGTTTGAGGCCGCCGAATCCGAGCTCGGCCAGAATCTCCAGACCCGTCTCGAAATACGAGTCGCGGACCGCTCCGGCTGCCATGAATGCAACGATAGGCCCAGGGGTGTTCGGGCAGAGAATCTTCGGGCAAGCTAGACGAATGACGGTTCAGACCACCACCGACCACGCCCCCCAGAGCGGTTCCGCCGGGGTGCTCGAGCAGGTGCGCGCGGTGTTCAACACCGGACGCACCCGGCCGATCGCCTGGCGGGAGCAGCAACTCCGGGCCATCGAGCGGATGTGCGACGAGCGCGAGGCCGAGATCTGCGCCGCGCTCAGTGCGGACCTGGGCCGCTCGGCGTTCGAGGGATGGTTGGGCGATGTGGCCTCCACCAAGGCGGAGGCGGTATTCGCGGCCAAGCACCTGCGCAAGTGGACCAAGCCCAAGCGGGCCGGCCTGCCGCTGGCGCATATGCCGGGCCGGGCGTGGGTGCAGTACGACCCACTCGGGGTGGTGCTGATCATCGGCCCGTGGAACTACCCGTTCTTCCTCTGCATGTCGCCGCTGGTGGCCGCCGTCGCGGCCGGCAACGCCGCGGTGATCAAACCCTCCGAACTCGCGCCGGCCACCTCGGAGCTGATCGCCCGGCTGGTGCCGCAGTACCTCGACCCGGATGCGGTCCGGGTCGTCGAGGGAGCCGCCGACGTGACCCAGGATCTGCTGTCGCAGGGCTTCGACCACGCATTGTTCACCGGCGGTACCGAGATCGGCCGCAAGATCATGGCTGCCGCCGCCCCCACACTGACCCCGGTGACCCTGGAACTGGGCGGCAAGAGCCCGGTGCTGGTGCTGCCGGACGCCGACATCGACGTCACCGCCCGCCGGATCGCCTGGACCAAGCTGCTCAACTCCGGGCAGACCTGCATCGCCCCCGACTATGTGCTGGCGGATCGGTCCATCGCCCGGGAACTCACCGAGAAGATCGTCGCGACCATCGCGAAGTTCCGCGCCGAGGAGCCGGACGCGGCGCTGCGGATCGTCAACGAGCGACAGTTCGACCGGTTGGTCGCGCTGATCAGCGCAACCGAGGGGAGGGTCGTCACCGGAGGCGGCTCCGATCGCGAAACGCTGCGGATCCAGCCGACCGTCGTGGTCGACCCGCCCGCCGGGGATTCGGTGATGAGTGACGAACTCTTCGGGCCGATCCTGCCGATCATCACCGTCGACTCCACCGAGGAGGCCGTCGCCTTCGTCAACGCCCGGCCCAAGCCGCTGGCGCTGTACGTGTTCACCAAGGACCAGCAGCGCGGCCGCGAACTCGTCGACCGGATGCCGTCGGGCGGGGCGGTGATCAACCACATCGCGATGCATTGCCTGGTGCCGCAGTTGCCGTTCGGCGGTGTGGGTGCCAGCGGTATGGGCGCCTATCACGGGCAGTGGGGTTTCGAGGCCCTCAGCCACCGTCGTGCGGTACTGTCCAAGCCGGCGAAACCGGACCCTGGTCTGCTTTATCCTCCCTACACCGAGCGCGCCAAGAGCATCCTTCGCCGGCTGCTGTAAGCCCGGGCAAACACCTGTATTGAGTGGTACGCGTCCTCGCCGGGGCGTGCCGGAGTCTGTGAAACATCACGACTGTGGCACAATCCAGGGGTGTCTGATGTTGCCCGCCGGGGTCCCGGCCGCCCGCCGGCAGCTAAGTCTGCGAATACCCGGGCCCGTATCCTGGATACGGCTCGTGAGGTGTTCGGCGAGGTCGGGTACGACGCGGCGACGTTTCAGGAGATCGCAGTCCGGGCGGATCTGACCCGTCCGGCCGTCAACCACCACTTCTCCAGCAAACGGGAGCTGTACCGCCAGGTCGCCGCGCAGACCAACAGCATGATCATCGAAGCGGGGGTGCGGGAGGCCCACAAGCGCCGGGGCTTCGCCGATCAGATGGATGCGTTCATGGCGACGGTTCAGGCTGAAGGCAAGGACCCCGCCGTGGCCGCGTTTCTGGTGACCTCGGTGCTCGAGGCTCAGCGGCACCCCGAACTCGTCGGCAACGGTGACGATGTGCTGGCTGGTACCCGTCGGTTCGTGGGGAATGCTCTGCGGGAGGCGCAACTCGCCGGCGAACTGCGGCCGGACGTCGACATCGAGGCCGTCACCGAGACTCTGCTGGCGATGCTGATCGGGGTGGGGTTCTATGCCGGGTTCTGCGTCGGCCCCCGAGGGAGTGGCCGGCGGGTTTCCGCGGTGACCGGTGAATTCATGAAGATGCTGCGGGGGACGGGGCTTCTCTCCAGCGACTAAGGTGGCACCTCAGCTCGACGTTAGCGTGTCTAAGTTTCGCTAGGATGGTGACCATGAGCAATCTGCGAAGCCACGACGACACCTGGGACATCGCCACCAGTGTGGGATCCACCGCGGTCATGGTGGCCGCCGCCCGTGCGCAGGAGACCGACAGCCCGAACCCGCTGATCCGCGACCCCTACGCCCGGCTCCTCGTGGCCGGGGCCGGGGCCGGCATGTGGGAGAACTTCCTGGAAAACTCGATGCAGGAGCGCATCGCCGCCGCCGACCCGCAGATCGCCGCGATATTCGCCAACATGCTGAGCTATCAGGCGGTGCGGACGCACTTCTTCGACGCGTTCTTCACCGCCGCGGTGGAATCCGGAGTCCGGCAGGTGGTGATCCTCGCCTCCGGGCTCGACTCCCGGGCCTACCGGCTGGACTGGCCGGACGGCACCGTCGTCTTCGAGATCGACCAGCCCAAGGTGCTGGAGTATAAGTCGGCGATGCTGGCCGGGCACGGCGCCGTGCCGACCGCGGACCGCCGGGAGGTCGCGATCGACCTGCGCCAGGACTGGCCGGCCGCGCTCAAGGCGGCCGGGTTCGATCCCGCCCGCCCGACCGCCTGGCTGGCCGAGGGTCTGTTGATGTACCTGCCGGCTGAGGCGCAGGACCGGCTGTTCGAGCAGATCACCGAACTCAGCGCGCCGGGCAGCAGGGTGTCCGCGGAAGCCGTGCGGCACAACGCGGAGGAAAAGCGCGCCCGGATGCGCGAGCGCTGGGAGAAGATGGCCGACGAGCTCGGGATCGAGCGCAACGTCGACATCTCCGACCTCATCTACAACGATCCCCATCGCGCCGACGTGACCGAATGGCTGAACGCCCACGGATGGTCGGCGACCGGGACGGTGTCCTCCGACGAGATGCGGCGGCTGGATCGCTGGGTCGAGGTCGACGACGAGGACTACCAGGACGGCTTCTCGACGTTCGTCGTCGCCGAACGTCACTAGCCGTCCGGCGGGTAATGGCCGGGTAATACGATGACGCCACCACGACAGGAAGGACCCTCATGCCCGGAGTGCAGGATCGAGTCATCGCAGTCACCGGTGCCGGCGGCGGACTGGGCCGCGAGTACGCGCTGACCCTGGCCAAGGAGGGTGCCAGCGTCGTGGTGAACGACCTCGGCGGCGCGCGTGACGGCACCGGCGCGGGGCACTCGATGGCCGACCAGGTGGTCGCCGAGATCAAGGCGGCGGGCGGCCGGGCGGTGGCCAACTACGACTCGGTCGCGGACGCCGCCGGTGCGGAGAACATCGTCAAGACCGCGATCGACGAGTTCGGGAAGATCGACGGCGTCGTGAGCAACGCCGGCATCCTGCGGGACGGCACCTTCCACAAGATGACCTACGAGAACTGGGACTCGGTCCTCAAGGTTCACCTCTACGGCGGCTACAACGTGATCCGTGCCGCCTGGCCACACTTCCGGGAGCAGGGCTTCGGCCGCATCGTGGTGGCCACCTCCACCAGTGGGCTGTTCGGCAACTTCGGTCAGGCCAACTACAGCGCCGCCAAGTTGGGTCTGGTCGGGCTGATCAACACCCTCGCCCAGGAGGGTGCCAAGTACGACATCAAGGCCAACGCGGTCGCCCCGATCGCCGCGACCCGGATGACCGAGGACATCCTGCCGCCCGAGGTGCTCAAGCGGCTCACCCCCGAGTACGTCGCTCCGGTGGTCGGCTACCTGTGCACCGAGGAGGTGCCCGACACCGCATCGGTGTTCATCGTCGGCGGCGGCAAGGTTCAGCGCGCGGCGCTGTTCCAGAACGACGGCGTCACCTTCGATTCGGTGCCCACCGTCGACGACGTCGCCGCGCAGTGGTCCACCATCGACGACCTGTCCTCGCCGAAACCGGCCGCGTTCAGGCTGTAGTCCTGACGTGAAAGCCCTTGTCGCCCAGGAACTCTGCGGGCCGTCCGGGCTGGTGTACACCGACGTCGACGACCCGGTTGCCGGCGACGCGCTGCTCGTCGACGTGCGGGCGGCCGGGGTCTGTTATCCCGACCTGCTGCTGATCTCCGGTCGCTACCAACTGCGGGTGCCGCCGCCGTTCATCCCGGGCACCGAGGTGGCCGGGACGGTGCGGGCCGCCCCGGCCGGTTCCGGGTTCGCGCCGGGGGACCGGGTGTACGGCGCCACCCTGCTCGGCGGCTATGCCGAGCAGGCGCTGATCCCGCCGGCGGCGGCGGTGCGCACCCCGGCCGAACTCGACGACGCACAAGCGGTGTCGCTGCCGGTCAACTACCACACCGCCTATTTCGCGCTGACCCGCCGGGCGGCGCTGCAGGCCGGGGAAACCGTGCTGGTTCTCGGCTCCGCGGGTGGTCTGGGCAGCGCCGCGATCCAGGTCGCCAAAGCGCTGGGTGCCCGGGTGGTGGCGATGGTGCACCGCAGCGCGGCGGCGGATTTCGTCGCCGGCCTGGGCGCTGACGTGGTCCTGCCACTGCTGGGGGAGTGGTCCCGGGCGGTGCGGGAGGCGACCGGCGGGCACGGCGCCGACGTGGTGATCGACCCGGTCGGCGGCGAGCCTTTCGACGAGGCGGTGCGCACCCTCGCGCCGGAGGGCCGACTGCTCGTCCTCGGGTTCGCCGGTGGCGACATTCCGAGCGTCAAGGTCAACCGGCTGCTGCTGCGTAACGCCGGGGTGCTCGGGGTCGGCTGGCGGGAGTTCCTCGCGGCGCACCCCGACGCGCAGTCCGATACCGCCCGCGGGGTTTCCGCACTCATCGCCGCGGGTCTGCGTCCGCCTGCGCCGCAACGGTTCCCGCTCGCCGAGGGCCGGGCCGCCTGCGAGGCGTTGGCGGCCGGGCAGGTGTTCGGCAAGGTCGTACTCGAACCGTGACCACCGTGGGCCTGGTCCTGGTGGCCCTCGCGATCGCCGTCGGCATGGTGGGCATCCTGGTGCCGCTGCTGCCCGGCACGCTGCTGGTGTGGGCGGCCATCGCGGTGTGGGCGGTGGTGGAGCGCAGCACCGAGTCCTGGCTGGTGCTCGGGGTGGTGACCGCGCTGCTCGGGACCGGGATTCTGGTGAAGTACCTGTGGCCGGCGCGACGGATGCGGGCGGCCGACGTCAGCGGCCGCACCCTCGCCGTGGGCGCCGTGCTGGGCATCGTGGGATTCTTCGTCATCCCGGTGGCCGGACTGCTGGTCGGCTTCGTTCTCGGGGTCTACCTGGCCGAATTGATTCAGCGCCGGGACCAGCGCCGGGCCTGGGCTGCCACCGTGCACGCCGTCAAGGGTGTGGCGCTTTCCGTGGGGGTCGAACTCGTCGCCGCGGTGCTCGCGACCGGGGTGTGGGCGGTCGCGGTCCTGACCTGAGGCGCCTCAGCCCAGCAACCGCGCGCGCAGCTGGGCGACGGTCTCTTCGTCCACCTCGCTGGCGCTCAGATAGTTCGTCAGCCCGCCGTAGCTCTCCTCGAGGACCCGGCGGGCACTGGCCAGATAGTCCTCCCGGACGCCGAGGACCTCGTCGGTCAGGCGTGACTCGGCGAAGGACAGCACCTCGTCGGTCATCCCCTCGTGATCGCGCATGCTCATCAGCAGGCCCTCCCGCAGCCGGCCGACGGCGTCGTTGCTGCGCAGGTAGTCGGCCATGATGGCATCGCGGTCCACCCCGGCCGCCTCCAACGCGACCGCCACGGCGAACCCGGTCCGATCCTTGCCGGCGAAACAGTGCACCAGGACCGAACGGCCATCGGCGAGCAGGGTGACCAGCTGCCGCACCGCCCGGCGGGCACCCCCGAGCGTCGGGAACCTCTCGTACTCGGCCGTCATCCAGCGGTGCGCGGCGACCGCGGGATCCTCCACGGAGAATTCGGTCAGCATCTTGCGGAAGCTGGATTCATGCGGCGCCTCGGCCGCCGGGGACTGTTGGGTGCCGTCAGCGTCGGTGTCGTTTTCGGTGTCGGTGTCGCGGTCGCGGTCGTGATGATGCGACACCTCCGGGAACGGGAGGTTGTACACCACCACCCCGGCGGGAACCGCGCCGGGTCCACGACGCGAAACCTCGGTCGGCGAACGCAGGTCGGTGACGTCGGTGATCCCGAGTCGGGCCAACTCCCGCCGCCCTGCCTCATCGAGGTTACTGAGCTCGCTGGAGCGGAACAGCTGTCCGGCCGTCAGGCCTGTCGTCTCGGCGACATCGCGGAAGTTCCACGCGCCGGAAAGTCTTTCGTGACCGCCGGCGGCCGGCGAACTCACCGTCGGGTCGCCGCCGCGGCCATCGCGCTGGGCTCGCGGCCCAGTTCGGCGCGGGCCACCGTCCGGAAGTGCACCTCATCGGGCCCGTCGAAGATGCGCATGGCCCGCTGCCAGCCGTACATCCGGGCCAGGGGGAAGTCGTCGCTGACACCGGCACCGCCGTGCACCTGAATGGCGCGGTCGATCACGTTCAGCGCCATCTGCGGGGCTACCGACTTGATCTGCGACACCAGTGCGAACGCCGCCCGGTTGCCGTGTTGGTCGATGGTCCACGCCGCCTTCTCACACAGCAGTCGGGCCTGGTCGATCTCGTTGCGGCTCACCGCGATCGCGTGCTGCACCATGCCCTGCTCGGCCAGCGGTCTGCCGAAGGCGATGCGGGTGCGGGCGCGTTCGGTCATCAGCGCCAGGGCTCGTTCGGCCACCCCGATCGCCCGCATGCAGTGGTGGATGCGACCCGGTCCGAGCCGGGCTTGGGCGATCGCGAAGCCCATACCCTCCTCGGCCAGCAGGTTCGAGGCCGGCACCCGGACGTTGTCGTAGACGATCTCGGCGTGGCCGTGCTGGTCCTGCCAGCCGAACACCGACGTGGAGCGAAGGATGTTGACCCCTGGGGTGTCCATCGGAACCAGGATCATCGACTGCTGCTGGTGCGAGGCGGCCTCGGGGTTGGTGCGGCCCATCACGATCAGCACCGTGCAGCGCGGATCGTTGGCGCCGGAGGTCCACCACTTGCGACCGTTGATGACGTAGTGGTCGCCGTCGCGGGTGATCTCGGTCTGGATGTTGCGGGCATCGCTGGAGGCGACGGCGGGTTCGGTCATCGAGAACGCACTGCGGATCTCACCGGCCAGCAGTGGTTGCAGCCACTGTTGCTTCTGCTCAGGGGTGCCGAACATGTGCAGCACCTCCATGTTGCCGGTGTCCGGGGCGGCGCAGTTGATCGCCTCGGGGGCGATCTCGGTGCTCCACCCGGACAGTTCGGCCAGCGGTGCGTACTCCAGATTGGTCAGACCGGACTCCGCGGGGAGGAACAGATTCCACAGCCCCCGGGACTGGGCCTTCTTCTTGAGTTCCTCCACCACCGGCGGGACGGTGAAGTCGCCCGGGCCCGCCTGGGCCCGGTACTCGTCGTAGGACTTCTCGGCCGGGAAGACCTCGTCGACCATGAACTCGGTGAGGCGTTGGTGATAGTCGGCGGCCTTGGCGGACATGGCGAAATCCATAGGGCCACGATAGGCCACCCTGCGGTGCACCCACGGCGGGGTGGCGGGCCCCGGGTGCTGGGGATTTCTACACCCTCCTTCCTGGCGAAACGGGTCTGTTTCGGACCTTCGGCTTGGGAAACACCCCCGGCCAGCGGTTAGGGTGTCCCGGGCGGCGGCGGGCGTCGTCCACCGGCTGACCGTTTGGCCTGATTACAGGGCCAACCGTTCGGCCCGAGTCCGAGAAAGCACACGCACAGCTCATGACAGATTCCAAGACTGGCTCTGACGTCGCCGGCCGGGCGACTCCGGTTTCGGTGGGCGTCGTCGCCGAGTCCGGCGCCGAGGAGCGCCGGGTCGCACTGGTTCCCAAGGCGGTCTCGGCGCTGGTGAACAGCGGGGTCGCCGTGGTCGTCGAATCCGGGGCCGGTGAGCGGGCGCTACTGCCCGACGAGCTCTACACCGCGGCCGGCGCCACCATCGGTGACGCCTGGGCCTGCGATGTCGTCGTGAAGGTCGCCCCACCCACCGCCGGCGAGGTGGCGCGGCTGCGTGCGGGGCAGACCCTGCTCGGCTTCCTGGCGCCGCGCAACGCCGACAATCAGATCGGTGCCCTGAAGGGCGCCGGGGTCCAGGCGTTCGCCGTCGAGTCGATCCCGCGCATCTCGCGGGCCCAGGCTATGGACGCGCTGTCCTCACAGGCCAACGTCGCGGGGTACAAGGCCGTGGTGCTCGCCGCCAGCGAGTGCACCCGGTTCTTCCCGATGCTCACCACCGCCGCCGGCACGGTGAAGCCGGCCAGCGTGCTGGTGCTCGGTGTCGGTGTGGCGGGCCTGCAGGCGTTGGCCACCGCCAAGCGGTTGGGGGCGAAGACCACCGGCTATGACGTTCGGCCCGAGGTGGCCGACCAGGTTCGCTCGGTCGGGGCGCAGTGGCTGGACGTCGGTATCGACGCCGCCGGGGAGGGCGGCTACGCGCGTGAGCTGACCGAGGACGAGCGGGCAGCGCAGCAGAAGAAACTCGAACAGGCCATCGGCAACTTCGATGTGGTGATCACCACAGCGCTGGTTCCCGGCCGGCCCGCGCCCCGACTGGTGACCGCCGCGGCGGTCGCGGGGATGAAGCCCGGCAGCGTGGTGGTGGACCTGGCCGGCGAGACCGGCGGCAACTGCGAACTCACCGAGCCCGGCCAGACGGTCGTCAAGCACGGGGTGACCATCGCCTCCCCGCTGAACCTGCCGGCCACCATGCCCGAGCACTCCAGCGAGTTGTACTCGAAGAACCTCACCTCGCTGCTGGACCTGCTCATCAAAGACGGGGCATTGGCGCCCGATTTCGACGACGAGGTCATCGCGGCCTCCTGTGTGACTCGCGAGGTGCAGAACTGATGTACACGCAACTACTGGCCAACCTCGCGATCCTGGTCCTCGCCGGATTCGTCGGATTCGCGGTCATCTCCAAGGTGCCCAACACCCTGCACACCCCGCTGATGTCGGGTACCAACGCCATCCACGGCATCGTCGTGCTCGGTGCGCTGCTGGTGCTCGGTGACCTGCCGGCCGACGCGCACTGGGGAGTGCGGATCATCGCCTTCGTCGCGCTGGTGTTCGGCACCCTCAACGTCATCGGCGGGTTCCTGGTGACCGACCGGATGCTCGGCATGTTCAAGGGCAAGAAGAAGGCCGACAATCAGGCCGGCAAGCAGGCCAAGGAGTTCACCAAGTGACCTACCTCGACGAGATTCTCTACATCATCGCCTTCTCGCTGTTCATCTACGGCCTGATGGGCCTGACCGGGCCCAAGACGGCGGTGCGCGGAAACTGGATCGCCGCCGTCGGCATGGGCCTCGCCGTGGTCGCCACCCTCATCAAGGTCCGCGACACCGCCGCGATCAACTGGATTCTGATCGTCGCGGGTCTGGCCATCGGCGTCATCCTGGGCGTTCCGCCGGCCAAGAAGACCAAGATGACGGCGATGCCGCAGTTGGTGGCGCTGTTCAACGGCGTGGGCGGCGGGACCGTTGCGTTGATCGCCTGGGCGGAGTTCATCGAGACCGGCGGGTTCTCCCACTTCACGCCCGAGCAGACCCCCACGGTCGCCCTGGTCGTCGGTTCGCTGTTCGCGGCGATCATCGGCTCGGTCTCGTTCTGGGGTTCGCTGGTCGCCTTCGCCAAACTTCAGGAGTCGATCCCGAAGAACGTCGAGAAGAAACTGGTGTCCTCGGCGAAGTTCTTCCAGGCCGCCAACATCGCGCTGCTGATCGGGGCGGTGGCGGCCGCGGTGTACATCGGCCTGAACGCCGGCTCCGAGCACGGCAGTTCGGTCTGGTGGATCGTCCTGGTGCTGTTCCTGGCCGGTCTGATGGGTCTGTTCGTGGTGTTCCCGATCGGCGGCGCCGACATGCCGGTGGTCATCTCGCTGCTCAACGCCCTGACGGGTTTGTCCGCCGCGGCCGCGGGTCTGGCGTTGAACAACACCGCGATGATCGTCGCCGGCATGATCGTCGGCGCGTCCGGTTCGATCCTGACCAACCTGATGGCCGTGGCGATGAACCGGTCCATCCCGGCGATCGTGTTCGGCTCCTTCGGCGGCGGTGAGGCCGGCGGCGGCCCGGCCGGCGGCGAGCAGGGCAGCGTCAAGGCCACCTCGGCGGCGGATGCGGCGATCCAGATGGCGTACGCGAACCAGGTGATCGTCGTTCCGGGCTACGGACTGGCGGTCGCGCAGGCTCAGCACACGGTCAAGGAGCTTGCCGACATGCTGGAGGAGAAGGGCGTCGAGGTGAAGTTCGCCATCCACCCGGTGGCGGGCCGGATGCCGGGGCATATGAACGTGCTGCTGGCCGAGGCCGATGTGGCCTACGACGCGATGAAGGAAATGGACGACATCAACGGCGAGTTCGCCCGCACCGACGTGACGCTGGTGATCGGGGCCAATGACGTCACCAACCCGGCCGCGCGGAACGACTCGTCCAGCCCCATCTACGGGATGCCGATCCTCAACGTCGACCAGTCCCGGTCGGTGATCGTCCTCAAGCGGTCGATGTCCTCGGGCTACGCCGGTATCGACAATCCGCTGTTCACCGCCCCGCAAACCTCGATGCTGTTCGGCGATGCCAAGAAGTCGGTATCGGAGGTCGTGGAGGAACTCAAGGCCCTGTAGGCCGGCCTCGCCGCGTGATGGGGCCGCCGTCAGAACGGCGGAGGGTCCGCGGCCCAGCGGGCTTCGTTGAGGCCGCGCTCCCAGGCGATGCGGGCGCTGCGCTCCTCCGCCCGGGTGCGTCGTCGTAGCGGCATCATCAGGCCGCGGCACGGTGAGTCGCCCTCGTCGTGTTCCGGGGCCGACCCTGTCGGGCCGGGGTCGATATGTCCGGCGGGCGCCGCCAACTGCGGGAAGAAGATCACGCCGCCGGGTGTGGTGGTGTAGCGCCGGCCGGCGGGCGAGATCCACTCCATCGTCCCGTCGGGGTGCAGCTTTTCCCGCCAGCCGTCGGCGCCGGCCCAGAACGTCTTCAGGAGATGGTGGGGACGGCATCGCAGAGACAGGTTCGACGGGTGCGTCGCCCCGCCGCGGGACCGCGGCACCGAATGGTCGATATCGCAGAACTCCGCCGGCACGTCGCAGCCCGGGAATCGGCACGTCAGGTCGCGGTGGCGGATGAACTCGGCCAGCGCCCGCGATGGCCGGTAACCCGGTTCCGCGCGTAACTGCTCCGGCCGGACGAGCTGCCGGATGGTCGCCCGTGAGGCCAGTTCGCGCACGTCGTCGGCGGGCAGGTGACCGTAGCCGGGCAGGTACCCCGGCGATTCGCCCCGGCCGCTGACGGTATCGGCTTCGGCGATCAGGTGGATGACGATCTGTCCCGGTTCAGCGGTGGTATCGGCGGCCGGGCAGTTCGGCGAACCGCAGTCGCATCGCAGGGCCGTCGCGCCGGCGGTCAGGGCGCTGAGCGCGTCGGCCCGCCGCTGTTGTCTGGTGCGGGAGTCGCCGGGGCAGACGGTGGCGGCGAGTTGATCGAGCCGGCGGTCGAGTGCGGCGGCGTCCGGAGCCTGCACCGATCCCCAGACGGTGGCCAATCCGTCCCGGCCCGGGCCGATCTCGATGTGCCGATCCGTTTTGGACTGGCGGGCGACGCGTTCTGCGGCCGGGTC
>JAKOYE010000041.1 GCA_029780675.1 Actinomycetes bacterium
ACGTCCTGGACCGCCACACCTGGGACACCCGCGACCAGCTGAAGCTGGCCATCGTCACCTGGACCGAACGGACCTACCACCGCCGACGACGCCAAGCCCGCCTCGGCAAGTTGACCCCCATCGAGTACGAGACCATCATGACCACACCGGCCACCCAGGCCGCGTGACCCAACCTGTCACCTATCCGTGCAGCAGTCCCTAGGAGGCGGTTTATGAAAAGTAGGACCCATCTCGACACATGCCAAAGGAGCCTAACTCGGTCACCGCCATACCGGGGACCCTAAGCCCGGTATGGCGGTGACTTGAACCTCGGTGGGCGGAGCAGAGGCTGAGGCCGCCTCAGATCGGGGTAGAATCGTTGTGTTCCAACGATATTCGGGGACTTACCAGCCCCGATCCGACTTGTGAGGAGTGGGTTTCCGTGACTGTCACCGACATGGGTGTCGTCGAGGTGTCCGAGCGTGATGTGTTCTCGCCAACTCAGGGGGTGGTGCTGTCGCGGGTCGAGGTGAGTGACGGGCAGGCGCGGTGCGCAGTTGCTGCCGGGGTCAGTGCCGACCTGGCAGAGGTAATCCCGTTGCCAATGATGGGGGAGCGGGTCGAGGTCGCCACCGAACAGGGGATGGTGGTCGGGGTGTGGGTGCAGCGCATCACTACGCCGGGCAGCCATCTGGACGAACGCAACGGGTTCGTGACGGCGCTTCTGGTGGTCGGCGGGGAGCTTCGCCAGATGCGCTGCCAGGCGGGGGAGTGGGATGCCCGGCGCACGGTGCGCGAGCAGCCGGACCCGCCGCTGCGGGACGTGCTGGCGTTGCTGCTGGCCGAGCAGGCGGCCTCTCGTGACCAGCTGGTCACGCACGAGGCGTGGCGCGACAACCTGGTTGCCGAGGCCCACGATTGGGCGACTCGGGAGGATCTGTGCGGGCGATTCGATGACTTCATGTCCGAGATGGGTCTGCCCGGTCGGTCCCGTGACTACTCCGTTGCGGTGGAGGTGACGTTCACCGTCTACGTGTCGGTGTCGGCAGTTGACGCCGAGGACGCCGAGGAGATGGTGTCCCGGCAGGACGTGGCCGATGCGATCCGCGATCGCGGTGACGGCGACTTCGAGTGGAGCGTGGAGGGGGCCGAAGCCGACTAGTGGGAGCAAGTGCCGCCGTTCGTCGCGGAGGGTGTGAGCCTTCCGCGGCGGGCTCCGGCACCTGGACCCTAAGCCCGTTGTGCCGGAGCGGAATTGGGGCTGTCGGCGGGGGTGGGTAGGTTTGGTGGTGTTCCAACAGTGGCGGGCCTTTACCAAGCCCGCGGTCAGTGAGGTGTTGTCATGGGGTCGGTGGATCGTGTCTGCCAGGTGTTGGTGCCGTTGGTGGTCGAGTGTTTGGCCGGTGGGGCGGGGGTGTGTGCGGAGGCCTTCCGGGCGGGGTTGAGCCGGGATGTCGAGGTGATGCGGGCGGCGTCGCTGGCGGCGTCGGCCGAGGAGGTGCTCGATCGCCTCGGTGGCGCCCTGGCGGTGGCCAAGTTGTCCGGCGACGACGCGTCGGCCGATCGGGTGGGTGCGGCTCGGCGGATGGTCGCGGGGATGCTCGCGGAGTCCCACGAGCGGATCCGTGGCCGGCTGGCTGTCTTGGCGGGGGAGGCCTCGTGAGCGGCCACGGGGCTGGCGACGTCGTGCGCCTGGCCCAGCGGTTGGCGGACGTCACCGCTGGCCGGGGTGTGGAGCCGATGCCGGCGACTTTGACTGCGGTGTCGACGGCCGTGCTGTTGCTGGGTGCTCCCTGGGCCCTCACTCGAGCGACGTTGGGTCTGCTGGGAGCCGGCGACGGTGTGGCCGCGCCGCTGACTCGCAAGCTGTGGCTGAGCAACGTTGCCGTGGTGCCTTACCTGGCCGGGTCGGCGGCGCAGCTGCTGGCGTGGACGGAGCAGCCCACCCCAGAGGCCGAACGTGCGCTGGGGGCTTGCTATGAGGTGCTGGCAGGGGTGGATCTGCCGGGGCTCGTCGAGGGGGCCGGTGGGGACGTGTTGGGGGCGATCTACACCGAGCTGATCGCGCCGGCGGATCGGAACGCTCGGGGCGCGTTCTACACGCCGGCGGACGTGGCGCAGCTGATCGCCGCGATGTCCCTTCCCGAAGAAGGTGACTCGGTGTCCGAGCCGTGCTGCGGCACCGCGGGCATGTTGGTCGCGACCATCCGCGCGATGCGGCGGCGAGGCCTTCGCCCCGAGACGATCCGCTGGGCCCTGGGGGATGTGGACCGAACCGCGCTGGCGCTGGCCGCGGTGAACATGGCCGCCCACGGCATGGTCCACGTGCGCCTGGTCCCGGGGAACGCGCTGGCCGACTGAGGCGGCATACGCCCCCGGACGTCCGGGTGTCGACGGGGGGCTTACCCGTCGACGGACCGCTGCAGGCGATGGGCGAACAGGTCCCATCCCGGATCGCTCGAGGTGGGTCGTCCGCACTCCTGCCAGAGGGAGATCTCCCCGGCCCAGTGCTGAGGCTTCTCGAAGAAGCCGAGCAGCTCGTGCGGGGTCTGCAGCAGATCGGCGTCAATGAGCATCGACGCTGCGTCTCGCAAGCGAACGTCCACCGCGACGAGCCAGGACGCGTGCGGGTCAAGGGGATCCGTCATGGCCACAGTTCCTTCAGGTCGGTGGATATGGCGTCGACGAGCTCGTCGAGGAGCGCCTCCCAGGCCCACTCGACCCATGCCCCGACCTGGGCGGCCTGGATTGGTCCCAGTCGGCGGGCCAAGGCTGCGGCGACGAGTTCGGCGCGGCGCTGCACGGTGGTCTGGTCGGGGCCGATGTAGCAGCGGGTCATGTCCTTGAAGGTCAGGATCAGGTAGTGCTGGCCCTGCGCGGTGACCGCGACTCCGTCGAGGGTGAGCAGTGGCCACGCGTGGCAGGCCTGCGGGAGGTTGAGCAGCATCTCCGTTGCGGGGACGTGGAAGTGTCGGGGTTCTCTGCCTGGGACTGCGTTCACGGTAACTGCCTCATCGTCGCTTGGCCGGCGTTTGGTGGGCGCCGGAGTCCGTTGGAACACCGTGACTCTAGGGGCCTGCACTGACACTCGCTCGGGTTGCGTGGCCCTGTTTGTGCGGTCTGCCCTCCGGGACCCTAAGCCCGGTGTCCCGGAGGGCAGACCGTGCCGGGTGACGGCCCTGCGTTGTCGGTGGTGCGCGCTAGATTGGTTGTGTTCCAACGAGATAGGAGCGGGACTTACCACCCCGCGTCCGCGAGTGAGGGAGTTGTCGCTATGTCGTCTAAGGTCAAGGTGCGGGTCAGCACCATCGGTGAAATCGCGGCCATGGTGCCGCTGTTGGCCGGGTATGAGGTGACAGGGTCGGTGGTCGTGCTGGCGCTGGGTATGCCCGGCGCGGACCCGCGTCAGGTGGGTTTCGTTGCGCGGCTGGACCTACCGAGCGCTGTGGACGCGCCGAAGGTCGCCGCCGCTCTCATGGACGGGGTGACGCGGCACGGGGCGGCCCGTGCCGTAGGGATCGCCTACCCGAGCCTGGGCCAGGACCCGGCGCCGGTGCTGGACGCGTTGGCTGCTTTGGGCATCGATGTGCACGACCTGGCCGTGTGTGAGCCCGGCCGGGTCCGCGGTCACGGCTGCTCGGACCCCGAGTGCCTGACATGGGTGCCGTTGCCGGAGCCGCCTGCGGGTGTCGCGATGCGCCCCGTTGCCGCGTCGCGGGAGGCGTTCGCCGAGGCGTTGGCGGCCTCTACGTCGGCTGACGCGGTCAGCGAGGCCGCCGACGGCGTGCCGGAGCCGAGGGCCCGGGAGGTCTTCGGTGCGTGGGCGCAGATCGCTGACGTCGACGGGCCGGACGTGGACACGCTGAACCCGGCCGTGATCGCCCACGCCGTCGCTGGTGCCGCTGGAGATGTTCAGGTGCGGGACTTCCTCGCGGCGTGGCTGTCGCCTGGCACCTTGCCCGCTGATGCGTTCGATCCGGTCACGGCGGCCGTGGGCACGGCGGTCCTGCACACCCCGTCCTGGGGCGCCGGAGAACCCGATGGGGCCGTGCTGGTCGCCCGGCTCATGCAGGTGTGCCCCCGGGTGCCGCAGCGGCCCCAGTCGGCCGCAGCGCTGTCGGTGCTGGCGTCGGCGTTCTGGTACCAGGGCGAGGGCACCGCGGCGCGCGTGCTGCTGGCGCGGGCCCTGGCGGCTGTCCCGCACTACCGGTTGGCGCTATTGCTCACCCAGATGATGGACCTGGGCATCACGCCCGCCCGCGAAGGGCGGTAAGCATCGTGGGCAACCGTTCATCTGTGGCGCTGAATATCGACGGGTCGGGCGACCCGCGCAGCGTGGCCGTGGTCATCAACCTGTTCCGTGATGACATCTGGCCCGGGCGTGGTTTCGGGCGTGAGCCCCGTGCCACGGCGGACAACCTGGGCATGTGGGCGTTCACGTCGGGTTATCAGATCACCGGGGATGAGGTCTCCTGGGGGGTCTATGCAGACTTCCCCGAACTGGTCCGCCAGGCTCTCGCAGATCACTGCGACCAGGACGGCAACGCTGACCCGCTGCCGCTGGTGGCCTTCGACTGGTTACAGGCAGGCAACGGCTTCGAGACCACCGATTGGGAGGTGCGAGTCCGACCCAACACCGACGGCGGCTATGACACGCACGAGGTGTCCACCGTGCTCGGAGAACGGTTCATCACCGAGCGCACCGTGCGACACCTCGCACACACTCACACCGACCCGGCGGCCGCTCTGGCGGCCCTGCTGGCCGAGTTCGACGCCGTACCAGCAGCGATAGGGCCAGACGGTCCCCACTGAAACGGCAGCGTGTGCCCCCGGGGGAACCTACCCTCGGGGGCACACGCTGCCCGCCCCCCGGGGTGATCGCTGGCGCGACCTCGTCCCGCTTGTGACTGGGCCACGGGCCACCCTAAGCCGGGTGGCCCGGCGGCAGCCTGTCTGTTGTCGGTGGTGGTGGCTAGAATGGTTGTGTTCCAACGGGATTCGAGGTCTTACCAGCCTCGACACACAATATGGAGGGTTGTTCTGATGGGTCATGAAATTGAGCGTCACGGGTCTGAGGCTGCGGCGATCTTTGCTCGGGTGGATGCCTGGCATCGGTTGGGTACGACGGTGGCGGGGGAGGCGTTCACGGCCGAGGAGGCGATGGAGTTGGGGCATCTGGGTGGGTGGGGGGTGCGGAAGGTGGCGTTGACGGCTCACGAGTTGACGGACACGGGCGTGACGAGTGTCCCGGCGCCGGGATTTGCCACGGTGCGCACGAATCCGTTCACGGGCGCGGCGGAGGCGTTGGGGGTGGTGGGTGCCGGCTATGTGCCTCTGCAGAATGAGGAGCATGCGGAGTTCTTGAACCTGCTTGCTGATGCGTCTGGTGCGGTGTTCGATACGGCGGGGTCGTTGCGGGGCGGCCGGCAGGTGTTCGTCACGATGCGTCTGCCGGAGGGGATGCTTGTGGGTGGTCAGGACCGGGTCGAGGTGAACATCGTCGCGTTGAACTCCCACGACGGGTCCAGTTCCTTCCGGGTGTTGGTGTCGCCGGTGCGGGTGGTGTGCGCGAACACCCAGACTGCCGCGCTGGGCAATCACCTGTCGTCGTGGTCGATCCGGCATACCCGAAACGCTCGAGCGTCGGTGGCGGCCGCGCGCAGCTCGCTTGGGCTCACCTTCGCCTACGTGAAGGCCTTCGAGGTGCAGGCCGCCCGAATGATCGACACGGCCGTGACAGATGCGCGGTTCGCGCGGCTGATCGCCGAGGTCTTCGGCGCCGGTGCGGACGGGTCGCCGGCGCAGGCGGCCGCAGCGGAGCGGGAGCGCACCCTGTGGGGGTTGTGGCATGACGCGCCGACCCAGGACGGGATCCGGGGGACCGCGTGGGGGGCCTACCAGGCGGTCGCCGAGTACATCGATCACTTCGCCCCGGTCCGCGCCAAGGCAGCGCACGAGCTCGCCAGAGCGACACGGCTGGTCACCAGCGACGCACCGGCCAAGACCAAGGCCGCAACCTGGAACGCACTGACCCCCGCCTAACCGGCCGAGGCGAGGAGGGCGCCGGGGACAACCAAAGCCCGGCGCCCTGGTGGTGTCGGGGTGGCGACAGTGGGGTGTCTGGGTCTGGTCGCTGCGGTGTTCGGCGCGGAGCGCCGCACCCCAACTGTGACCGGCGGCCGGCACCCCAACCCCGTCACCCCACACACCAACCCCCCGCGAATGCCGGCACCCGGACACCCCAGCCCACCCACACCCCACCCACCCGAACCAACCCAACCGCCGGCCAACCACCCACCCCAACCCCGCCCATGACCGCGCGGCAGCGCGGGCAACCCCGGGCCGGGCGCGGAGCGCCCGGCCTAGGAGGGGCACGG
>JAKOYE010000042.1 GCA_029780675.1 Actinomycetes bacterium
GTCGCGCTGGTGATCTTCTCCTACTTCGGCACCGAGATCGCCGTCATGGCCGCCGCGGAATCGGTCGACCCCGCCAAGGGTGTGCGGCAGGCCACCAGCACGGTGATCTGGCGGATCCTGCTGTTCTTCGTGGGCGGCGTGCTGATCATCGCGACCGTCGTTCCCTGGAACACATTGCCCGACCCGAAGGAGAACGCGCCGTTCGCCTACATCTTCGGGCTGTTCGGGTTGCCGGGGGCTCAGGCGTTCATGACCGCGGTCATCCTCACCGCCGTGTGTTCGGTGCTCAACTCCGGGTTGTACTCGGCGGCGCGGATGTTCGCCGCCCTGGCCGACGACGGCTTCGCGCCGGGCGTCGTCGCCAAGCGCGCCCGCGGCGTGCCGTACATCGCGGTGCTCGCCTCGACGCTGGGCGGCTACGCGGCCGTCGCGGTCAACTACGTGGCACCGGAGACCGGCATCTTCGACTTCATCATGAACTCCGCCGGCCTGGTGGCGCTGTTCGTCTACGCGTTCATCGCGCTCACCCAGATGCGGTTGCGCAACGCCATGACCGCCGAACAACAGGACGCGCTCAAGCTGAAGATGTGGCTGCACCCCTGGATGGCGATCCTTGTCATCACGGCCGTCATCGGCGTCGTCGTGGTCATGCTCTTCGACGAGACCGGCCGGGTGCAGGTGTCGACGAGTCTCGTCTCGCTGGCGGTGCTGATCGTGTTCTGGCCGTTGGCCAAGCGTGCCGTGGCCAAGCGCACCACGCACTTCGAGGACATCGTCGACGATCTCGACTACAGCGGTCACTGACCCGAGGGCCGGATAGATTTCCGGGTATGCAGGTGAGGGATCGCGACGATGTGAAGTGGTCGGTGCGGCGGGTCTGGTGGCCGTTCGGGAAATGGCTGCTGGAGCTTCCCGACTGGGGTGGACTGTTCGTCATCGGCATGGTGCTGACCGCACCGCTGGTGTTGATCTGGCCGTTCTGGCTCCTGGCCCATGCCTTCGGCATGCCCTGGACCCTGGTGGTTCGCCGTGAACGCAAGGAGGTCCGGCGCGAAAAGGTGACCGGATGGACGGCCTCGAAGGAGCGGATGGCGGCCATCCTTGAGGAGGTGCGCGAGCAGGGCGGCCCGGCCATCCCGCCGGGCGTCACCGTGCACTGAACACGCTCATGTCGCTGCGGCCGGATGTCGTGGCGAGCCGCTACGCTATCGAACAGCTGTTCGTAGTTGGCCGGCGGTGAGAGGTATGCGTGTGCGGGTGATGGGTGTCGACCCGGGGTTGACGCGCTGCGGGCTGTCGGTGATCGAGAGCCGCGGCGGCCGCCAGGTGATCGCCCTCGACGTCGACGTGGTGCGCACTCCGGCCGACGAGCCGCTCGCCAAGCGGCTGCTGACGATCAGCCAGACGGTGGAGCACTGGATGGACACCCACCTGCCCGACGTCATCGCTATCGAGAGGGTGTTCTCCAATGCCAACGCCAACACCGCCATGGGCACCGCACAGGCCGGCGGCGTGATCGCCCTGGCGGCCGCGCACCGCGACATCGACGTGCATTTCCACACCCCCAGCGAGGTGAAGGCCGCCGTCACCGGCAACGGGCGCGCGGACAAAGCCCAGGTCACCACGATGGTCACCCGGATTCTGCAACTACAGGCCAAACCGACACCTGCCGACGCCGCCGACGCCCTCGCCCTGGCCATCTGCCACTGCTGGCGCGCCCCGATGATCGCGCGGATGGCCAAGGCCGAGGCCCTGGCCGCCGAGCAGAAGCGCGCCTACCAGGCCCGGTTGAAGTCCGTCCGCGCCGCCGGGGGTGTCCGGTGATCGCCGCGGTGCGCGGCGAGGTCCTCGACATCGCCCTGGACCATGCCGTGATCGAGGCGGCCGGAGTCGGCTACAAGGTGATGGCCACCCCGGCCACGCTGGCGACGCTTCGCCGGGGGACCGAGGCCAGGCTGATCACCGCGATGATCGTGCGGGAAGACTCGATGACCCTCTACGGCTTCGCCGACGGTGAGGCCCGGGACCTGTTCGCCACCCTGCTCGGGGTGTCCGGGGTCGGCCCGAAGATCGCCCTGGCCACACTGGCGGTCTATGACGCCCAGGCGCTGCGCCAGGCGCTGGCCGACGGCGATATCGCCGCCCTGACCAGGGTGCCCGGTATCGGCAAACGCGGTGCCGAACGGATGGTGCTGGAACTGCGCGACAAGATCGGCGCCCTGCCCGGCGGCTCCGGCGGTGCTGCGGTCGGCGGACACGCGGTTCGGGCCCCCGTGGTGGAAGCCCTTGTGGGCCTTGGCTTCCCGGTCAAGCAGGCCGAGGACGCCTGTGACAAGGTGCTGGCCGGCGATCCCGACGCCACCACCTCGAGCGCGTTGCGGTCGGCGCTGTCGATGCTGGGCAAGAAGTGAGCCGCTTCGACGACCCCGCCGAGGAGGACATCGGCCAACGGGAGGTCTCCGCGGCGCTGACGGTCGGCGAGGGCGATATCGACGCCAGCCTGCGGCCGCGGTCGCTGGGGGAGTTCATCGGACAGCCCCGAGTGCGCGAACAACTTCAGTTGGTGATCGAGGGCGCCAAGAACCGCGGTGGCACCCCCGACCACATCCTACTGTCCGGGCCGCCCGGTCTGGGGAAGACCTCGCTGGCGATGATCATCGCCGCCGAACTGGGATCGGCGCTGCGCGTCACCTCCGGCCCGGCGCTGGAGCGGGCCGGGGATCTTGCTGCGATGCTGTCCAACTTGGTCGAGGGTGACGTGCTGTTCATCGACGAGATCCATCGCATCGCCCGCCCGGCGGAGGAGATGCTCTACCTGGCGATGGAGGACTTCCGCGTCGACGTCGTGGTCGGCAAGGGACCCGGCGCGACATCGATTCCGCTCGACGTCGCGCCGTTCACACTGGTCGGCGCGACGACGCGGTCGGGGGCGTTGACCGGGCCACTGCGCGACCGGTTCGGGTTCACGGCGCATATGGACTTCTACGAGCCCGCCGAATTGGAGCGGGTGCTGACCCGGTCGGCCGGGATCCTGGGCATCGATCTGGGCCACGAAGCGGCATCGGAGATCGCCCGACGCTCCCGCGGCACCCCGCGGATCGCCAACCGGCTGCTGCGCCGGGTTCGGGACTACGCCGAGGTCCGGGCGGACGGCATCATCACCCGGGACGTCGCCAACGCCGCCCTGGAGGTGTACGACGTCGACGAACTCGGCCTGGACCGGCTCGACCGCGCGGTGCTCTCGGTGCTCACCCGCAGCTTCGGCGGCGGTCCGGTGGGGGTGTCGACTCTCGCGGTCGCAGTGGGGGAGGAGGCCACCACCGTGGAGGAGGTGTGTGAGCCGTTCCTGGTGCGCGCCGGGATGCTGGCGCGCACCCCCCGTGGACGGGTCGCGACCCAACTGGCCTGGACTCACCTGGGTTTGACCCCGCCGCCGTCGGCGACGGCTCTCGGGCAGGCCGGGCTCTTCGAGTGAAAGGCAGCCATCACCCATGCTCATCGTCGCGCTGACCATCGCCGGCCTCGCCGCTCTCCTGCACGTCTACATCTTCGTGCTGGAGTCGCTCACCTGGACCTCGCCGCGGACCCGCGCGGTCTTCGGCACCACCGCCGACGAAGCCGAAACCACCAAGCCGCTGGCCTTCAACCAGGGCTTCTACAACCTGTTCCTGGCGGTCGTCACCGCCGCCGGAATAGTGGCATTCCTCATGGGCCACAAGGGAGTTGGCGCCGCTCTGGTGTTCGCCGGGGTGGGGTCGATGCTGGCCGCCGCGGCGGTGCTGCTGGCGTCCTCCCCGGACAAGTCGCGTGCCGCGCTCACGCAGGGCGCCCTGCCGTTGGTCGGCGTCGTGCTACTCGGAATCGCCCTGACGACAACCTGACCGCGGCTCGGCCTACCGCAGCGAGGCGAGCACCTCGGCGAGGACGTCGAGACCCTCGTGCAGAAGCTCGTCGCTGATCGTCAGCGGGGGCAGGAACCGCAGGATATTGCCGAAGGTGCCGCAGCTGAGCACCAGCACGCCCTGGGCGTGGGTCCCGGCGCACAGTGCCTTGGTCAGCTCCGGATCCGGCTCGGCGGTGCCGGACTTCACCAGTTCCATGGCGATCATCGCGCCGCGGCCGCGGACGTCGCCGATGCGGTCGTCGTCGGCCTGCATCCGTCCCAGTCGATCCTTCATCAACCGCTCGATCTCCTTGGCGCGGTCGAGCAGGCCGTCCATCTCGAGGGTCTTGATGGTGCCCAGCGCGGCCGCGCAGGCCACCGGGTTCCCGCCGTAGGTGCCGCCCAGACCGCTGACGTGGGGAGCGTCCATGATCTCGGCGCGACCGGTGACCGCCGACAGCGGCAGACCGTCGGCGATGCCCTTGGCCGTCACGATCAGATCGGGGTCGATACCCTCGTCCTCGCAGGCGAACATGTGTCCGGTGCGGCCGAACCCGCTCTGCACCTCATCGGCGATGAAGACCACGCCGTTGTGGGTGCACCACGACCGCAGTGCGGGTAGGAAGCCGGGGGCGGGCACGATGAACCCGCCCTCACCGAGGATCGGCTCGATGATGATCGCGGCGAGATTGGCCGCACCGATCTGCTTGTCGATCACCGTCAGCGCACGTTCGGCGGCCAGTTCGCCGTTGGTGGCCCACTCCTTGTCGATCAGGCCGTCGCGGTAGGGGTAGGACAGCGGCGCGCGGTAGATCTCCGGGGCGAACGGACCGAACCCGCTCTTGTAGGGCATCGACTTCGCGGTCAGCGCCATGGTGAGGTTGGTGCGGCCGTGGTAGGCGTGGTCGAAGGCGACGACCGCCGGACGCTTGGTATAGGCCCGGGCGATCTTGATGGCGTTCTCCACCGCCTCGGCGCCGGAGTTGAACAACGCGCTGCGCTTCTCGTAGGAGCCCGGGGTCAACCGGTTGAGGTGCTCGGCGACTTCGATGTAGCCCTCGTAGGGCGTCACCATGAAACAGGTGTGGGTGAACTCGCCCACCTGGTCGCGGACCGCATCGACCACCCGCGGCGAGGAGTTGCCGATCGTGGTGACGGCGATCCCGGAACCCAGGTCGATCAGCCGGTTGCCGTCGACGTCCTCGATGATCCCGCCGAAGGCGCGTGCGCAATACACCGGCATGGTGACGCCCACCCCGTGGGAGACCGCGGAAAGCCGGCGCCGGGTCAGTTCCTGGGATTTCGGCCCGGGAAGTTCGGTGACAAGCTTTCGGCTCTGCTCGACGGTCATCACATCTGTGGTCATGGCATTCCTCGGTCCGGTGGGGCTGATCGAAAGCGTAGCCGGACCTCGCTACCTCGCATCGGGAAACCCTGGTGTCCAGCGGTCCCGCCGGGCCCGGTGAGCAGGGGCGGACCAGGCAAGCACGTCCGCCCCGGCAACTGCATGAGGGTTCCGTTTGTGGTCAATGGCACACTGGACGGCACACTTACCTGCCGCGGGCACTCTGTTCGGCGGTCTCCGAACTACTGGAAAGACACGATCTGCCATGGAACTGCTGAGCTTCCTGCCCCTCTTCATCATCATGGGAGCCTTCCTGTTCTTCGCCTCCCGCCGGCAGCGCAAGGCCATGCAGGCCACCATCGACCTGCACGAATCGCTGCGGGTCGGCGACCGGGTTTACACCACGTCAGGGCTGGCGGGCGATATCACCGCCATCACCGAGGACACCGTGTCGCTGGAGATCGCGCCCGGTGTGGTGACCGAATGGATGAAGCTGGCCATCCGGGAGAAGATCGACGCGGCCGACTCCTTCGAGACCGACTCCTTCGAGACCGATGATGTCGTCGAGATCACTGAGACGTCCGCGGAGGCTTTCGAGCCCTCCGAGGCCGACGCGAAGAGGTTGGCCTCGAAACGGCTGACCGACGACTGACCGTCCGCGCCGACCCGTACCCTTTCGGGAGCGCAGGGTGTCGCCCGGGCGGAATGCGGGACCACCGGGGTTGACTCACGGAGTTGACTGAGGTGCCTCGTCCGCCATGGAACACGCCCGGTGGCACGCAGAGCTCAACAGCACGCAGAACAGAACGCGCAGAACAGAACGAGGAGAATCCACAACGTGGCATCGTCATCGGCGCCGGTGCGGCCGTACCGCTACCTTGCGCTGTTCCTGATCATGCTCATCGGGGTGTACCTGCTGGTGTTCCTCACCGGTGACCGCGAGGCCAAGCCCAAACTGGGCATCGACCTGCAGGGCGGTACCCGTGTCACGCTGACCGCGCGCACCCCGGATGGTTCCAAGCCCACCCGCGACGCGCTCAACCAGGCCCAGCAGATCATCAGCGCCCGGGTGAACGGACTCGGTGTTTCCGGGTCCGAGGTGGTCATCGACGGCGACAACCTGGTCATCACGGTGCCCGGTAACGACGGCAACGAGGCCCGTAACCTCGGGCAGACCGCGCGGCTCTACGTCCGGCCGGTGATCGGCCAGCCCATCCCGGTCGAGGCGGTCAAGGAGCAGGCCAAGAAGGCCGCGCCGCCGCCGGGCGGGGCACCCGCTCCCGGCGCACCGGCTCCGGGCGGGGCTCCTCCCGGTGCCCCGCCCGCTCCGTCCACACCTGCACCTCCGCCAGCGCCGGCGCCCGCCCCTGCGCCGGCCCCCGCGCCCGCGCCCGCTCCGGCACCCGCGCCCGCCCCTGCCCCGGCGCCCAGCACCGGCGCCGTGGGCGAACAACCCAAACCTCAGCCACGTCCGTACCCGCTCGAACCGGGTCCGACGCCCTCACCGTCGCCGTCACCGGCACCCGCCGCCGGCGCACCACCCGGCGCAGGCCCGCCACCTGGTGCTCCTCCGGGTGCGGCTCCGCCGCCCGGGGCGCCCCCGGCCCCCGGCGCACCGAAACCGCCGGGCCCGCCCGATCCGCGCGAGGATCTCGCCGCACGGATCAAGTTCGAGAAGGATCTGCGGCAAAGCACCAACCAGACGTTGCTGATCTTCGCCGTGCAGTACGTCGCCGAACGCTGCGGCGAGGAGGACGTGCTCGCCGGTAACGACGACCCGAATCTGCCCCTGGTGACCTGTTCGGCGGACAACAAGGCCGTCTACATCCTCGACAAGTCGATCATCAGCGGCGACCAGATCAAGAACGCCTCTTCAGGCTTCGACCAGCAGAGCGCGACCTACGTCGTCGACCTGGAGTTCAAGGACGAGGCATCCAAGACCTGGGCAGATTTCACCGCCGCCAATGTCGGCACCCAGACGGCCTTCACCCTGGACTCGAAGGTGGTCAGTGCCCCGCAGATCCGCGAGGCGATCCCCGGCGGTCGCACCCAGATCAGCGGTGGTGACCCGCCGTTCACCCCGGACAGCGCCCGGGAATTGGCCAACGTCCTCAAATACGGCTCGCTGCCGCTGTCCTTCGAATCCTCGGAGGCCGAAACCGTGTCGGCGACATTGGGCCTGACCTCGCTGCGCGCGGGCCTGATCGCCGGCGCCATCGGCTTGGCCATGGTGCTGGTGTACTCGCTGGTCTACTACCGGGTGCTGGGCCTGCTCACCGCGTTGTCGCTGGTTGCCTCGGGTGCCATGGTGTTCGGCATCCTGGTGCTGTTGGGCAGGTACATCAACTACACCCTTGACCTGGCCGGTATCGCGGGTCTGATCATTGGTATCGGCACCACCGCCGACTCGTTCGTGGTGTTCTTCGAACGCATCAAGGACGAGATCCGGGAGGGCCGCTCGTTCCGGTCGGCGGTACCGCGCGGCTGGGCCCGGGCGCGCAAGACCATCCTGTCGGGTAACGCCGTCAGCTTCCTGGCCGCCGCAGTGCTCTACTTTTTGGCAGTCGGACAGGTTAAGGGCTTCGCCTTCACGCTCGGTCTGACGACGATCCTCGACGTCGTGGTGGTGTTCCTGATCACCTGGCCGCTGGTCTACCTGGCGTCGAAGTCGTCGCTGATGTCCAAGCCGGCTCTGAACGGGCTGGGTGCGGTCCAGCAGATCGCTCGTGAGCGGCGGATAGCCGGACAGACCGCGGTGGGTGCCGGGACGGAACGGGGATGATGACCGAGAACAGCAAAGACGTCGACGTGACCGCCGACGCCGAGTCCACCGTCTCCGCGGGGCAGCAGCTACCGCAGCACGGCTTCTTCACGCGGCTCTACACCGGTACCGGTGCCTTTGACGTCGTGGGCAAGCGCAAGCTGTGGTACGTCATCACCGCCCTGATCGTCGCGCTCGCCGGGGCCAGCATCGTGTTGCGCGGGTTCACCTTCGGCATCGACTTCCAGGGCGGCACCAAGGTGTCCTTCCCGGTCGCGGGCGTGAACGGCAACGCCAGCGTCACCGAGGTCGAGCAGGTTTTCACCGAGGCGATCGGCACCGCGCCGCAGTCGGTGGTCATCGTGGGCAACGGGCCCACGGCCACGGTTCAGATCCGCTCCGAGGCCCTCGACAACGCCGAGGCCGCCGACGTGCGTGAGGCGTTGTTCGAGAAGTTCCAGCCCAAGGGTTCCGACGGCAAGCCCAGCAAGCAGGCCATCAGCGACTCCGCGGTGTCGGAGACCTGGGGCGGACAGATCACCCAGAAGGCCCTGATCGCCCTGGCCGTGTTTCTGGTGCTGGTGACCATCTACATCACCATGCGCTACGAGCGCTATATGGCTACAGCAGCCCTGCTCTCCCTGGGCTTGGACATGATCACCGTCGCCGGCATCTACTCCCTGGTGGGTTTCGAGGTCACCCCCGCCACGGTGATCGGCCTGCTCACCATCCTCGGCTTCTCCCTCTACGACACCGTCATCGTGTTCGACAAGGTGGAGGAGAACACCAAGGGCTTCGAACACACCACCCGGCGCACCTACGCCGAACAGGCGAACCTGGCGATCAACCAGACCTTCATGCGTTCGATCAACACCAGCGTCATCTCGGTGATGCCGGTCGTGGCGCTGATGGTGGTGGCGGTCTGGATTCTTGGTGTGGGCACCCTCAAGGACCTGGCCCTGGTTCAGTTGATCGGCATCATCGTCGGCACCTACTCGTCGATCTTCTTCGCCACTCCGCTGCTCGTCACGCTGCGGGAGCGCACCGAGAAGGTTCGCAACCACAATCGCAAGGTGCTCAACCGGCGTAAGCAGGCCACGAGTGACGCCGCGTCGGCATCGGCCGAACCGGTGGCGGTGGGCGCTGGGGCGTCGGCGGCGGGTACCGCGCCCGAGGCGCGCCCACTGCGGCCGCGTCGGCCTTCCGGTAAGCGCGGCACGGGCGACCAGTAGTGCTCGCCGGTCGCTCGGCGGTGAGCGGGCGCGCTCGCCGGAAGGCGGCGTCCGTCGCCTCCGCACTGATCCTGATATCCCCGTTCGCGCTGAGCGGGTGTTCGGGTGGGGCGGCCGAGCAGGTCAACTACGCCGTTGACGGCGTGCTGACCACCTACAACACCAACACCGTCGACGGGGCCGCATCCGCGGGCCCGCAGGCGTTCGCCCGGGTCCTGACCGGGTTCGGCCTGCACGGCCCGGACGGGCAGGTGCTGGCCGACACCGACTTCGGTTCGGTGTCGGTGGTCGGGCGCGAACCCCTGGTGGTGGATTACCAGATCGCTGACGACGCGGTGTACTCCGACGGTAAGCCCGTGGTCTGTGACGACATGGTGCTGGCCTGGGCGGCCCAGTCGGGGCGCTTCCCGGGCTTCGACGCCGCGAGTCAGGCGGGCTATCTCGATATCGCCGGTATCGAATGCCAGGCCGGTCAGAAGAAGGCGCGGGTGAATTTCTTTCCCGGCCGCAGCGTCGTCGACTACACCCAGTTGTTCACCGCCACATCGCTGATGCCCTCCCACGTGATCGGTGACGAACTGGGTCTCGACGTCCCGGCGTCGCTGCTCGGCGGCGACCCGGCGGTGGTGGCGCGTATCGCCGACGCCTGGAACACCATCTGGCAACTCAACGAGAACATCGATCTCAAACGCTTCCCCTCTTCGGGCCCCTACAAGATCGACTCCGTTCTTCCGGAGGGAGCCGTGGTCCTCACGGCCAACGACAAGTGGTGGGGTGCGGAACCGGTCACCAAGCGGGTTGTGGTGTGGCCACGCGGGGTGGACGTGCAGGACCGGGTCAACAACGGCAAGTTCCACGTCGTCGACGTCGCCACCGGTTCGTCGGGAACCCTCGCCACGCCGGATGACTACCAGCGCACCGAGATCCCGGCCGGGGGCATCGAGCAACTGATCTTCGGGGTTCGCGGAGCGCTGGCCACGCCGGAGGCGCGTCGTGCGCTGTCGCTGTGCACCCCCCGTGACGTGATCGCCCGCAACGCCGGTGTCCCGGTCGCCAACACCCGGCTCAACCCGGTGGCCGATGACGCCTACAGCGGCGCCGAAGCCGCAGCTGAGGGCGGCGCGTTCGCCGTCGCCAATCCGGAGGCGGCCCGGGCGGCGATTCAAGGCGTCCCACTGACGGTGCGCATCGGCTACCAGGCGCCGAATCCCAGGCTGGCGGCCACCATCGCGGCGATCACCTCGTCCTGCGCGGCGGCGGGAATCACCGTCGTCGACGCCACCACCGACTCGACCGGTCCGCAGACCCTGCGGGACGGCGGTATCGACGCTCTGCTGGCCAGCACCGGCGGCGCGACCGGGAGCGGCTCCACGGGGTCGTCGGCGTTCGACGCCTACGCTCTGCACACCGGCAATGGGAACAACTTGTCCGGCTATTCGAACCCCCAGATCGACGGCATCATCTCCGCCCTGGCGATCACCACCGACCCCAAGGAGCAGATCCGGTTGCTCGCCGACGCGGCACCGATGTTGTGGTCCGATGTGCCCACGCTGCCCCTCTACCGCCAGCAGCGCACCGTTCTGGCGTCGAAGAAGATGTTCGCGGTCGAGGCGAACCCGACCAGGTGGGGAGCCGGCTGGAACATGGACCGCTGGATGCTCAAGCCATGACCCCGAAGACGGGCCCCGAGGGTGCGGCAACGGTGGCCGACATCCTGGCCCGGCTGACCCGGGAGGTTGCCGGCTTCCCCGAACCGGGGGTGATCTTCCGTGACCTCACCCCGGTGCTGGCCGACGACCACGGGTTCGCGGTGATCACCGACGCGTTGGCCCGGGTGGTGGCCGGGGCCGACCTGATCGCCGGGATCGACGCCCGCGGCTTCCTACTCGGGGGAGCGGTGGCCCATCGGCTCGGCTGCGGCGTGCTGGCCATCCGCAAGAGCGGCAAGCTGCCGCCGCCGGTGTTCAGCCGCAGCTATGACCTGGAGTACGGCAGCGCGACGCTGGAGATTCCCGCCGAGGGCATCGAACTGGCCGGCCGCCGGGTGGCCGTCGTCGACGACGTGCTGGCCACCGGCGGGACCCTGGCTGCGAGTCGCGATCTGCTCGCGAGCGCGGGTGCCGACGTCACGGTCGCCGCGGTGGTCATGGAACTGGCGGGGTTGGGCGGCCGGGAACTGCTCACGCCCCTCCCGGTGCACAGCCTGCAGCAGGTCTGACCGGTCCGCGGCGATCCCGCGACGACGCCGTCTCGGGCCACCGCCCGGTGCGGGCGTTCAGGAAGCGAAGCTGATGTCCACCGAGAGGCGTTCTCCGATAGCCCGGGCGGCCGCCCAGTCACCGGCGCGTGCGGCGTCGGCGAGTGCGTCGACCAACGGGCTGTGCACATCGAAGTCGGCCAGCCAGGCCGCCACCGCACCGGCAATCTCGGGGCCGGGGACGCTGACCGTCCGGCCACGTAGTCGATCGCTCACCTGATACAGCTGGGGACTGGACTCTGGTCGCTCGCCGCGATGCCGTTTCGTTCCGAAGAGGTCGCTGTTCAACCGAAACAGTGGAGACACGGCGTCATCACCCCTAGTTGCGAGGGTTTCGCCCGCGAAGGCATCGAGTTCAGTATCGCGCCTCCGGCCCGTCGAGTAAAGGACATTCTGAGAAAATCTCAGAATTGTGCATGCTGCGGCAGGGACGGGCGGAGGCGATATCCTCGCAATGCGCCCGCAACGGAGGTGGACATGGCAGAGGAGACGGTCACCGGCTCGCTGCCGGTCGCCGAATCGGGTTCGGAGACTTCGCCGGTCGAGCATCGCCCAGAGCCCCAGAAGGGCTCGGACATCCCGAAGTCGACATCCAGCGCCTCTCGGCGGGTGCGGGCCCGTCTGGCCCGGCGGATGACGGCGCAGCGCGGCACCGTCAACCCGGTGCTCGATCCGCTGGTCTCGGTGCACCGCGCCGTCTACCCCAAGGCTGACCTGTCCTTGCTGCAGCGCGCCTACGAGGTCGCCGAGTCCAAGCACGAGGGTCAGTTACGCCGCTCCGGGGACCCCTACATCACCCATCCGCTGGCGGTGGCGACCATCCTCGCCGAACTCGGCATGGACACCACCACCCTGGTCGCTGCGCTGCTGCACGACACGGTGGAGGACACCGGGTACACGCTGGAGGCGCTGACCACCGAATTCGGCGACGAGGTCGGACACCTCGTCGACGGGGTGACCAAACTCGACAAAGTGGTGTTGGGCAGCGCCGCTGAAGGCGAGACCATCCGCAAGATGATCATCGCCATGGCCCGTGATCCCCGGGTTCTGGTGATCAAGGTGGCCGATCGGTTGCACAATATGCGCACCATGCGGTTCCTGCCGCCCGAGAAGCAGGCCCGCAAGGCGCGCGAGACGCTGGAAGTCATTGCGCCCCTTGCCCATCGACTGGGAATGGCCACCGTCAAGTGGGAGTTGGAGGACCTGTCGTTCGCGATCCTGCACCCTAAGCGCTACGAGGAGATCGTCCGGCTCGTCGCCGATCGGGCGCCCTCCCGCGACACCTATCTGGCCAAGGTGCGTGCCGAGATCACCGCCGCACTCGGCGCTATGAAGATCGGCGCGACGGTCGAGGGCAGGCCAAAGCACTACTGGTCGATCTATCAGAAGATGATCGTCAAGGGCCGCGACTTCGACGACATCCACGACCTGGTCGGCGTCCGGATCCTCTGCGACGAGATCCGCGACTGCTACGCCGCGGTTGGCGTTGTGCACTCGCTGTGGCAGCCCATGCCGGGCCGATTCAAGGACTACATCGCCCAGCCGAGGTTCGGGGTGTACCAGTCGCTGCACACCACCGTCGTCGGTCCGGAGGGCAAACCGCTGGAGGTGCAGATTCGCACCCGCGATATGCACCGCACCGCCGAGTACGGGATCGCGGCACACTGGCGCTACAAGGAGTCCAAGGGGCGCAACACCGCCTCACATCCGACCTCCGCCGCCGAGATCGACGATATGGCCTGGATGCGGCAGCTGCTCGACTGGCAGCGGGAGGCCGCCGACCCGGGCGAGTTCCTCGAGTCCCTGCGTTACGACCTGGCGGTCCAGGAGATCTTCGTCTTCACCCCCAAGGGTGACGTCATCACCCTGCCGGCCGGCTCCACCCCGGTCGACTTCGCCTACGCCGTGCACACCGAGGTCGGCCACCGCTGCATCGGCGCGCGGGTGAACGGCCGCTTGGTCGCCCTGGAGCGGAAGCTCGAAAACGGGGAACTGGTGGAGGTTTTCACCTCGAAGGCGCCCAACGCCGGCCCATCCCGGGATTGGCAGAGCTTCGTGGTGTCGCCGCGGGCGAAGGCCAAGATCCGCCAGTGGTTCGCCAAGGAGCGGCGCGAGGAGGCGCTGGAGAGCGGCAAGGACGCGATCGCCCGTGAAGTTCGCCGCGGCGGGCTTCCGCTGCAACGACTCGTCAACGGCGAGGCGATGGCCGCGCTGGCCAGCGAACTGCGCTATGCGGACGTCTCCGCGCTGTTCACCGCGGTGGGGGAGGGACACGTCTCGCCCCGACACGTCGTGCAGCGCCTTCTGGCCCAACTTGGTGGTGCCGACGGCGCCGAGGACGAACTCGCCGAACGATCCACCCCGGCCACCATGCCGGTGCGTCACCGTCGCAGCGAGGACACCGGCATCGCGGTGCCCGGCGCGCCGGGGACGCTGACCAAGCTCGCCAAGTGCTGCACACCGGTGCCGGGCGACAACATCCTGGGTTTCGTCACCCGCGGCGGCGGGGTGAGCGTGCACCGCACCGACTGCACCAACGCCGCCGATCTGCAACGGCAGTCCGAGCGCATCATCGACGTGGTGTGGGCCCCGTCCCCGACGTCGGTATTCCTGGTGGCCATCCAGGTCGAGGCACTCGATCGGCACCGGTTGCTCTCCGACGTCACCCGGGTTCTCGCCGACGAACGGGTGAACATCCTGTCGGCCTCGGTGACCACCTCCGATGACCGGGTCGCCGTCAGCCGCTTCACCTTCGAACTCGGCGATCCGAAGCACCTCGGTCATGTGCTCAACGCGGTACGCAACGTCGAAGGCGTCTACGACGTCTACCGGGTGACTTCCGCCGCCTGACCGTCGAGTCGACGATGCCGCCGAGGGACGAGGCGGAGGAGGAGCGAGACGTCGCGTGATGCCGGGCGAGGAACGAGCCTGGAGGAGGAAGGCGGCTATCGGGTTCCGCCGCCTGACGATGCCGGGCGAGGAACGAGCCCGGAGGAGGAAGGCGGCAATCAGGTTCTGCCGCCTAGTCTGGCTGCCGCGTCTCCGTCCTGAGCGCCGGTCGCCCCCGGTAGGGTCATCCCCATGTCGGATCGGCCGCTGATGTCAGGTTTCCCGCCTGCGGAGGAGTCCCGCGTGACCCTGTTGAACTGGCAGGACCCGCCGTTCAACCGCTGGTCGTTTCAGCACCTGCGGGAGTTGATCCCCACCCAGCGGATATCGCGCGGCTACGGCAAGCCGCGGCCGTTGCCACTGCACCCCGTCCCGCTCAATCCCAGCGACGTCGAAGTGCAGCGGTTGGAGGGCCTCGGAACCCTGGCGGATGTGCTGGGAGACACCTGGACCGATGCGGTGGTGATTCTGCACAACGGCCGGATCGTTCTGGAGGGCTACGGCAACGGTATGGCCCCCGACACCCCGCACCTGCTGATGTCGGTGACCAAGTCGGTGGTCGGCTGCATCGCCGGCATCCTCACCGAGCGTGGCGACCTGAACCCCGAGATGGTGGTCGAGTACTACGTGCCGGAGGTGGCGGGATCCGGGTACGGCGGCGCCCGGGTCCGGGACCTGCTCGACATGAGAACCGGGGTGGCGTTCAGCGAGGAGTACACCAATCCCGACGCCGAGGTCCGGGTGATGGAGCGCTACATGGGCTGGCGGCCGGGCCTGAGCCCCGGCGAGAACGGCGGGATGTACGCCTACCTGGCCACGCTGGGTTCGGCCGGTCCGCACGGCGGCACCTTCGTCTACCGCTCGGCGGACACCGACATGCTCGGTTGGGTCTGCGAACGAGCTGCGGGCACCCGGATGGCCGACCTGGTGTCGACGTTGATCTGGCACCCGCTCGGCGCCGAGTTCAACGCCGAGATCACCTGCGACGGGGTCGGCTCGGCGATTCACGACGGCGGGATGTCGGCGACGGCGCGGGACATGGCCCGATTCGGCCAGCTGCTGCTCGAGGACGGTTTCGTCGACGGCATGCCGGTGGTGCCGAGTCGCTGGCTGGGCGCTGCCAGGGCGCTGGACCCCGACATCCGCGGCGCGTTCGCCTCGTCGGACTCCGAACCGGTGCTCACCGGCGGCTGGTATCGCAACCAGTTCTGGTTCGTTCCGGGTGCGGTCGGGGACCTGCAACTCTGTCTTGGTATCCACGGTCAGATGGTGCTGGTCGATCGCGCCACCCGAACGGTGTCGGTGAAGATGTCGACCTGGCCGACGGCGCAGTCGGCCGCGTACCTCATCGACACCATCCGGGGGTTCGCGGCGGCGGGCCGGCACCTGGCCGGACTCAACGGTCGTGCGAACGACCGGATGGTGGGTACCGGACCGATCGGCGTGGTGGAGGGACGCGAGCGCGGGCACGGTTAGCCCGGCCCCTTCCCAAACCGGGCGGCGACTACTTCACGAAGCTGATCGGCACCACGGTCGGAGCCTGCGGCAACGGCTCGCTGACGTACATCGAACGGATGCCGTTGATGTAGTTGCGGCACCGCGTGGTGAGCCCCTCATCGGTCTGCATGCGGCCCTTGGTGACCAGAATGCCCAGATCGGCGCCCTTGAACCGGTAGTCGCCCGGCCCGTACACCCGCATGTAGAAGCACTCGTCCTCGTGGGTGACGTCATGCCAGTCGTTGGTGACCCCGACGAAATTCAGGGTGCCGTCCTCGCCGAGACGGTACCGGCCGGTGGTCGGTGCGGCCAGGATCCGCTCGACGGAGTCGTTGGGTTCCTTCATGATCAGCTGGGCCCAGACGTCGACGGCGGCCAGTTCCCGCCACCGCTCGTTGATCTCGTCCACGTCGAGGCTGTAGTCGACCCCCATGAACTCGAGCAGGTGGAACAGGAACAGCGGGATGTCGGAGTAGGCCCCCGCGGTGACGTTCGTCATCGACGAGGCGCCGGAGATGCGGGGGTTCAACTCACCCAGGTAGACCTCGTCGGAGTCGAGGTCGACCAGGACGTCGACCTCGAAGAACCCGCGGTAACCCTCATCGCGGAGCCGGTCACCGAGCCGCCGCACATGGCCGATCGCGGTGGCGCGGTGGGCCTCCGACAACGCCTCCGGGAAGAGGTCGTTACCGCACCAGCCGCCGCGGTAGGGCGTCAACTCCGGGTATCCGGTCAGGTCGGTCATGAAGGGGCCGACGACGGTGCCGTGCCGGGTGTTGACCGCCTCGACGGCGACCGCCCGGTTGTTGATCCGCTTCATGATCTTGAGCTCTTCGCCGACGATGTCCTCGCTGCACCGATCCCAGTCGGCCTCCGCGGCGATGAAGAAGGTCGTCTTTCCCGAGTCGCCGTAGGGGGTCTGAACCACCAGATCGGTACCGAGGCCGTGCCGACCGGCGAGGTCGATCAGCGTCTCGTAGCTGTCCGCCCGGCCCAGGACGTTGGGCACCGAGGGGGCGCCGGCCTGTTCACCGAGTTTGGTGGTGACGATCTTGGAGTCCAGGTGCCGGCGGAGTTCGTCCTTGGGCAGGATCAGGTTGTAGTTCAGCTCCTCGCAGATCTCCTCGGTTTCGGCGTCGAAGAAGACCATCGCCACCATCGGACGCAGTCCCGTTGCCGCGCAGCGGGATTCGATGAAGCTCTGCACCTCGGGGTCGCGCAGCAGGTAGTTGACGATCTCCTCGCTGCTCTGGAACTCGACATAGGGCCGATTCGAGGGTGCGAACACCCGCGGATGGGCGCCGTCCCAGGAGTCGTGGTAGACGATGTACTCGAATCCGCGCACCCATCGGTCGATGCCGAGAAGGTTGAACGCCGTCGGTCCGACGAAGAAGATCGGCTGCTCGTTGGTCCGGAAGAAGGTCCGCATCTCCGAGATCCCGTTGAGTCCCCGGGACCCGAAAACCTTGGAAAACAAGCCCTGTCGTTCGCTCATACCCAGTATCTCCTCGTCGCGAATTGTGGCATGCCCGGTGTGAACATGCGGGGAAAAGTGCAGGGGAGGGCTGCGGGCGTGCGGGGCCGGCAGCGGACATCAGGTGCTCAGTCGACGATCACGACGGGGGTGTCCTGCCGCAACGTCTCGCCGCGGAAGAACGCGGGTTCCACCGACCGCCAGATCAGCATCAGCACCAGACCCAGCACGATCAGCCCCATTCCGAGGGTCAGCACCAGGCCGACGCCGAAAATGCTCGCGCCGCTGCCGTAATCCGGTGACGCGCTGTCGCGCAGGGTCACGATCAGCACGCCGAACAGGCCGATCCCGCCGAGCAACGGGAACAGCAGTTTGAACACCACGCTGGAGAGGTTGACGAAAAGTTCGCGCCGGAAGAACCAGATACAGCCGAACGCCGTCAGCCCGTAGTAGAAGCAGATCATGATGCCCAGCGAGTAGATGGTGTCGGTCAGCGCGTTCTCGCTGAGGAACATCATCACCGCGTAGAAGCCGCCGGCGAAGACCCCGGCGACCACCGTCGCGTAGGACGGGGTCAGGTAGCGGGGGTGGATCGCGCCGAATCGCTGCGGCAGCGCCTTGTAGGTCGCCATCCCGAGCATGGTCCGCGAGGCCGGCAGAAAGGTGGTGATCAGGCTGGCGATGCTGGAGGCCAGCACGGCGAGGAACAGCAGGATGTGCCAGGGGTTGCCGAGCACCGGTTCGGCCAGCGCACCGAAGACGTTGTGGGCGATCTTCTCGTTGCCCAGGCCGACCCCCTCGGTTCCCGTCCCGGCGTACAGCACCGAGGCGGTCGACACGATGAGGTAGGTCAGCAGGATCGACAGCACGGTCAGCAACGCCGCGCGGCCGGGCGTCTTATCCGAGCCCTTCGACTCCTCGTTGACCGTCAGGCAGGTATCCCACCCCCAGAACGCGAAGATCGAACCGGACAGCCCCGCGATGAAGGCCGACAGGGTCAGTCCCGCCGGGCTGAACCAGTCCCAGCTGAAGTCGAGACCGGTGGGGGCGGTGCGGGACTTGACGATCGCGACGACCGCGAACACCAGCAGGATCGTCAGCTGGAACCCGACCAGGATGAACTGCACCTTCTCGGTGGTGGTGATACCGCGGTAGGCCACCCAGGTGGCGATCCCCAGAAACGCCAGGCAGGTGACCACGTTGATGGTGTTGTTCTCCCACAGGCCGCCGAGGGTCTCGTTGCGGAAAATGTCGCCGAGTAGTTGGTAGAAGAATTCCACGGCGACGCCGGCCAGATTGGACAGCACGATGGCGGTGGCCAGGATGGCCGCCCACCCGCCGATCCACCCGATGTAGGGGCCGAACGCCTTGGTGGTCCAGGTGAACGACGTGCCGCAGTCCGGAACGACCTTGTTCAACTCGCGATAGGCGTAGGCGGCGAAGAACATCGGCAGGAATCCGGCCAGGATGACCACTGCGGTCTTACTGCCCGCCTGGGTGACCAGAATTCCGATCGTGGCCGACAACGTGTAGGCCGGGGCGACACAGGAGATGCCCAGCACCACACTGCCGAACACGCCCAGTGAGTTACGGGAGAGACCCTTGTCCATCAGATCGGCCTCGGGTGCATGGTGGACTTCGTGTGTCTCTGCCATACCGCCCTCGCCGGGATCGTGAATCACGTTAGCTTTGCGGAGTACCGTACCGCTAAGTCTGGCTTGCGGTTCGGTGTTCGCTTTCGCGTACGGAACTTCATGGGACGGCCAGAAGGACGACCCAGCGGATGGAGGGCACCGCCATGACCGAGGACATCGCCATGACCGAGAGCGTCGGGTGGGCTGAGAGTGGCGTCGTCGTCGGTGCCGACGGCTCCGATCACGGCATCGCGGCGCTGCGCTGGGCTGCCGACACCGCAGTCGCCTACGGACTGCCGCTGACCGTCCTGCATGCGCGCCCCGACGCGGCGGCGGTGCCGACGTTGCTCGCCGAGCCCACCGGAACGCTCGGTGCGGCGGTGGCCGAGGCGCGAACCCGGCAGCCGGATCTGGAGATCCGCGCCCTGCAGATGCCCGACGCGCCGGTTCAGTCACTGCTGGCGGCGGGGGAGAACGCCGACGTCCTTGTGCTGGGGTCCCGCGGCCGGGAGGGTTTCCGGGGGCTGCTGCTGGGGTCGACCACCATGCACGTCGCGCCCTACGCGCAGTGTCCGGTCGTGGTGGTGCACTCCGGTCTGGAGGGCGGCACACCGTTCGAGGACGTCGAGGGCCATCCGGGGAACCCGGGCCAGGTCATCCTCGGTTATGACGGCTCGCCGGCATCCAACCGGGCGGCGGCTTTCGCGTTCCGCCACGCCGAGGCCATCGGGTGCGGGGTGGTGGCGGTGACCGTGGAGCCCGGGCGGGGTGAGCCGGTCGCCGAGCACATCGACCCCGAGAACGCCACCCCCGGATCGGACACCAGCGCATTCCACTCACCGGTGATCGTCACCGCAACATCGTTTCCGATGGTGCCGGTGACATTCATCGCCGGCAGCGGACGGCCCGCCGAGGTGCTGTTGTCCCAGGCGGTCGGCGCCGAACTGCTGGTGGTCGGCAGCCGGGGGTCCGGCGGGTTCTCCGGTCTGATCATGGGGTCGGTCACCCAGAAGGTGCTGGCCCACGCCGACTGCCCGGTGGCGGTGCTGCATCCCGGTGTCCCCGCGGCCACGGCCGCCGGGATGGACTGACCGCCGGCTCAGTCGAGCCGCACCGATTCGATGACGATGGGGGTCTGCGGCGCGCCGTCCGCCTCGCCGCCGGCCACACCGACCGACACCAGAGCGTCGACCGCGGCCAGTCCGGTCCGGTCGATGCTGCCGAACGCGGTGTAGGTCGGCGGAAGTATGGAGTCCCGGTAGACGATGAAGAACTGGCTGCCGTTGCTGTCCGGTCCGGAGTTGGCCATCGCCAGCGTCCCGCGCGGGTAGACGACGGGCTCCTTCAGCGCGGGGTCGAAGGGCCGGTACTGGTTGGTCGGGTACTCGTTGGCGAAGCGGTAGCCGGGACCGCCGGTTCCGGTGGCGGTCGGATCACCGCACTGCAGCACCGATGTGGTCGTCGAGTCGGTCAGCCGGTGGCACCGGGTGTTGTCGAAGAACCCCTGCTGGGCGAGGCTGACGAAACTGTTCACCGTGCACGGCGCCTTGGCGTTGTCGAGTTGCAGGCCGACGACCACGTCCTCGGTGGTCCCGTCGTTGAACTTCGCGGTCGCCCCGACCAGCGGCGGATCGGTCGGCACCCGCCCCGGGCGGGGCGGCCTGACCGGTTTGGCGGCCCGGGTGGGTGTCGACGGGTAGCTGCAGGTGGCGCCCAGTCCGGCCGGCGGATCGAACGGCGGCAGCGGCGCCCCCACAGTTCCGGGCGGGACACCCATGCCGCGGTACTCCGGCGATTCGCGCACCACCTTCGCCGCCCAGGAGAACAACAGCACGCCGACCACCAGGATGAGTACGGTCGCCACCGTCAGGATGTACCCGATCACCAGGCCGGCCACGGCCATCCCGCGCCCCTCCTCGCCGGAGCGCTTGATCTGCGACAGCGACAGATGGCCGAACAGGATGGCCAGCGGGGCGAACAGGAAGGCGCACACCAGGGACGCGATCGCCATGGCGTTGGTGCGCCGCGGCGGATACGGGTACGGCGGGTACGGGGGCGGCGGATACGGGGAGGGTGCGGGGACCGGCGGCGGCCACGGCTCCTCCGGGTACGGCACCGCCGTTCCGTGCGGCGGGGTCGGCAGATCCGGGTGTTCCTGGGGCGGGGGCGCCGTCATCCGGGCTGGTCCTGGCTAGTCCAGGAGGATCGACTTGACCGTCACCGCGGTCGCGGGCTTGCCGTCCTGACCGCCGCCGGCGACACCACCCTTGGCGATCTTGTCCAAGGTGGCCAGACCCGTGGAGTCGATCGTCCCGAAGACGGTGTAGTTCGGGGGCAGCTTGGAGTCCTTGTAGACCAGGAAGAACTGGCTGCCGTTGGTGTCCGGTCCGGCGTTGGCCATCGCCAGCGCGCCGCGCGGGTACAGCACCGCTTTGCCCAGGGCGGGGTCGTCCTTGGCGAACTGGTTGGTGGGGTACTCGTTGGCGAACTGGTAACCCGGGCCGCCCGCGCCCGTGCCGGCGGGGTCACCGCACTGCAGCACACCCAGATCGGGGGCGGTGGTCAGCCGGTGGCAGACGGTGTCGTCGAAATAGCCCTTCTGGGCCAGGCTGGCGAAGTTGTTCACCGTGCACGGAGCCTCGGCGTTGTTGAGTATCAGCCCGATGTTGCCCTGGTCGGTGGACATGCTGACGCTGATGGTGGCCGGGTCCGTCGGAATCTGGCCGGATTTGGGCGGATCCACCTTCTTGCTGGCCGGCTGCGCGGCCGGGTACTGGCAGTTGGAACCGAGGCCGGCCGGGGCCTTGAACGCCGGCAACTGGTCGGGGCCGCCCCGGGTCAGTGTGGTGGGCGTGCCCGGCCCGGCCGGGGCCGCCGACGTGGACGAGGCTTCGGCGGCGAGTTCTTCCTCGTCGTCGCCGAAGACGAAGGTGATGATCACCGCCGCGGCGGTGACCAGGGCGACCAGGGCTCCGACGACCGACACGATGCGCCGTTGCCGAGCCTTGCGCGCCCGGCTCTCCAACTGCTCCTGGAGCTTGCGCTTGGCAGCCTCGCGTCGTTCCTCGTTGGTCGGCACCGGTGCTTACCTCCGTATCGTTCGGGTCCGCGTCGTTGGCGGCCGCATCGCCCAACGAGTGTGCCAGCCTGACCCGTGAACGGGGGCAGCGCCCACCCCTTGGACGGGGCGTGGCGCGCGATGGGAGACTGATCGCCGTGTTGCTCACCGGCTTTCCGGCCGGCATGTTGGCCTGTAACTGCTACGTGCTGGCGCCTCGTCAGGGATCGGACGCGATCGTCGTCGACCCCGGCCAGCGGGCGTTCGGGCCGCTGCGCCGGATCCTCGACCAGAACCGCCTGACCCCGGCGGCCGTGCTGCTCACCCACGGGCACATCGACCACATCTGGTCGGCGCAGAAAGTCGCCGACACCTTCGGCTGCCCGGTCTACATTCACCCGGCGGATCGGACCATGCTGACCGACCCGATCCGGGGATTCGGGCCCCGGATCGCCCAGGTGGCCTTCGGCGCGATGTTCCGCGAGCCGCGCCAGGTCGTCGAACTCGAGTCCGACGGCCAGACCCTTGACCTCGGCGGGATGGCGGTGACGGTGGACCACACCCCGGGCCACACCCGCGGATCGGTCAGCTTCCGGGTCTCCGGGGCGCACGGCGCACACCCGGGTCAGGGAACAGGCACCGCGGCCGACGAGCACGACCTGGTGTTCACCGGCGACACCCTCTTCAGGGGATCCGTTGGACGCACCGACCTGCCCGGCGGCAGCGGGCGGGATCTGATCGGCTCGATCATGTCCAGATTGATGGTTCTCGAGGACGACACCCGGGTGCTGCCCGGGCACGGAGAGGCGAGCACCATCGGTGTCGAGCGCCGCACCAACCCGTTCCTGCAGGGCCTCGTGCTGTGAGGGGAGTGCTGTGAACGGGTTCCAGGCCCCCAAGGGCGTTCCGGACTACCTGCCGCCGGAGTCGGCCGCATTCGTCGCCGTCCGGGACGGATTGCTGGCCGCCGCCCGCCGCGCCGGTTACGGCGATATCGAGTTGCCGGTGTTCGAGGACACCGCCCTGTTCGCCCGCGGGGTGGGGGAGTCCACCGATGTGGTCTCCAAGGAGATGTACACGTTCGCCGATCGCGGGGACCGTTCGGTGACGCTGCGCCCGGAGGGCACCGCCGGGGTAATGCGGGCGGTCATCGAGCACGGACTCGACCGCGGTGCGCTGCCGGTCAAACTCTGCTACGCCGGGCCCTTCTTTCGATACGAACGGCCACAGGCCGGCCGATACCGTCAGTTGCAGCAGGTTGGGGTCGAGGCGATCGGCGTCGACGACCCGGCGCTCGACGCCGAGGTGATCGCCGTCGCGGACGCCGGATTCCGCGCGCTGGGGCTCGACGGCTTCCGGCTGGAGATCACCTCGCTGGGCGACGACAGCTGCCGGCCGCAGTATCGGGAGCTGTTGCAGCGCTACCTGTTCGGCCTCGATCTCGATGACGCCACCCGGGAGCGCGCCGCGGTCAACCCGCTGCGGGTCCTGGATGACAAGCGGGCCGAGGTGCGGGCCATGACTGCCGGAGCCCCGGTGATGCTCGATCACCTCTCCGAGTCCGCGCGGGCGCACTTCGACACCGTGCTGGCACATCTCGACGCACTCGGTGTTCCCTACGTGGTCAATCCGCGTCTGGTGCGCGGCCTGGACTACTACACCAAGACCACGTTCGAGTTCGTGCACGACGGACTGGGCGCTCAGTCGGGCATTGGCGGCGGTGGCCGCTATGACGGTCTGATGGCCCAGTTGGGCGGCCAGGACCTCTCCGGAATCGGTTTCGGGCTCGGTGTGGACCGGACGGTGCTGGCGTTGCGGGCGGAGGGTAAGACTGTGGGTGACACGTCTCGCTGCGACGTCTACGGGGTGCCTCTGGGCGCGTCGGCCAAGATCGAACTGGCACGGCTGACCGCTCAGTTGCGGGCGGTGGGCGTGCGCACCGACATGGCGTTCGGGGACCGGGGGATCAAGGGTGCGATGCGGGCCGCCGACCGCTCCGGCGCCCGGATCGCGCTGGTGGCCGGTGACCGCGACATCGAGGCCGGCACCGTGGGCGTCAAGGACCTGCGCGCCGGTGAGCAGATCGACGTGGCGGCTGATCGCGTTGTCGGCGAGGTCCTTTCGCGACTGTCGGCGGTCGAGATCGGGGCCTGATCGCGCGGGCCGTTGAAGGCCCCCACGAACGCTTAGCAAACTCTTACCGGCGCTGTGGAACACCGCGTTCCGCTAGCGGCGTTTACCGGGTATGAGCGATCTGATCGCGGACTGCCTGCGGGCCAAGGGTGTGCGTTACTTCCATGGTCACCACGACTGGGAGTACTTCTTTTTGCTGGATTACCTGGACCATCCGGGGGCCGGCCATTCGGCCACCAACTCGGCTGTGGAGTTCCGGCACGGCAAACTGCACGTCCATCTCGATCGGGGTGGTGCACCGGGTGAGATCACCGTCACGGTCACGCCCGACCGCTACTACCCGGCTGTCAACCGGGAGCACCTGATGGATGTCGCCGAGCGGTGGGCCGCCGGTGGACACGGAAGCGCCACCGTGCACCCCTCCAGCGACCCGCACCTGGTGGGCGCCGTCGTCCAGGCCACCGGACGGCCCGTCACCGTGGCGGAGTTGACCGCACTGGTCGACTGCACCGTCGCCGCCGCGCTGGATCTTTTTGGCCGGATGCGGCGGGTGACGGCGAACTCTGCGCCGGAACTGCGCGACGCCGGCTGACCGGACCGGTAACGCGCCCGGCGGCGGGACCGATACACCGGGCATGCGACCTCTCACCGTGTGCACTGTCGTGGGCGCCGTCGCGGCCGCCGCCGCGCTGACTGCGGGGCCCGCCGCAGCCGAACCGAACGACGCTGGCGCGACGACCACCCCGACCGCCTCGGCGGCACCGGCCCCGAGCAGTGCACCGGAGTCGGCTGGCCCCGAGTCCACCAGCACCGAGTCCACCAGCACCGAATCCACCGGCACCGAGCCGAGCGCGACGGCCGGCCCGGAAGCGACAGCCGCGCCCAGCACGGCAGCCTCCGCCGCACCCGCCGCCGCGGGAGCACACCAAGTCACCTACACGGTGACGACCACCAGCGACCTGACCGCCAACATCTACTACGTCAGCGCCGATCCGCCCAACCAGGGCGCAGCCAACGACCCGCAGTACATGCCGATGGCCCGCACGCTGGTCGGCCCCGGTGCACCCTGGACCTTTCAGGCGACTCTCGACGACCCGACCCAGTGGGCCTTCGTCAGCGCCAGCGGTGGTCTGCGGGTCAATCCGGAGTTCCGCTGCGAGATCGCCGTCGACGGGCAGGTCGTGGTCTCCCAGCAGGGCGGCAGCGGAGTCCAGTGCTCGCTGCGGCCCTGGTGACGGCGCCTGGTGACAGCTGAAGTCCTCAGCTCAGATTGCGGGCGTTGAACGTGTCGCACTTCTTCGGGTCCCCGGTCTGATAACCGATCGTGAACCACTTCTGGCGCTGCTCGGAAGATCCGTGCGTCCAGCGCTCCGGGTTGATCCGGCCGGTGGTCTCGGCCTGGATGCGGTCGTCGCCCACCGAGGACGCCGCGGACAGGGCGTCGGCGATGTCCTTGTCACTCAGCGGCTGGAGGAACGGAACGTCGGTGCCGGCCTGCTTCGTCGTCGCCGCGTAGTGCGCCCACACGCCCGCGTAGCAGTCGGCTTGTAGTTCGGAGCGCACTCCGTTGCCCTGAGCCCCTTGCGGTCCCTGCTGCGCTTTGCGAAGGTCACCGAGCAGGTTCTGGACGTGGTGGCCGTACTCGTGGGCGACGACATACTCCTGAGCGAGCGGCCCGCCACTGGAACCAAACTGGGTCTCGAGCACCTTGAAGAAGTCGGTGTCGAAGTACGCGGTGGAGTCGGCCGGACAGTAGAAGGGGCCCACATCACTGCTGGCGGGGCCGCACCCGGTCTGGACCTGGCCTTTGAACAGCTTCATCGCCGGCCGCTGGTACCCCTTGAGGAGCTGTTCCCACACACCGTCTACCGAGTTTCCGGTGGCGACCACCCGGCACTCGTCGTACTTGTTGGCATCGGCTCCGGTCCGGCACTTGCTCAGGTCGTAGGTCTGGCCGCCGCCCTGGCCGGACCCGGTCTGCTGCTGGTTGAGCACCGGTCCGGGGTCCACGCCGAGGAACAGGGCCAGGAGGACGATCGCCAGCCCGCCGATCCCGCCGCCGATGGCGATACCCCGACCGCCGCCCCCGCCGGTCGACGTGGTGCTGGTGTCGATCCGCATGCCCTCGTTGAAGGTCATCCGCGCTCCTGGGGGTATTTGCTGCAACCGTGCAGTCCGGGCCGAACAGCTCCGGACCAGCTTGCCACAGTACGGAGACGGGATGCCCGTTTGTGGGGGACGGCCGCCGGGCGTCCGATTTGCAGGTGTCGGTGGCGGACCGGATCGGCCTTCTTCATACACTTGCGCTTTCCCGAGTCCCCTTCCTGAGGAGTATTCAGTGCTGCGCAGTCATGCCGCGGGTTCGTTGCGGGCCTCCGATGCCGGGCAGGTCGTGCGCCTCGCGGGGTGGGTGGCCCGCCGTCGGGATCACGGCGGGGTGATCTTCATCGACCTCCGCGACGCGGGAACCGGCGACGCGGGGAATCAACCCGGCGGGCAGGAGCGAAGCGACGCGGGGAATCAACCCGGCGGGCAGGAGCGAAGCGACGCGGGGAAACAACCCGGCGGGGTGCAGGTCGTTTTCCGGAACGCCGACGTGCTGGCCCAGGCCCACCGGCTGCGAGCGGAGTTCTGCGTCGCCGTGGAGGGCGTGGTGGAGATCCGCCCGGAGGGCAACGCCAACCCGGACATCGCCACCGGCGAGATCGAGGTCAACGCCACCACGCTGACCGTGCTGGGGGAGTGCGCACCGTTGCCGTTCCAACTGGACGAGCAGGCCGGCGAGGAGGCCCGGCTTCGGCACCGCTACCTGGATCTGCGCCGTGAGGGCGGACCGGGCGATGCGCTGCGGCTGCGGTCGAAGGTGAACGCGGCGGCCCGTTCGGTTCTGGCCGGGCACGACTTCGTCGAGATCGAGACCCCGACGCTGACCCGGTCGACGCCGGAGGGTGCCCGCGACTTCCTGGTTCCGGCCCGGCTGCAACCGGGCAACTTCTACGCCCTGCCGCAGAGCCCGCAGCTGTTCAAGCAGCTGCTCATGGTGGCCGGGATGGAGCGGTACTACCAGATCGCCCGCTGCTACCGGGACGAGGATTTCCGGGCCGACCGGCAACCGGAGTTCACCCAGCTCGACGTGGAGATGAGCTTCGTCGACTCCGACGACGTGATCGCCGTCGCCGAGGAGATCCTGGCCGCATTGTGGGCGCTGGTCGGGTACGACCTGCCCCGGCCGATCCCGCGGATGACCTATGCCGAGGCGATGCGCCGATTCGGCTCAGACAAGCCCGACCTGCGGTTCGGACTCGATCTCGTGGAGTGCACCGACTACTTCAAGGACACCCCGTTCCGGGTGTTCCAGGCTCCCTACGTCGGTGCGGTGGTGATGCCCGGCGGGGCATCCCAGCCGCGGCGCACCCTGGACGGCTGGCAGGAGTGGGCGAAGCAGCGTGGGGCCAAGGGACTGGCCTACGTGCTGATCGGCGAGGACGGCGAACTGGGCGGCCCGGTTGCCAAGAATCTTTCCGACGCCGAACGTTCCGGCCTCGCCGCCCATGTCGGGGCAAAGCCGGGGGACTGCGTGTTCTTCGCGGCCGGAGCGGTCAAGGCTTCCCGGGCGCTGCTGGGCGCGGCCCGGATCGAGATCGCCCGGCGCCTGGACCTGATCGACCCCAATGCCTGGGCCTTCGTCTGGATCGTCGACCCGCCGCTGTTCGAACCCGCGGGCGAGGCCGCCGCCGCCGGTGACGTCGCTGTCGGCTCGGGAGCCTGGACGGCGGTGCACCACGCTTTCACCGCGCCCAAGCCGGGTCAGGAGGGGGCGATCGACACCGATCCGGGTGCGGTGCTGGCCGATGCCTACGACATCGTCTGCAACGGCCACGAGATCGGCGGCGGTTCGGTCCGCATCCACCGCCGTGACATCCAGGAACGGGTCTTCGCGGTGATGGGGATCAATGCCGAGGAGGCGGACGAGAAGTTCGGATTCCTCCTGGAGGCATTCACTTTCGGGGCACCTCCCCACGGCGGCATCGCCTTCGGCTGGGACCGGATCGTCGCGTTGCTATTCGGCGCGGATTCCATTCGTGATGTCATCGCCTTCCCGAAGTCCGGCGGCGGCGTCGACCCGCTCACCGATGCGCCGGCGCCGATCACCGCCCAGCAGCGCAAGGAATCCGGGATGGACCACCGCCCCGAGTAGGGGCGAGTTGGATGAAGCCCCGAGTAGGGGCGAGTTGGATGAAGCCCCGAGTAGGGGCGAGTTGGATGAAGCCCTGAGTAGGGGATTGATGCACGCCTGACCCGGCTAACGCTGGTTTAGGCTCTCCAACCATGGACAATCTGCTGGCGTACATCGATCAGGGGTCTTTCCTGGCCCTGCGGGCCTTTGGTCATGAGCCGCTTGGGCAGTACGTCTGGGTGTACAAGCACGACATCGACATGGACCGTGTTCGGCAGTTGCACCGCAACCTCGGCGACGGCTTGATGGGCCGCCTCATCGAGCGTTCTCCGCTTCCGTTCGGCCGGCACCGGTGGGTGGCCGCCCCCCACCAGGCCGCCCTCGATGTGGCGCCCGTCCCGCGACCCGCCAGCGACCTGTCGGCCTGGATGGATGAACAGGCCGTGATTCCGGTCGACCCGGAGCGCGGACCGGCGTGGCGGATGGCGGTGCTGCCCTTCGTCGAGGGGGGCGGTGCGGTGACCATGATCGTCTCCCACTCCGTCGGCGACGCGGGCGCGATCATCGTGTCGCTCCTCGAGGCGTCGCACGGCATCAAGCGCGATCTGGGCTACCCGCCGCCGAAGTCCCGGACCTATCGAGAGGCGGTGCGGGAGGATCTTGCGGTGACCAGGCGGTCGCTCCCGGAGATGGCCAAGGCGCTGAAGGTCGGTGCTCAACTGGCGCGGGAGAACAGCTCGGCTCCGAAGCGGGCGGTTCGGCCGGCGAAGTTGCGTGGTGGCAGGTTGACGATCAGGCCGTCGGTGGCCGCGGTCGTCGATGCGGCGGACTGGGACGAGCGTGCCAGTGCGCTGGGTGGTTCCAGCAACGCACTGATGACGGCGTTCGCTGCGCGGATCGCTTTCCTTCGGGGGTATGCGGACGGTGCCGGCCGGGTCACGGTCCAGTTGCCGGTCAGCCAGCGGACACCGACCGACAACAGGGCGAACGCGTTGACGGGAATATCGGTGGAGACCGACGCCCGCGAGGTCACCACGAGCCTCGCGGCCATCCGGGCCGAGCTGAAGGAAGCGCTTTCCGGGCTGGCGGAGGAAGAGCACAAGCTGATCGCATCGCTGCCGCTGACGCCGTTCACACCGAAGTGGCTGGTCAGGAGGCTGGCCAGCGCTGCGCTCGGTACCGGGACGCCAGTGGGTTCCTCCAGCATGGGTGAGGTGTTCCCGGACGTGGTCCGTCCGGACGGAACCGATGCGGACGTCTTCTGGGCGCGGGGAGTCGAATGGCCGATCACCAAGGAAGGGCTCGACCAGCGTGGTGACTCGCTCTTCGTCGGCTCGGGTCGGGTGAACGGCAAGGTCATCATATGCGTGGTTTCCTGGCAGGTGAACGGCTCGAACGACCGCCAGGAGCTCATGGAGTTGGTCCGCCGTGGTCTGGCCGATTTCGATCTGACCCCGACCTTCGTGTAGAGGGAACTCCATCGTGACGCGCACGGACAACGTCCTGGACTACCTCGATGAGAGTTTCTACCGGGACTACCGGGCCCAGGGGCACGGGCCGATGATCCAGTTCGTCTGGATCTACGACCACGATGTCGATCTGGACGCCCTGAGACGCTTTCACCGCAACCTCGGCACGGGTCTGCTCGGCCGGTGCGTGGAGCGCTCGCCGATTCCGTTCAGCAGGTCCCGGTGGGTCGCGTGGTCGGGGCCCGGCGATCTTGACGTCGCACCGTCGCGGCGGTCGCGGGAGGACGTCACCGCGTGGACCGACGAGCAGGCGGCCCGGCGCATCGACATCGAGAACGGACCGCCCTGGCGACTGGCCGTTCAGCCGTTGGAGGGTGGCGGCGCGGCGGTGACGCTGGTGGTCTCCCACACGGTGGCCGATGGTGTCGGGGTCAACGACGCCGTCGTCAACGCCGTTCGGGGAACCGGCGTCGACATCGGTTACCCCGCACCGCGTTCGCGCAGCAGGATGCAGGCGCTCCGGCAGGATCTGCGACAGGTGTTGCGGGATCTGCCGCACGCCGGCAAGGCGGTCGTGCAGGCACCCCTGGCCGCCAGGGAGATGCCGCTGCGGGTTCGGCCCAGCCGGCACAGCGAGATCGCCCGCCGCGCTACCGGCGGCCCCGTGCTGCGCAGCACTGCGGGCGGCGGTGGATCCCCGGGCAACGAAGTCGTGCCCACCCGGTCCGGGCGGCTGCCGTCGGTGGCGGTCCTGGTGCCCACCGCGCACTGGGACCAGCGGGCGGAAAGTCTCGGCGGGACCAGCAACTCACTGCTGGTCGGACTGACCTCGAGGCTGTGCGGCATCCTGGGCTGGCTCGATGCCGACGGGTTGGTCAATCTGACGTTCCCCGTCAATGAACGCACGCCGGGGGACACCCGGGGGAACGCCCTCAGCAGTGCGTCGATGACCGTCGTGCCAACGGCGGCGACCGACCTTCGCGGCATCCGGGCGGAGGTCAAGGCGGCACTTGTGCGGCTCTCGAAAATCCGCGACCGGGTGCTGGCGCCACTGGCGCTGATGCCGTTCGTGCCGGAGTTCATCGCCCGCCGGATGCAGAACGTCGTCCTGAAGAGCGCGAACATCACCTGCTCGCACTTCGGGGATCTGGATCCGGCGGTGAACCGCCCGGACGGCACCGACGCGGAATGGTTCTACGCCCGGCATGCGCGTGCGCCAGAGATGGCCGACCCGGAACTGCTCCGGAAGGCCGGCGGCATCTTCTTCCCGATCGCCTCCGGCCGCCTCGGCGGCCGGATCTACATCAGCCTCTGCTATTGCGACGGCGACGGGATGACGACAGCAGAACAGCTCGCGGAGGCGGCGCGTCGGGCGCTCGACGATTTCGGGATCAGCGACTTCGTCATTCGATGACCACCCCCGACTGACGATTTAGTTCCGGCGGATTATTAGCCCTACTATGTAGCGGTGGCGGACGGCGGCGAATCTGCGGTGACAGCGGGCAGCCCGGTCGGCGCGCCCGATCGTCGTCCCACCCCGCCACGGCGCGGGCCGGGTTACCGGGCGATGCGATTGCTACGCAGGGCCTGGATGCCGCTGCTGATCGCCCTCGTCGTCGCCGTCGCAGCCTTCGCCGTCGACCGACTGCACGGGGTGTTCGGCAAGACCGAGCTGACCCGGGAGGGCAGCGGCCTGGCCGAGGACGCCAAGCCGTTCAACCCCAAGACCGTCGTCTACGAGATCTACGGGCCACCGGGCACGGTGGCGACCATCAACTACCTCGACCTCGACGCCGAACCCCGGATCGCCCGCGACGTTCCCCTGCCCTGGACCCTGACCCTGACCACCACCGCGCCGGCGGCGGCCGCCAACATCGTCGCCCAGGGGAACAGCGACACCATCGGTTGCCGCATCACCATCGACGGCGTCGTCAAAGAGGAACGGGTGAGCACCGGCGTCAGCGCCCAGACCTTCTGCATCGTCAAGTCCGGATGATCACCCTCCCGAAGCGGCAGCGGGCCCCCGCCGACGAGCCCGCCGCCCGGCCGCACATCGCCCACTGGATCCGCCGTCTTGCGGTACCGATCATCCTGGGCTGGCTGGCGCTGACGATCGTCACCAATACCGCGGTGCCGCAGATCGAGGTCGTCGGCCAGGAACAGTCCGTGCCCATGGCGGATCCGAACGCGCCGTCGACCATCGCGATGAGGGAGATCGGTAAGAAGTTCGAGGAGTTCGACTCCAACACCTCCGTGATGATCGTGCTCGAGGGCGACACACCTCTCGGCGACGATGCGCACGCCTACTACGACGAGATCATCCGCAAACTCAACGCCGACACCACCCACGTCGAGCACGTCCAGGACTTCTGGAGCGACCCTCTGACGGCGACGGGTTCGCAGAGCGCCGATGGCAAGGCGGCCTATGTGCAGGTCTATCTGGCCGGGAACATGGGTGAGGGTCTGGCCAATGAATCGGTGGAAGCCGCCAAGGAGATCGTGGCAGGCGTCCCCGCCCCACCGGGGGTGAAGACCTACGTCACCGGGCCGTCGGCGCTGATCGCCGACACCCATATCGCCGGCGACCGCAGCCTGCGGTCGATCACCCTGCTGACCTTCGGGGTCATCACGGTGATGTTGCTGTTCGTCTACCGGTCTCTCGTCACCGTCCTGCTGGCATTGGCCATGGTGTTCCTCGAAGTGGGCGCCGCCCGCGGGGTGGTGGCCTTCCTCGGACACCACCAGTTGATTCAGCTGTCCACCTTCGCGGTGAACCTGCTGACCATGGTCGCGATCGCCGCCGGCACCGACTATGTGATCTTCCTGTTCGGCCGCTATCAGGAGGCGCGCAGCAAGGGCGGGGACGGCTCGGGGCCAGGCAAGGAGGCCGCCTACTACGAGATGTTCCATGGCACCAGCCACGTCATTCTCGGGTCCGGACTGACCATCGCCGGGGCGCTGTTCTGCCTGCACTTCACCCGCAGCCCGATGTTCCAGACGATGGGCGTGCCACTGGCCATCGGCATGGTCACGGTCGTGGCCGCCGCCGTCACCCTCGGACCCGCCGTGGTCACGGTGGCCGGCCGCCTCGGCGCGCTGGAACCCAGACGTGCGGTCCGGGAGCGGTTCTGGCGCCGGATCGGCGCCGCCGTCGTGCGCTGGCCGGGCCCGATCCTGGTGGCCACGATCGCGCTGTCGCTGATCGGTCTGCTGGCCTTGCCGGGCTACCGCACGGACTACAACGACCGCCACTATCTGCCCCCCGACATCCCGGCCTCCGAGGGGTTCGCGGCCGCCGAGCGTCACTTCCCGGCCGCTCGGCTCAGTCCCGAACTGCTGATGCTCGAGAGCGACCACGACATGCGCAACTCGGCGGATTTCCTGGTCATCGAACGTGTCGCGAAGGAGATGTTCCACCAACCCGGTATCGGGCGGGTCACCACGATCACGCGCCCGCAGGGCACCCCGATCGAGCACAGTTCGATCCCGTTCGCGCTGGGTATGCAGGGCACCCTGCAGACGCTCAACCAGTCCTACCTGCAGGACCGGATGGACGACATGCTCAAACAGGGGGAGGTGATGCAACTCAACATCGACACCATGACCCGCATGTATGACCTGATGGGCGATCTGAACGCCGTCACCCACTCGATGACCGGCAAGATGCACGTCACCCTCGAGGACATCCAGCAGCTGCGCGACAACATCGCCAACTTCGACGACTTCTTCCGGCCGATCCGCAACTATTTCTACTGGGAGCCGCACTGTTTCGACATCCCGGTGTGCTGGTCGATGCGGTCGGTGTTCGACACCCTTGACGGCATCGACACGATGACCGACGACTTCCAGAGCCTGATGCCCGACCTGGATCGGCTGGACATGCTGACCAGCCAGATGCGGACGCTGATCCCGCCGATGATCTCCTCGATGGAGTCGATGCGGATGATGCAGCTCACCCTGCAGAGCACGCAGAACGGCATGTACGACCAGATGGCCGAGATGCAGGACAATCAGAGCGCGATGGGCAAGGCCTTCGATCAGGCCAAGAACGACGACTCGTTCTACTTGCCACCGGAGGTGTTCGACAACGCCGATTTCCAGCGCGGTATGAAGATGTTCCTGTCACCGGATGGAAAAGCGGTGCGGTTCATCATCTCCCACCAGGGTGACCCGATGTCCCCGGAGGGGCTGACGCACGTCGACACGATTCGCAACGCGGCCTTCGAAGCCATCAAGGGCACCCCGCTGGAAGGGTCCAAGATCTACCTGGCCGGCACCGCCACCAGTTACAAGGATCTGCAGGAGAGCGCCAACTACGACCTGATGATCGCGGGGATCTCCGCGCTCTGCCTGATCTTCGTGATCATGCTGATCATCACCGGCGGGGTGGTGGCCGCGGCGGTGATCGTCGGCACGGTGGTGCTGTCGCTGGGTACGTCGTTCGGATTGTCGGTGCTGATCTGGCAGGACATCCTGGGCCAACCGCTGCACTGGATGGTGCTGGTGATGTCGGTCATCATCCTGCTGGCCGTCGGATCCGATTACAACCTGCTGCTGGTCGCCCGGTTCAAAGAGGAGATCGGGGCGGGACTGAACACCGGGATCATCAGGGCGATGGGCGGCAGCGGATCGGTGGTGACCTCGGCCGGACTGGTGTTCGCCTTCACCATGGCGGCGATGATGTTCAGCGAATTGAAGATTCTCGCCCAGGTCGGCACCACGATCGGTCTGGGACTGGTATTCGACACCCTGGTGATCCGCGCGCTGATGACGCCGTCGGTCGCCGCCCTGCTCGGGCGGTGGTTCTGGTGGCCGCAGGTGGTGCGCCAGCGTCCGGTGCCGCAACCGTGGCCGGCGCCGGAGGCGGTTCCCGCGTCGATAGCCTGAGGGAGTGTCCGACAGCCTCTTCGACGTGCCCGGCGATGAGGGGAGACCCGGGCCTGCCGCACCCCTGGCGGTGCGGATGCGCCCCACCGGGCTCGACGAGGTGGTCGGCCAGCCGCATCTGCTCGGACCAGGCTCACCGCTGCGACGACTGGTGGAGGGGTCGGGCGCGGCGTCGGTGATCCTCTACGGCCCGCCCGGAACCGGGAAGACCACGCTGGCCTCCCTGGTTTCGCAGGCCACCGGCCGCCGGTTCGAGGCACTCTCGGCGCTGACCGCCGGGGTCAAGGAGGTCCGCGCGGTCATCGACGAGGCCCGCCGAGCCGCCGTGCACGGCCGCCAGACCGTGCTGTTCATCGACGAGGTGCACCGGTTCTCCAAGACCCAGCAGGATGCGCTGCTGGCCGCGGTGGAGAACCGGGTGGTGCTGCTGGTCGCCGCGACCACTGAGAACCCGTCCTTCTCCGTCGTCGCCCCACTGCTGTCCCGGTCGCTGATCCTGCATCTTCAGCCGCTCGGGCCCGACGACATCCGCACCGTCCTCGGCCGCGCCATCGCCGATCCGCGCGGCCTGGGTGGCACGCTCACCGTCACCGACGACGCCATCGACATGCTGGTCCGGCTGTCCGCCGGGGACGCCCGCCGTGCGCTGACCGCGCTGGAGGTCGCCGCCGAAACCGCCTGCGCAGCAGGACAATCCGTGACCGTTGAGGTCGTCGAACAGTCGGTGGACGAGGCGGCGGTGCGCTACGACCGCGACGGCGACCAGCACTACGACGTCACCAGCGCGTTCATCAAGTCGATCCGCGGCTCCGACGTCGACGCCGCTCTGCACTACCTGGCCCGGATGCTGGTGGCGGGGGAGGACCCCCGCTTCGTGGCCCGCAGGCTGATGATCCTGGCCAGCGAGGACATCGGCATGGCCGACCCCACCGCGCTGCTGACCGCGGTGGCCGCCGCGCAGACCGTGCAGTTGATCGGGATGCCCGAGGCGCAACTGACCCTGGCCCACGCCACCGTCCACCTGGCCACCGCGCCGAAGTCCAACGCCGTCACCACCGCGATCGGGGCGGCGATCGGCGACATCCGCGGCGGGAAGGCCGGACCGGTGCCCGCCCATCTGCGCGACGGCCACTATTCGGGGGCCGCCCGGCTCGGTCACGGCCGGGGCTACCGCTACCCGCACGACGACCCCGACGGTGTCGTCGCCCAGCAGTACCCGCCGGACGACCTGACCGGTGTGGATTACTACCGGCCCACCAACCGCGGGGCCGAGCGGGCCGTCGGGACACGTCTGGAGAAGTTGCGGGCCATCATCCGCCGGGGGCGTCGGTAGGCCGGAGCACCGGTCGCGGTGACCCCTCCCGGTACTGTGGTGCGGTCGATGCTGCGGTGCGGCCGGGCCCGAGCAGCACCCGGATTTGCGAGGACAGGTTTGCACACACACGAGATCAGGAAGCGGTTCACCGACCACTTCGTCAACGCCGGACACACCGAGGTACCCAGTGCCTCGGTGATCCTCGACGATCCCAATCTGTTGTTCGTCAACGCCGGGATGGTCCAGTTCGTGCCGTACTTCCTCGGCCAGCGCACGCCGCCGTACGCCACGGCGACCTCCATCCAGAAGTGCATCCGCACACCGGATATCGACGAGGTCGGAATCACAACCCGGCACAACACCTTCTTCCAGATGGCGGGCAACTTCTCCTTCGGCGATTACTTCAAACGCCGCGCCATCGAACTGGCCTGGACCCTGCTGACCAATCCGGTCGACGAGGGCGGCTACGGGTTCGACCCGCAGCGGTTGTGGGCCACCGTCTTCTACGACGACGACGAGGCCGTGCAGTTGTGGCAGGAGGTGGCCGGGCTGCCGGCGGAGCGGATCCAGCGCCGCGGCATGGCCGACAACTACTGGTCGATGGGTATCCCTGGGCCCTGCGGTCCGTGTTCGGAGATCTATTTCGACCGCGGTCCGGACTACGGGGTCGACGGCGGCCCGGCGGCCAACGAGGACCGCTACATCGAGATCTGGAATCTCGTGTTCATGCAGAACGAGCGGGGTGAGGGCACCTCGAAGGACGATTTCGAGATCCTCGGCCCGCTGCCCCGGAAGAACATCGACACCGGCATGGGTGTGGAACGCATCGCCTGCCTGCTGCAGGGTGTCGACAACGTCTACGAGACCGACCTGCTGCGCCCGGTCATCGACAAGGCGGCGTCCTATGCCCCGCGCGGCTACGGCCAGGGCAACGCAGCCGACGACGTGCGCTTCCGGGTCATCGCCGACCACAGCCGCACCGCGGCGATCATCATCGGCGACGGGGTGACACCCTCCAACGAGGGCCGCGGCTACGTGCTGCGCCGTCTGCTGCGCCGCATCATCCGGGCTGCCAAACTGCTCGGCATCGAACGGCCGATCATCGGCGAACTGATGGATACGGTGCGCGACGCGATGGGGCCGTCCTACCCCGAACTCGTCGCCGACTTCGACCGCATCCACCGGATCGCCGTCGCCGAGGAGACCGCGTTCAACCGCACCCTGGCCTCGGGCTCCAAGCTGTTCGAGGAGGCGGCCGAAGCCACCCGCGCGGCCGGGAAGTCCGAACTCGGCGGATCGGATGCCTTCGCGCTGCACGACACCTACGGCTTCCCGATCGAACTGACCCTGGAGATGGCCGCCGAGGCGGGGCTCAGCGTCGACGAACTCGGCTTCCGGGAACTGATGGCCGAGCAGCGCCGCCGGGCCAAGGCCGATGCCGCCGCCCGCAAGCACGCCCACGCCGACCTTTCCGCATTCCGCGAACTCGTCGACGCCGGCCCCACCGAGTTCACCGGCTTCGACGAACTCAGCTCCCAGGCCCGCATCCTGGGGATCTTCGTCGACGGGAAGCGGGTGCCGGTGGTGGCTCACCGGCCGCGGGTGCACTCCGAGACGCTGCCCCCGGAGCGGGTCGAGATCGTGCTCGACCGGACCCCCCTCTACGCCGAGTCCGGCGGACAGATCGCCGACACCGGAGAGATCACCGGCGTCGGCGGCAGCGGGTCGGCCAAGGCCGCCGTGAGCGACGTGCAGAAGATCGGCAAGACGCTCTGGGTGCACCGGGTCAACGTCGAGTCGGGCGAGTTCGTCGAGGGTGACACCGTCGTCGCCTCCGTCGACCCGAAATGGCGCCGCGGTGCCACGCAGGGACATTCCGGGACGCACATGGTCCACGCCGCACTGCGGGAGGTGCTCGGACCCAACGCCGTTCAGGCCGGCTCCCTCAACCGTCCGGGCTACCTGCGCTTCGACTTCAACTCCCAGAGCGCGCTGACCGAGGAACAGCGCACCCGGGTCGAGGAGGTCGCCAACGAGGCGGTCGAAGCGGACTACCCGGTCAACACGTTCATCACCGCTCTCGACAAGGCGAAGGCGATGGGCGCGATGGCGATGTTCGGCGAGCAATACCCCGAAAAGGTGCGTGTGGTGGAGATCGGCGGCCCGTTCTCCCTGGAACTGTGCGGTGGCACGCACGTCCACAACTCGGCCCAGATCGGACCCATCACCATCCTCGGCGAGTCCTCGGTCGGCTCGGGGGTGCGGCGGGTCGAGGCCTACGTCGGCTTGGACTCCTTCCGCCACCTCGCCCGGGAACGCGCCCTGATGGCAGGGCTGGCGTCGTCACTCAAAGTGCCTTCGGCGGAAGTGCCGGCCCGGGTGGCCACCCTGGTGGAGAAGCTCAAGGCGGCCGAGAAGGAACTGGACCGGGTGCGGCTGGCCAATGCGCGGTCCGCGGCCGCCGAGACTGTGGCGGCGGCAGAGCAGGTCGGTGGCGTCCGCCTGGTGGCGCGGCGGATGGCGACGGGGATGTCCGCCGGCGATCTGCGATCCCTGGTCGCCGACATCCGCGGCCGACTCGGCTCGGACCCCGGCGTGGTGGTCCTGCTCTGCGAGAACGACGGGTCGGTGCCGTTCGTGGTGGCCAGTAACCAGGCTGCCCAGGATTCCGGCGTGCGGGCCAACGACCTGGTCGCCACCGTGGCCGCGGCGGTCGGTGGGCGTGGCGGCGGCAAGGCAGACCTGGCGCAGGGGTCGGGCAATGACCCGGCGGGAATCGACGCGGCCCTGGCAGCGGTACGTTCCGAACTGCTCCGGGGCTGAACCGGGTGACGACCGACGACCGTCAGCCCGACCGTCCCGGGCGCGATGATCCCGGCCGCGGCCGGCGCCTCGGGGTGGACGTCGGAACGGTACGGATCGGTGTCGCGGTCAGCGATCCGGACGGGATTCTGGCCACGCCGGTGGAGACCGTGCGGCGGGACTCCAGCGGTGGGCATCTGCGCAGACTGGCCCGACTGGCGAACGAGTACGAGGTGGTCGAGGTGGTCGTGGGGCTGCCGCGAACCCTGGCCGACCGCGCCGGCAGTTCCGCCCAGGACGCGGTGGCGCTCGCCGATGCACTGGCCGGGCGGCTGGATCCGGTGCCGGTGCGGCTCACCGACGAACGATTGACTACCGTCAGCGCAGCACGTTCACTGCGGGAGGCGGGCGTGCGCGCGAAGGACCAGCGGGGAAAGATCGACCAGGCCGCGGCCGTGGCGATCCTCCAGGGCTGGCTGGACCAACGCCGCACTGCGGCGCCCGACCGGTGTGGAGAGTGACGTGGCAGAGACGGTGACGTGGCGATGAGCGGCTCCGACCAGACCGGTCCCGAGCGCGCCAAGCCCGCGTCGGTGGGTGCCCGGACGGGCGCCCGGCGGCCGCGCCGCGGCCAGCAGCCCGTCCGTTCGGCCGGTAAGCGCCGGCTGTGGGTATTGGTGTCGGTGGCCGCGGTGGTGCTGGTCGCAGTGCTCCTCGGTCCGTCGCTGCTGAAAATGATCAAACCTGCCACGGACTTCACCGGTGAGGGTAAAAGCGACATCATCGTGCAGGTGCACCCCGGCGACTCCGGGTCGGTGATCGCGCAGACCCTCAAAGACAACGGTGTGATCGCCAACGTGGACAACTTCCTGTCCGCCGCGAAGGGCAACGCACAGTTCGCCGCCATCCAGCCGGGTTTCTACAAGCTGCGCACCGAGATTTCCTCATCCGCAGCGGTGGCGAAACTGACCGAACCGGGGAACCGGGTGGGCAAGCTGGTCATTCCGGAGGGCCGCCAGCTCGACGATATCGAGGCGGTCGGCAGCGGAAAGGTCACCGACGGAATCTTCACCCTGATCGCCGACGCCAGTTGTGTCGAACTCAACGGCGAGCGGAAGTGCCTGTCCGCCCAGGACCTCAAGTCCGCCGCCGGCGATGGCCCGCTTGCATCGCTCAACGTGCCGGAGTGGGCGGCGTCGGGTGCCGGTGCCATGGGCAACAGCCATCGTCGGCTGGAAGGCCTGATCGCTCCGGGAACCTGGAACATCAACCCGTCCGCCTCACCCCAGCAGGTGCTGGCCACGTTGGTGTCCGAGAGCAATGACCGCTACCTCAAGGGTGGACTCCTCGAAACCGCCCAGGCGCTCAACCTGTCGCCCTACCAGGTCCTCATCGTGGCCTCACTGGTGCAGAAGGAGGCGCAGCCGGCCGACTTCGCAAAGGTGGCGCGAGTCATCTACAACCGGCTCAACAGCGATTACGACCGACTGGAGTTCGACTCCACGGTGAACTACCCGCTGGCGCGTCAGGAGGTGGCCACCACCGACGCCGACCGCCACGCCGAGACCCCGTGGAACACCTACGCCATGGCGGGGTTGCCCGCGACGCCGATCTGCTCGCCGGGTGACGAGGCGCTGGCCGCCGCCGAACGGCCGGAGCCGGGTGACTGGCTGTACTTCGTGACCATCGACATGGACGGCACGACTCTGTTCACCAGCGACTATCAGGAGCACCTGGCGAATATCGAGAAGGCGCAGAGCAGCGGCATCCTCGATTCGCAGCGATGAGCAGCCCGACGGTGACCACGCCGATGACGAGCAAAGCCGGGGGCTAGCCGTGCCCGGCCGAAAAGCCGCCGTCCTGGGATCCCCGGTCGCGCACTCCCGCTCCCCGCAACTCCACCTGGCCGCCTACCGTGCGCTCGGTCTCGATGACTGGACCTACGACCGCATCGAGTGCACCGCCGAGGAACTGCCCTCGCTGGTGGGCGGACTCGGGCCGGAATGGGTGGGACTGTCGGTCACCATGCCGGGCAAATTCGCCGCTCTGCGGTTCGCCGACCAGCGGACTCCCCGGGCCGAATTGGTCGGATCGGCCAACACCCTGGTGCGCACCGGCGACGGTTGGCGCGCGGACAACACCGACGTCGACGGTGTGGCCGGCGCGCTGGGGCCGCGGACGGTTCGGCGCGCTGTCGTCGTGGGTTCCGGCGGCACCGCGCCGGCCGCTGTCGTGGGCCTGGTCGAACTCGGCGTGACGGATCTGACGGTGGTCGCGCGGAACCCGGCCAAAGCCTCCCGGCTGATCGACCTGGGTGCGGGACTCGGGGTGTCCACCGTGCTGCGCGACTTCGACGATCCGGGTCTTCCGGCGACCGTCGCTGCTGCCGACGCGCTGGTCAGCACCGTCCCGGCCGATGTGGCCGAGCGTTTCGCCGCCGTCTTCGCCCAGGCGCCGGTACTTCTCGATGCCATCTACGATCCGTGGCCGACGCCCCTGGCTCGGGCGGTGACCGCCGCCGGCGGTGAGGTGATCAGCGGGTTGCAGATGCTGTTGCACCAGGCGTTCAGCCAGGTCGAACAATTCACAGGCCGGCCCGCTCCGCGAACCGAGATGGCCGCTGCCCTGACCTAATCTGGTCGGCATGGGTGCGCTCGGCTGGGCGGGTTGTCTGGCGGTCATCGGCTGGGCTGCGGCACTGTGTGTCAAGGACATTCGTGAACTGCGACTGCCCAACCCGCTGACCCTGGGCGGCGCAGCGGTGATACTCGTGGTCGCCGGGTGCTGCGGGCGGGGGCTTTTCGCGCTGGCGGGTGCGCTTGCTCTGGGATTGCTCTATCTGCTGGTGCACCTGGCCGCCCCGGCCGGACTGGGCGCAGGGGATGTGAAACTCGCACTCGGCGTGGGGGCGCTGACCGGCGCACTCGGTGTCGGCGTGTGGGTGCTGGCGGCGCTGGCGGCACCCGTGGCCACGGCCGCGGTCGGACTCGGCGCCGCCGCCCGCGGACGCCACGGCCCGGTACCGCACGGCCCCTCCATGCTGGCGGCCACTGTGGCGGCGGCCGCACTGGCGGTGTTCTGACGCCGTGGTCCCGGTGCGGGAATCCGACGTGGGAAGATGATCGGGTGTTGCGATGGACGACCGCCGGTGAATCCCACGGCCCCGCGCTGGTTGCCGTAATCGAGGGAATGGTCGCCGGTGTGCATGTCACCTCGGCTGATATTGGAGCCCAGTTGGCGCGGCGCCGGCTCGGCTACGGCCGCGGCGCCCGGATGAAGTTCGAACAGGATCAGGTGCGGGTACTGGCCGGGGTGCGGCACGGCAGCACCCTCGGCGGACCGATCGCCATCGAGATCGGTAACACCGAGTGGCCCAAGTGGGAGACGGTGATGGCGGCCGATCCAGTCGACCCGGCCGAATTGGACGTGGCGCGCAACGCACCGCTGACCCGGCCCCGGCCCGGCCACGCCGACTACGCGGGCATGCTCAAATACGGTTTCGACGACGCCCGCCCGGTGTTGGAACGGGCCAGTGCGCGGGAGACCGCCGCACGAGTCGCGGCCGGTACGGTCGCCCGCGCCTTCCTGCGGCAGGCGCTCGGCGTCGAGGTGGTCTCGCATGTCGTGTCCATCGGAGCATCCACACCGTATGACGGTCCGCCGCCCGTCGCGGCCGACCTCGACCGGATCGATGCCAGCCCGGTGCGAGCCTTCGATCAGGCCGCCGAGGAGTCCATGATCGCCGAGATCGAGGCCGCCAAGAAGGACGGCGACACCCTGGGTGGGGTGGTCGAGGTGGTGGCGCACGGACTGCCGATCGGATTGGGCTCGTTCACCAGCGGGGAGGACCGGCTGGACGGGCAGCTCGCCGCCGCGGTGATGGGGATCCAGGCCATCAAGGGGGTCGAGATCGGCGACGGTTTCCAGACCGCCCGGCGTCGCGGCAGCCAGGCCCACGACGAGATGTTCCCGGGTGCCGACGGGGTGGTCCGGTCCACCAACCGGGCCGGCGGACTCGAGGGTGGGATGACGAACGGTCAACCGCTGCGGGTGCGGGCGGCGATGAAGCCCATCTCGACGGTGCCGCGCGCCCTGGCCACGGTCGACATGGCGACCGGCGCTGAGGCGGTCGCCATCCATCAGCGCTCCGATGTGTGCGCAGTTCCCGCCGCGGCGGTGGTGGTCGAGACCATGGTGGCGCTGGTGCTGGCCCGTGCCGCGCTGCGGAAGTTCGGCGGCGACTCGTTGGCCGAGACCCGCCGCAATATCGACGGCTACCTGAGGGAACTGGCCAGGAGAGAGACGTTCGACGGTGACGTCGAGGCCTCTTCGGTGCTGTCGGGATAGCGGCGATGGCGCCTAAGGCCGTGCTCGTCGGATTACCCGGGTCGGGGAAATCGACCATCGGGCGGCGGCTGGCCAAGGCCATGGGCCTGACCATGCTCGACACCGACGCGGCCATCGAGGAGCGAACCGGCCGCACCATCGCCGATATCTTCGCCGCCGAGGGTGAGCCGGGGTTCCGCCGCATCGAAGAAGAGGTGATTCGTGAAGCACTGGCCGAACACGACGGCATTCTCTCCCTCGGGGGCGGGGCGGTGACCACCGCGGGTGTGCGCGAGGCACTCGCCGGACACACCGTGGTCTATCTGGAGATCACCGCCGACGAGGGGATTCGCCGCACCGGCGGGAGTACCGTCCGGCCGCTGCTGGCCGGACCGGACCGGGCCGAGAAGTACCGCCAGTTGATGGCCGACCGGGCTCCGCTCTACCGAAAGGTGGCCACCATCCGCGTCAACACCAGCCGGCGCAATCCCGGCGCCGTCGTCCGCCATCTGGCCACCCGGCTGGAAGGCCCGCAGCACACCGCAGTGGACCGGCCCACGCCGGCATCGGTGACGCGACGGCGCCGCACCGCGTGGCGCCGCGGCGGTCCGGCCGCACCGACCCCGCCGCCGGCCCCGGTGCCGTCCGAGGCCCCTGGATCCCCGGTCACACCGGCCACGGTGGCCTCCCGTCGGACCGGAGCCGGATCATGACCGCGGCAGCGGAGACCGCCGGGCCGGTCACCATCGACGTCGCCGTCGATCCGCCGTATCCGGTGATCGTGGGCCACGGCCTACTCGATGACGTCACCGAGGTGCTCGGGTCCCGGCACAAGGTCGCCATCCTGTATCAGCCGGCGCTGGCGCAGACCGCCGAGCAGCTCCGGAAGAGACTGTCCGACAACGGGGTTGACGCCCACCGCATCGAGCTTCCGGACGCCGAGGCGGGTAAGGACCTTCCGGTGGTCGGGTTCATCTGGGAAGTCCTAGGCCGGATCGGACTGGGCCGCAAGGACGCCGTCGTCAGCCTCGGCGGGGGAGCGGCCACCGATGTCGCGGGGTTCGCCGCCGCCACCTGGCTGCGCGGGGTGGACATCGTGCATGTGCCGACCACCCTGCTGGCCATGGTGGACGCCGCGGTCGGCGGTAAGACCGGGATCAACACCGACGCGGGCAAGAATCTCGTCGGAGCCTTCCACCAACCGGCCGCCGTGCTGGCCGATCTGGAACTGCTGCGGACGCTTCCCGCCAATGAACTCGTCGCGGGGATGGCCGAGATCGTCAAGGCCGGTTTCATCGCCGACCCGGTCATTCTGGACCTGATCGAAGCCGACCCGCAGGCCGCCGTCGACCCGGCCGGGGACGTGCTTCCCGAACTGATCCGTCGCGCGATCGCGGTCAAGGCCGAGGTGGTGGCCGCCGACGAGAAGGAGTCGGCGCTGCGGGAGATCCTCAACTACGGGCACACCCTGGCCCACGCCATCGAACGGCGCGAACGCTACCGCTGGCGGCATGGCGCGGCGGTGTCGGTCGGACTGGTGTTCGCCGCGGAGTTGGGCAGGCTCGCCGGCCGACTCGACGACGCGACCGCGTTCCGGCACAGGAAGGTGCTCACCGCGCTGGGGTTGCCGGTGTCCTACGACGCCGACGCCCTGCCCGAACTTCTGGAATACATGGCCGGTGACAAGAAGACCCGGTCGGGGGTGTTGCGCTTCGTGGTGCTCGACGGGCTCGCCAAACCCGGGCGCCTGGAGGGGCCGGACCCGGCTCTGCTGGCCGCCGCCTACGCGGAGGTCGCTCGACTGTCCGATCCGGCGGCCGATCCGCAGGCCGGAGGGGCGCAATGACGACCGTGCTCGTCCTCAACGGACCCAACCTGGGTCGGCTCGGCCGGCGTGATCCGGAGGTCTACGGGTCGACCACCTATGCGGAGTTGGTGGCGATGATCGAAGCCGAAGCCGCCGCCCTGGGGTTGACGGTCGTGGTCCGCCAGAGCGACAGCGAGGCCCAGCTCCTGGAGTGGGTGCACGACGCGGCAGACGCGGGGCAGCCGGTGATCCTCAATGCCGGGGCCTTCACCCACACCTCAGTGGCGCTGCGCGACGCGTGCGCGGAACTGCGTGCCCCGCTGATCGAGGTGCACATCTCGAATGTGCATGCGCGAGAGAGCTTTCGCCACCACTCCTACCTCAGTGCGGTGGCCACCGGCGTCATCGTGGGGTTGGGGGTGCAGGGATATCTCCTGGCACTGCGCTACCTGGCCGGGCAGCAGACAGCACGCTGAACATCCCGCCGGGTGCGGCGGATGGGGTGACGCCGATTCCGGACGTGGCGGTCAGAACCTCACGGTCAGGACTTCTTGTCGCCCTCGCCCTGAATCCGCTCGGTCTCGGCGGCCGCCGAAGGATAGTCCTCGGGGTAGTCGGCAGATGCCCCGGCGGCGACGGCAGCCGGGATCGGCGGGATCGGGCCGGTGCGGTCGTCGTCCCGGACCACCTCGAAGACGTCCACCGCCGCACCGTCCGCATCGAGTCGGTGCGGCACCTCGGGACGGCTGCGATCGACCACCCAGCGCCCGATGGCCACCGCCAGCATCGCGGGCAGGAACACCACCAGCGCGGTGAACGCCGCGAAGGCCGTCACCTCCGGTCCCAGACCGTCGGCGTAGATGTTGCTGTAGACCAGCGAGATCAGCCAGACGACCGCACCGCTGATCACCCCGGCTGACAGGCCACCGAGCAGCCAGCGCATCGCCAGATCCCGGCGACGGTCCGGGTCCGGGTTGGCCCGGGCATCGGACATGCCGTCCAGGAAGCCCCACACCAGGGCGCCGACGCCGAAGATCAGGACCAGCAGCACGCTGATGGTTCCCGCGTTGGTCGGGTAGGTGTTGATGAGCGTGCCCTGCACCAATCGCAGCAACACCATCCCGGCCGCGAACACCAGTCCGCGCGGCAACCACGTCGTCATAAGGCACCAGAGTAGCGAGTACCGTCACCGACCGTGACGCATTCCCGGCGCCGTGCCCGTCTGGCGGTTCGTCTGGACGCCCTGTCCATCGACGCCCTGGTGGTCACCGACCTGGTCAATGTCCGTTATCTCACCGGTTTCACCGGCTCGAATGCGGCCGTGCTGGTGTTCGCCGACGACACGCCGCCCGTCCTGGCGACCGACTCCCGCTACATCACCCAGGCCTCCCGGCAGGCGCCGGACGTCGACCTGGTCATCGACCGGTCCTGCGGCCGCCGGTTGGTGGCTGAGGCGCGGGACTGCCGGGCCCGCCGGATCGGTTTCGAGAGCCACGTCGTCACCGTCGCCGGATTCGACGCGCTGGAAGCGGTGGTCACCGACACCCCCGGAGCCGAACTGGTGCGGACTGCGGGGGAGGTCGAAGCCCTGCGCGAGGTGAAGGACGACGGCGAGGTGGCGATACTGCGGCGGGCCTGCGCGGCCGCCGATGCCGCACTGAGCGCCCTGATCGACGGCGGCGGATTGCGGCCCGGCCGCTCCGAACGCGCCGTCGCGCGCGAACTCGAGTCGTTGATGCTCGACCACGGTGCCGACGGCGCCTCGTTCGAGACGATCGTCGCGGCCGGGGCGAACTCCGCCGTTCCCCACCACCGACCGACCGGCGCGATCCTCGAAAGGGGAGATTTCGTCAAGATCGACTTCGGGGCGCTGGTGGACGGCTACCACTCCGATATGACCCGGACCTTCGTCCTCGGCACGGCCGTACCCTGGCAGCGGGAGGTCTACCAGCTGGTCGCCGAGGCCCAGCAGGCCGGACGGGAAGCGCTGCGGCCGGGGATGCAGTTGTGCGAGGTGGACGCCGCGGCGCGGACCGTGATCACCGCCGCCGGTCACGGCGATCGGTTCGGTCACGGCTTGGGCCACGGTGTGGGCCTGCAGATCCATGAAGCGCCGGGAATCAGCTCGGCATCCGCCGGTACACTGCGAGCTGGCTCCGTGGTGACCGTCGAACCCGGTGTGTACCTGCCGGACCGCGGCGGTGTGCGCATCGAGGACACTCTGGTCGTCGGCGAGCGGGCCCCCGAATTGCTGACCAGGTTCCCCAAGGACCTGGCCATCCTCTGACGTTAAGGAGAACCGACCGTGGCTACCACCGCCGACTTCAAAAACGGCCTTGTGCTCAACATCGACGGCCAGTTGTGGACCATCCTCGAGTTTCAGCACGTGAAGCCCGGTAAGGGCCCGGCGTTCGTGCGCACCAAACTCAAGAACGTGCTGTCCGGCAAGGTGGTCGACAAGACCTACAACGCCGGCGTGAAGGTGGAGACCGCCACGGTGGACCGCCGGGACGCCACCTACCTGTACCGCGACGGCTCGGACTTCGTGTTCATGGACAGCGAGGACTACGAGCAGCACCCACTGCCGGAGTCGCTGGTCGGCGACGCCGCGCGGTTCCTGCTGGAAAGCATGCCGGTGCAGATCGCCTTCAACGAGGGAGCGCCGCTGTACCTGGAACTGCCGACGACCGTCGAGGTGCTCGTCGCGTCCACCGAGCCCGGCCTGCAGGGTGACCGCTCCAACGCCGGCACCAAGCCGGCGACGCTGGAGACCGGTGCCGAGATCCAGGTTCCGCTGTTCATCAACACCGGCGACAAGCTGAAGGTGGACACCCGCGACGGTAGCTACGTCAGCCGAGTCAATTAGGAATGGCAGACCGCAAGGGGGAGACCGGCCGGCATCAGGCCCGGAAGCGGGCGGTGGACCTGCTGTTCGAGGCCGAGGCCCGGGGCATATCGCCGGCCGAGGCGGCGGAGAGCCGGATCGCGCTGGCCGAGGGTGACACCGAGGTGTCTCCGCTCAACCCGTACACGGTGAAGGTGGCGCGCGGGGTGACCGAGCACGCCGCCCACATCGACGAGCTGATCGCCTCGCATCTCCAGGGCTGGACCCTCGACCGGTTGCCCGCCGTCGACCGGGCGGTGCTGCGCGTTGCGGTGTGGGAGCTTCTGCACGCCGACGACGTACCCGAACCCGTCGCCGTGGATGAGGCGGTGGAGCTGGCCAAGTCGCTGTCCACCGACGAGTCACCCGGATTCGTCAACGGTGTTCTCGGCCAGATCATGTTGGTCACTCCGCAGATCCGCGCGGCCGCGGCCGCGGTGAGTCCGCAAACCCCGGAACCGGATTCGGCCTGAATCGCCGCGGCGAAATCGTCACAGAGCGATCGAAACCGGGCACTATGACCGACATGCACCGAGATGACCGACATGCAACGAGGTAACCGACGTCGTCGGCTCTCCGTTTCCGCGCTGGCCGCGGTGGCGAATCCGTCCTACACCCGGATCGACACCTGGAATCTCCTCGATGACGCCTGCCGCGAACTGGCGGAGGTTGACCGCGCCGGGTTGGACACCACGCACAAGGCCGCCCAGGTGCACCGGATGCTGGACCGCCTCGGCGCCTACGAGCGGTACTGGCTCTATCCCGGCGCGGCGAACCTCGCGGCCTTCCGCGAACACCTCGCCGACGGGGAGACCGGCCGTCTTGCCGAGCAGGTCTCCCCGAGGTGCCTCACGTAAAAGTGAGCGCGAAGCGGTGGGCGGTGCCTCACGTACTTTGAGCGCGTGAGGTAGGCCTGCTCTACGTCTTGGTCAATCGGTTGATTGACGGTTGCAATGCTTCCAGGTCGACATGCCGGGCGGCGACCAGGGCCTCGGTCTTGGCTTGCGCCAGGTCGAGCAGCTGCATCTGGACGGCGTT
>JAKOYE010000043.1 GCA_029780675.1 Actinomycetes bacterium
TGGTGGCCCCGGAATCGTGGGGGCTGTTCCGGGCCGCCATCATGCAGAGCGGGCCGTGTCAGGCCCAGGCCGCCCTGCCGGAGGCGAAGCGGGTCAGTGTGGCGTTCGCCGCGCAGGCCGGTTGTGCCGACCCGGCGACCGCCGGCGCCTGTCTGCTGGCGCTGCCCGCCGCCCGCCTCGAGGGTGGCCCCGGCTACGTCACCATCGGAGCCAACAATGTGATCAGCGGCCCGGTCACCGGCACCGAACGACTCCCCGTCGCCCCGCCGGTGGCCGCCGGCGAGGGCCGGCGGATCGAGCGGGTCCCGGTGCTGATCGGCAGCACCGCCGACGAGTTCACCGTGTTCGTGGCGATCAGCTATCTGCGCCACAAGACGTTGCCGCCGTACCCCGCCCTGCTGCGGCAGACCTTCGGCCCGCGGGCGGGCGCGGTGGCCGAGGAGTACCCCCTGCACCGCTACGACGGCAGCACCGGACTCGCCTACGCCGCCGCGGTCACCGACGGAGTGTTCGCCTGCCCCATCGACGCCCTCGCCACCGATCTGGCGCGGCGCGCGCCGGTGTTCGCCTACGAGTTCAACGACCGCAACGCCCCGGCGCCGGAACCCCTGCGGCACACGCCTTTTCCGCCCGGTGCTGGCCACGCGCTGGAACTGCGCTACCTCTTCAACATGGGTGGCGCCCCGAAACTCACCCCGGCCCAACAGCAACTCTCCGAGCAGATGATCGACTACTGGAGCGCCTTCGTCCGCACCGGGTCGCCCGATGCGGACGGGCAGCCCCGGTGGCCGGCGCTGAATCCCGAAGAGCCACAGCGGATGACGCTGCAAACCGGGGAATCCGTCGTGACCGGGGACTTCGCCGCCCGGCACCGGTGCGGCTTCTGGAACGGCTGACCTACTCGGGGATCGTCAGGCGCACCAGCGTGCAGTCGTCCTCGAAATCCTCGGAGTCGGTTTCGCGGAGCAGGTCGGTGATCAGGGTGTCCAGGGTCCAGTTCGGAGTGGCGGCAGCGCTGGCGCACACCTCGATGAAGCCCGGCAGCGTCCAGTAGGCACTGTCGGTCAGCGTGAATTCGAACGCCCCGTCGCTGTAGAGCAGGATGTCGGCGTCGGGCGGCACGTCGTAACTGCCCGTGGTGAATTCGGTCCCGTCCATGATGCCGATCGGCAGCGAGTCGGTGTTCAGCTCCGCGTCCAGCCGGCCGTCGGCGAACACCAGCGCGGGCGGGTGGCCGCCACTGGCGAACCGCAGGTTTCGGGTGGAGGCCTGGTAGACGCCGTACCAGATGGTGAAGTAGTTACCGGCCTGCCGTTCCATCTGAAACAACCGGTTGAGTTCGCCGAGCACGGCGTCGGGCTGCAGCAGGAGTTCGTTGTCGAAGGTTCCCGAGCGCAGCAGATTGTGCACCGACACCGACATCATCGCCGGGCCGACCCCGTGGCCGGACACGTCGACCAGGTAGACCATCAGATGGTCGTCGTCGATCCACTGGTAGTCATAGGAGTCGCCACCCAGATGGCGGGAGGGCACGAAACGTGAGGACACCTGCACGTGACCGTCGAGATCCTCGGGCAGGATCGACGCCACGTACTCCGCGGCACTCGCCAATTCGGCCTTCAACCGGTGCTCGGACCGGGCGATCCGCTGGGTGAGTTCAAAGCGTTCGGTCACATCACGCCAGGTCAGCGCAATCCAGCCGGGCTGCATCTGGTTGGCCCGCACGTCGTAGAAGGAGTAGGTGTCGCCGTCTTCGCGGTGATAGGGGAACGCGTCGAGGATCAGAGGTTCGTTGCTGCGTTCGCTGGTGTAGTGCGCAAGGAGTACCCCGCCGATCGTGGGCAGCGATTCGAGCAGGCTGTGGCCCAGCAGTTCGTTGCGTGTCAGGTCGAGATACTCGCATGTCGCCTTGTTGACGTCCCGGTAGACCAAGTCAACGACGACGTCGTCGCGCCAGACACCCTCCAACAGCACCTGCGGGTCGAACATCGCATCCGAACTGGCACGCAGCATCGAGTTGGCTCGGTCGGCGGAGTCTATGGCCTGCGCCATACGGGAGTTGTCGGTAAAGGTCCAGATCCGCCCGCCCAGCCATTGTGCAGGCTTTGACGTTACCCCGAGGTGGGTGGGTGTCCCGGAGAGCACCCACGTCGCCTTCAACTCGATATCCGAGCCGGGCTTGAGGGCGGCGGCCACATCAGCGGTGTCTTCGGTGTTGATCGCACGCCCAGCCATGTTGCAGATGACGGCGCCGCATGTGCTGGCGGCCGTCGGCCCGGCCGGGATGCCCAGCAGTTCCGAGGCGGCTTCGTTGACGTAGCAGTTGTCCCGACTGGCGTCGAAGGCCACCAGGCCGACATCGAGTTCGTCGAGCACCAGACCCATCCGCGCGACGGTCCGGGGTGCCACGACCCGCCGCAACATTCTGCGGACATGAGCGTCGCTCTGATTGGTCATTTCGGTCCTGCCCACAGTCGGCCGAGATCCGGCATCCGCTGTTGATGACGACATTTCGTGGCGCCACTCGATCCGCGATGGCGTGACTGAGGTTACCAAGGGGCCTACCGGGTCGCGCTTGCGAAATGCCCGGGATGAGGCTTCGTCAGTGTCGAGCCCACACCTCGAAGAAGCTGGCCGCGACCTCTTCGGGGAACGGGTGATTCCAATCGGTCACCAGCGGCTCGGAATGGATCCGGGCTAAACCGTAGCGGCCGAACACCTCCTCGACGCTTCGCTTGTGGTCGATGTTCGGGTAGTCCGCTTCGAGGATGACCTTGGTGATGCCGTCGAGCATGTCGGGATCGTCCTTAAGGATGTAGAAAAGCGCACCCTCGCAATCGGCGACCACGGTGTCGAAGGCCATCCCATACTTCGCGACGAGCTCACCGAAGGTGATCGTCGATACCGTTCGCCAGCCGGGCGGCGGGACCCCGTCGGACGGCATCGTTTCCCAGCCGCGCTGGATCAACGGACGACGTGACAGCGCCGAAGGCTCGATCCGGAATGCAAAGTCGTTGGCCCTGCGGTTGCACCGCAGGATTTCCACCGCCGGCGGCAGGCACTCCATCGTCACGAGATTCGCCGAGTCGGTCAGGATCGACGAAATCATCAGGGTGCTGCGCCCGATGTTGGCGCCGATCTCCAGGACCGTGGCACCCGGATCGAGAAAGCGGGCGATCATCGTCTGCTCGGGTAGTTCATCGGTGAGCCGACCGCCGATGAAATGGAGCTGCTCGTGAATCCGGGTGACGGTCTCCTCGGCCGGACCCGAGGTAGCCACGGGCCGACTGCGGGTCGGGCGCGGCACCTCAGCGGGTAGCCGGAGATCGACCGGCGTGCCGCCTGGATAGGCGCGACACGTCCGCACCCCGTCACTTTCGGCGATCACCACGATCTGCTTGACATGCCCATATGCCGGGTCGGAGAACATGTCGGCGCGGACGGTGTCGCTGGCCGGGATGAAAATCCGATCGCCGTCGCAGCAGAATCGCAGGACCTGGTCGGTGATGTCGAGGTAGCTGTGAGTGTGACCGTAGAAGAAGTACATCATTGCTGCCTCGCGTTCGTTTCGAGCCCTGCTTGAGCGCACCATCGGCCTCAAGCACTGTGGTGGCAATCTATCGCGTCGAAGTTCGGGCGACGGCATACCGTTGCCGGACCAGGATTTGGAGCCGGCGTAACCATCAGGCATACTGTACGGGTTGCCCTGAGCAGGCTTCGCCTCACCGCGGAGCGGTCCAGCGCAGGGTATGCGACCAGCGCCGACACCGGCGCGTCCGGTCCCCGCACTCGTCAGCGAGATACTGCGGGGTCGGTTGATGGACCAGGACAGGTAAACAGCGGCGGCGGAAGCCAGCGCCTGAAGGCGAATGTGCCTCAGGTGCGGCACCACCAGGAATGAAGGTAGGAGAAGCGTGGCGGGACAGAAGATCCGCATCAGGCTGAAGGCCTACGACCATGAGGCCATTGACGCCTCGGCGCGCAAGATTGTGGAGACGGTGACCCGTACCGGCGCCAGCGTGGTCGGCCCGGTGCCGCTGCCGACGGAGAAGAACGTGTACTGCGTTATTCGTTCTCCGCACAAGTACAAGGACTCGCGGGAGCATTTCGAGATGCGTACCCACAAGCGCCTTATCGACATCCTCGACCCGACGCCGAAGACGGTGGACGCGCTGATGCGCATCGACCTGCCGGCCAGCGTCGACGTGAATATCCAGTAGGGGTCGAATAACTATGGCTCGCAAAGGAATTCTGGGCACCAAGCTGGGCATGACTCAGGTCTTCGACGAGAACAACCGGGTCGTTCCGGTCACCGTCGTCAAGGCCGGCCCCAACGTGGTGACCCGCATCCGCACCAATGAGAAGGACGGCTACAGCGCCGTTCAGCTTGCCTACGGTGAGATCAGCCCCCGCAAGGTCACCAAGCCGGTCACCGGCCAGTTCGCCGCCGCCGGGGTCAACCCGCGTCGGCACCTGGCCGAGCTGCGCCTGGACGACGAGGCTGCCGCCGCCGAGTACGAGGTCGGCCAGGAACTGACCGCCGAGATCTTCGAGGCGGGCAACTACGTCGACGTCACCGGCACCTCCAAGGGCAAGGGCTACGCCGGCACGATGAAGCGGCACGGCTTCCGCGGCCAGGGCGCCGCCCACGGCGCCCAGGCAGTGCACCGTCGTCCGGGTTCCATCGGCGGCTGCTCCACCCCCGGCCGGGTGTTCAAGGGCACCCGGATGTCGGGTCGGATGGGCAATGAGCGGGTGACCACCCAGAACCTGGTGGTGCACAAGGTGGACGCCGAGAACGGCGTACTGCTGATCAAGGGTGCGATCCCCGGTCGCACCGGCGGTCTGGTGATGGTCCGCACCTCTGTCAAACGTGGCGAGGTCAAGCGAGGTGAGAAGTGACTCTGAAAATCGACGTCCACACCCCGGACGGCAAGAAGAACGGCAGTGTCGAACTGCCGGCCGAACTCTTCGACGCCGAACCGAACATCGCCCTGATGCACCAGGTGGTCAACGCTCAGTTGGCGGCCATGCGGCAGGGCACCCACGCGACCAAGACCCGCGGTGAGGTCTCCGGCGGCGGCAAGAAGCCGTACCGGCAGAAGGGCACCGGCCGGGCTCGGCAGGGTTCGACCCGCGCGCCGCAGTTCAAGGGCGGTGGCACGGTGCACGGCCCGCAGCCGCGTGACTACAGCCAGCGCACCCCGAAGAAGATGATCGCGGCCGCACTGCGCAGCGCGCTGAGCGACCGGGCCCGCAATGAGCGGATTCATGCGGTCACCGAATTGATCAACGGGCAGACCCCGTCGACCAAGAGTGCCAAGGCGTTCTTGGGCACGCTCACCGACCGCCGCAAACTGCTGGTCGTCATCGGGCGCAGCGACGAGGCGGGCGCCAAGAGCGTTCGCAACCTGCCTGGCGTGCATGTGATCTCGCCCGACCAGCTCAACACCTACGACGTGCTCAACGCCGATGACGTGGTGTTCAGCGTCGAGGCGTTGAACGCCTACATCGCGCACAATTCGAAGACCACCGAGGAGGTGTCGGCCTGATGGCTACCGTGACCGACCCGCGCGACATCATCCTGGCACCGGTGATCTCGGAGAAGTCCTACGGCCTGCTGGAGGACAACGTCTACACCTTCGTGGTCCACCCGGACTCGAACAAGACGCAGATCAAGATCGCCATCGAGAAGATCTTCTCGGTGAAAGTGGCCTCGGTGAACACCGCCAACCGCCCGGGCAAGCGCAAGCGCACCCGCACCGGCTTCGGCAAGCGCAAGGACACCAAGCGCGCCATCGTGACGCTGGCGGCCGGCAGTAAGCCGATCGACATCTTCGGAGCCCCGGCCTAAGCCGGGATCCCCAAGAGAGCCAAGAGGACTCGAGGACCAGACATGGGAATTCGCAAGTACAAGCCGACGACCCCCGGTCGCCGCGGTGCCAGCGTCTCCGACTTCGCCGAGATCACCCGATCAACCCCGGAGAAGTCGCTGATCCGCCCGCTGCACGGCACCGGCGGCCGCAACGCCCACGGCCGGATCACCACCCGGCACAAGGGTGGTGGCCACAAGCGCGCCTACCGGGTGATCGACTTCCGGCGTCATGACAAGGACGGCGTCAACGCCAAGGTCGCGCACATCGAGTACGACCCGAACCGCACCGCCAACATCGCCCTGCTCCACTTCCTCGACGGCGAGAAGCGCTACATCATCGCGCCGCAGGGGCTCAAGCAGGGTGACGTCGTGGAGTGCGGGCCGAACGCCGACATCAAGCCCGGCAACAACCTGCCGATGCGCAACATCCCGGCCGGCACGCTGATCCACGCCGTGGAACTGCGCCCGGGCGGCGGCGCCAAGCTGGCCCGCTCCGCCGGTGCCAGCATCCAGCTGCTCGGCAAGGAGGGCGCCTACGCCTCGCTGCGGATGCCCTCCGGTGAGATCCGCCGGGTCGACGTCCGCTGCCGTGCCACGGTCGGTGAGGTCGGCAATGCCGAGCAGGCCAACATCAACTGGGGTAAAGCCGGCCGGATGCGGTGGAAGGGCAAGCGTCCCACCGTCCGCGGTGTCGTGATGAACCCGGTCGACCACCCGCACGGCGGTGGTGAGGGTAAGACCTCCGGTGGCCGTCACCCGGTGAGCCCATGGGGCAAGCCCGAGGGCCGCACTCGTAAACGTAAGAAGCAGAGCGACAAGCTCATCGTCCGACGCCGGCGCACCGGCAAGAAGCGCTAGGCGGGAGTAGGTAAAGATGCCACGCAGCCTGAAAAAGGGTCCGTTCGTCGACGACCATCTGCTCAAGAAGGTCGACGTTCAGAACGAGAAGAACACCAAGCAGGTCATCAAGACCTGGTCGCGTCGTTCGACCATCATCCCGGACTTCATCGGTCACACCTTCGCCGTCCACGACGGCCGCAAGCATGTGCCGGTGTTCGTCACCGAGGCGATGGTCGGCCACAAGCTGGGCGAGTTCGCCCCGACGCGGACGTTCAAAGGCCACATCAAGGACGACCGGAAGAGCAAGCGGCGGTAGAGATGACGACGACGACTGAATATCCTTCGGCCTCCGCCGTGGCGCGCTACGTGCACGTCTCGGCGAGCAAGGCCCGCCGGGTGATCAACCTGGTCCGTGGCAAGTCCGTCGAGGAGGCTCTCGACATCCTGCGCTGGGCCCCCCAGGCGGCCAGCGAGCCGGTCGCCAAGGTGATCGCCAGCGCGGCGGCCAACGCCCAGAACAACAACGGTCTCGATCCGCGCACCCTGGTGGTCGCCACGGTCTACGCCGACGAGGGCCCGACCGCCAAGCGCATCAAGCCCCGCGCCCAGGGCCGTGCCTACCGGATCCGCAAGCGGACCAGCCACATCACCGTGATCGTGGAGAGCCGGCCGCCGCGTGGCGCCCGGACGACGGAGTCCAGCCGTTCGCGGCGGGCCCAGGGCAGCAAGGCTGCCGCGACGGCGACAAGCACGGCCAAGAAGGCCGCCCCCAAGAAGACTGCTGAGGCTTCCGACGAAGCGAAGGGAGGCTCGGAGTAGTGGGCCAGAAGATCAACCCGCACGGCTTCCGCCTCGGGATCACCACCGACTGGAAGTCCCGCTGGTACGCCGACAAGCAGTACGCCGACTACGTCAAGGAAGACGTGGCGATCCGGCGGCTGCTGGCCTCCGGCCTGGAGCGGGCCGGTATCGCCGACGTCGAGATCGAGCGCACCCGTGACCGCGTTCGGGTGGACATCCACACCGCGCGTCCCGGCATCGTGATCGGCCGGCGCGGTACCGAGGCCGACCGGATCCGGACCGACCTGGAGAAGCTCACCGGCAAGCAGGTCCAGCTGAACATCCTCGAGGTCAAGAACCCCGAGTCGGTGGCGCAGCTGGTGGCGCAGGGTGTGGCCGAGCAGCTGAGCAACCGGGTGGCGTTCCGCCGCGCGATGCGCAAGGCCATCCAGTCGGCGATGCGTCAGCCCAATGTCAAGGGCATCCGGGTGCAGTGCTCGGGCCGTCTCGGCGGTGCTGAGATGAGCCGCTCGGAGTTCTACCGCGAGGGCCGGGTGCCGCTGCACACGCTGCGCGCCGATATCGACTACGGCCTGTACGAGGCCAAGACCACCTTCGGCCGGATCGGCGTGAAGGTCTGGATCTACAAGGGTGACGTCGTCGGCGGCAAGCGGGAGGCGTC
>JAKOYE010000046.1 GCA_029780675.1 Actinomycetes bacterium
ACTTCATGACCATCTCGACGACGAGGATGAACAACGCGATGCCGGCGACGATGGCGAGCACCCGGTAGATCCCCAGCGCCCGGCGGATCTGCAACGGTTTGGCCAGGTTGGTCGGATACATGCTCACTGCGTGGCTCCTACATCGGCGGTCGGCCCAGCACCCAGCGGAGGCACCGGCTGATGACGACGGTAGTCGTCGCGCACCATCTTCACCCACATCCAGAGGGCGAACGCCGCAAAGACCCACCACTGCAGGGCGTATGCCGCGTTGCGCAGGGTCAGCCCGGACGGCAGGTCGGGGGGCGGCACCCGCTCCATCCCGCCCGCTGCCGAGGCTCCCGTGGTCCCCGCCACCCCTTGGTCCGGCGTCTCGCTGATGTCGAAGAGGAAGGCGTTGTACACCTCGCCGCCCCAGTCGTTGAGCAGGGCGCCGACGTCGATCGACCCGATCTGCCCGTTGGGCAGCCGCTTCTTTCCGGCGGACGACGACTCGGTGGGGGCGAGGCTCCCCACGAGGGTGAGCGGCTCAGTAGCGCCCGAACCAGCCGCGGAGTTCGCCGCCACGGCGTCGGCCGCAGCGAGCGATCGAACGAAGCCGCGCACCACGGGGATCCGCGCACCGGTCTCTTGCACGACGAACGGCTGCACGACCCAGAACCCGTCCGCCCCGGCCAGCCGACGGTCGGCGACGAGCACCTGGCGGGCCGGCTCGAAACGGCCCACGGCCTGCACCCGTTGGTTGGACCCATCGGCAGGGAACGCCGCATGCGGCTCGATCGTCGCGGTCAACTCGAGGACCGGGCGGGCCGCGGCCTCGCGCAGAACCTCCGCGGCGGCGTCCTCGCGGGCGACGTTCATCTGCCACAGCCCGAGCCAGACGAACCCGGCGCCCAACCCCAGCACCACGACAAGCCACACCAACCAGCGAGGGGTGAGGGCGGTCCGCAGCACGCCTCCCAGGCTACGGCGCGCGGCATACCCCGGAGAAAACGGGGTGAAGCGGTCTGGCGGCGCGGGTAGCGTGGATCCTTGTGCGCCCTCTGCCCTACGACCATCCCGGGACCCCGGTGCTCACCAGCCCGATGGCCTTCCTT
>JAKOYE010000061.1 GCA_029780675.1 Actinomycetes bacterium
AGCTAGGCCACACCAACCATCTGCTGCGCGGGGCCCTCGCGTCGAGCACCGTGATCGGGCTCATGCTCGCCCGCGACATCGTCCGCGTGGGCATGCTGCCGACGGTCAGCACCCGCCACCTGATCGAGCCGGTGGGTCGCCTGCTGCAGAACCTCCTGGCTGACGAGTGGTGATCCGGCCGGCGTGAGTGGTCGCGAGCCCGGCCTCTAGACTGGGCGGCGATCCAAGGAGGACGCCGATGGACCAGCCGAGCACACCCGTGGCCGTGCCGCTTGGTCGCGCGTCCGTCGTTCCTCGATCCGTGGCGCTGAGCCCTCGGACCGGCGAGCCGAGGCGTCCGTGGGTGGCCTGGGTCGTCCTGGCGCTGGAGACCATCGGCACCGGGCTCGTCGGGGCCGCCCTGCTGTGGGGCATGTGGTTGTCGGTCCACCACTTCGCGGAGGCGTCCTGGCTACAGGGGGCGGTGCCCACGCAGATCGGCGATCAGATTCGGCTGCTGCTGGTGCTGGCCGTGTGGGTGGCGTCGGTGCTGATCGGCGCGGTTGCCATGATCGCCGGCTACTACGCGTGGCGGGGCTACCGATGGTCCCGCTGGGCCACGCTGGTGGCGCTCGCGGTGGGTGGGCTGTCGTTCCTCGGGCATTGGCTGGCGCCCTGGAGCCTCGTCCCGCTGGCCCTCGCGGCGGGGCTGGTGTGGCTGCCCCCCATGCGCCGGTTCTACGCGGACTGGTGGCAGGTGCGGCAGCCACGGCCTGCGGCGCCGCCCCGGACCGAGCCGGTCGTCTACGGGCCGCTGCCGCGCTACGACACCATCGAATCCTGAATTGTCGACAATATAGTAGGATGACCCGCGATGACATTTCGTAGCGCGATCGACCGGTGGCACACCCTCCTCCCTCCTCTGGCGCTGATCGCGTTGGCCCTCACCTGGGGGTCATCCCCTGCGGGGCTCCTGGCCGCGTTGCTCGGCGTCCTGCTCGCGGGCTCGGTGCTGGCCGGCGTCCACCACGCCGAGGTCATCGCCGCCCGGGTCGGTGACCCGTTCGGTTCGATCATCTTGGCCATCGCCGTGACGATCATCGAGGTCGGCCTGATCGTGATGACCATGTCCGGACCCAAGGCTCAGCCGACCCTGGCTCGCGACACGGTCTTCGCCGCCGTGATG
>JAKOYE010000066.1 GCA_029780675.1 Actinomycetes bacterium
AGTGCGGGCGGAGGGACTCGAACCCACACGCTCTTTCGAGCAATGGCACCTAAAGCCATCGCGTCTGCCATTTCGCCACGCCCGCGGCCTGACGATCCTATCGCCGGGAGGGCAACGGTACCGTCATGGTGTGTCTGTGACCCGCCGCCGCCGCGCCGCGCTGATCGTCGGCGTCATCGTCGCCGCCGGCGGCTGTCTGGCGCTGGGCTGGTGGCAGTGGACCCGCTACGAGTCCACCTCGGGCAGCTTCCAGAATCTGGGCTACGCCCTGCAATGGCCGCTGTTCGCCGGATTCTGCGTCTACGCGTACCGCAAGTTCATCAGCTACGAGCAGGCCCCGACCGACCAACCTGATCCGGCCGACACCGTCGTCACCGAGATCCCCGAGGGTCTGCTGCCGCAACGCCCGACCGCTGAATCCCAGTCCACCAACCGGGTTCTCGCGGAGTACAACGCTTATCTGGCCGAACTGGCCGAAAACGACAAGAGGACGACACCATGACCGAGACACCGGACAGCCCGCCGGTTGCCCCGATCGACAAGATCCGCTCCGCGCTCAACGGATACCGCGTGCTGGCCTGGATGACCGGCATCTGGCTGATCGCCCTGTGCTACGAGATCATCCTCAAATACGTCGTCAAGGTCGACAACCCGCCCACCTGGATCGGCGTGGTGCACGGCTGGGTGTACTTCGTCTACCTGCTGTTCACCGCCAATCTCGCGGTGAAGGTGCGCTGGCCGATCGCCAAGACCATCGGGGTGCTGCTGGCCGGCACGGTTCCGCTGCTGGGCATCGTCGTCGAGCAGGTGCAGACCCGCGAACTCAAGGAGCGGTTCGGGATCTAGCCGTCCCGGCCGATCGCAGGACACACCCGACCCACTCGCGGCAGGATTCCGGTAACCGCAGCCGACGGCGGATCACCACCCGGGAGGACCGCACATGTGGGCATCAGGACTGCTGTCCGATCGTGCTGTCGGACGGGTGGGCGCCTTGGGAGCTACGTTGGGCGTCGGCGTCGTCCTGGTGGCCCTGCCCGCGGTCGCCGGTGCCGACGACCGCGACTCCCCCGACGGACAGACAGCGGCACCCCGGTCTGTGTCGGCCGAATCGGCACCTCCCCGTTCAGCTCCCGGGCCACGCCGCGGTAGCCATTCGAAAAAACCCGGTCCCGTACTGAAGCCGGCCGCGGGCAGCCCAGCACGCTCGTCGACACGAGTCGGGGTCGGGGCGGGCGTAACGCCGCAGGCGCGGGCATCGGCCGTGACCACCGCAGAAAACCCCGTCGGCGATCTCATCCGGGTCTTCGTCGGCAACGGCACCGCCGAGAACCCGAACGCCGGCCTGCTGGTGGGCAACGGCTACACCTGGACCGGCTACGCCGGGGTCTGCACCAGCGGGCCCTGCACCGGGGGCAACGGGGGCCTCATCGGCAACGGCGGCGGCGGCTACGCCGGCTCGGCGGGATGGTTCGGCAGCGGAGGCGACGGCGGTGCCGGCGTGGCCGGTCACAACAACGGCGCGGGCGGCGCAGGCGGGGCGGGCGGACTCGTTCTCGGGAGCGGTGGCGCCGGGGGCGTCGGCGCCGATGCCGTCAGCGCGGGGCACGCCGGCGGACGGGGCGGCAACGGCGGCGACAGCGGCCTGCTGGCACTGTTCGGCGCCGGTGGGACGGGCGGCGCCGGCGGCAAGGGCGCAAACGGGACTGCCGGGACGTCCCCCCTGGGGGAGGACTCGGCCGGCAGCGACGGCGGGGCCGGCGGCGCGGGCGGCGCGGGTGGGAACGGCGGCAACGGCAGCTGGCTGTTCGGCTTCAGCGGACCGGGCGGCGCGGGTGGGTACGGCGGCAACGGTGGCGACGGTTTCGACGCCGCGGGCCTCGCCGACGGCAGCCGCGGCGGTGACGCCGGCGACGGTGGCCGGGGCGGCACCGGCGGGGCGGCCGGTCGCGGGCTGTTCGGCGCGGGCGGCGCTGGTGGGAACGGTGGCGACGGCGGAAGCGCCGGAAACGGGGCCGCGGGAGCGGCCGGCGATCCCGGTGTCCAGTTCAACCGCAACGGCAGCACCGGTGGCAATGGCGGGCGGGGCGGCAACGGCGCGGCCGGCGGGGAAGCCGGCCTGGGCGGTGTGGGCGGCGGCGGGCGGGCCGCCGACGGAACCCGGGGCGCCGCCTCCGACGGCGGCATCGGCGGGGTCGGCGGTGCGGGCGGCAACGGCTTCGATGCCAGTGCGCTCACCGACGGCAGCCGGGGCGGGGACGGCGGATGGGGCGGCAACGGGGGCCAGGGCGGACGCGGCGGCTACGGCGGTTCCGGCACTGCCGGTAACGGCGGGGACGGCGGCAACGGCGGGCCGGCCGGCAACGGCGGCAACGGCGCCGCGGCGGACCTGTCCTTCCAGATACGCAACGGCAGCGGCGGGGACGGCGGCAACGCCGGGTTCGGCGGCAACGCCGGCGCGGGCGGCAATGGCGGCAACGCCGCCGCGGGTGGGACAAACGGATCCGGCGGCAACGGAGCCAATGGCGGCAACTCCGGGCTGGCGGGCAACGGCCGCACCGGCGCGCCCGGCACCGCCCTGCACCCCGATGGCGGAGACGGCGGCAACGGCGGCCTCTACGCGAGCTTCCCGCCCTGGACCGGGCTGGCCGGACTGGGCGGCATGCCGGGCACCGGAGGCAGCGGCGGCGCCTACGGCAACGACGGTCAACTCGGCGCCGGCCCCAAATCGGGCGACTGGCCCTCCAGCGGCAACGGGGGCCATGGCGGCGACGGCTTCAGTCAGATATCCGGCGACGGCGGCAACGGCGGGAGGGGCGGTTCCGGCGGGAATTTCGGGATCGCCGGAAACGGCGGACATGGCGGCTCCAGTTCCGACGGCAACGGCGGCAACGGCGGCGCGGGTGGCGAATCGCTGAGCGAGAACGGTATCGGCGCCCCCGGCGGCAACGGCGGAAACGCCACCCGGGTCGGCGACGGCATTCATGCGGTCGGCGGTAGGGGCGGCCGCGGCGGCTACGGCGGCCAAGTCGGTGGGTACGGCGGCAACGGCGGCAACGCGACCGTGATCGGCAACAACGCGGTCGCGATCGCCGGAGCCGGCGGGGATGCCGCAGGCCCGTTCACCGACTTCATCGGAAGTGCGGGCGGTGTAGGCGGTTCCGGCGGTCGGGCGACGGCGACCGGAGCCGGCGCGCTGGCCCAAGGTGGCGACGGCGGCAACGGCGGTAACGACAACGGCGCTTCCGGCTTTCCAGGACTGGGTGGCGACGGCGGTAACGGCGGGGGCGCGGTCGCCAACGGCAGTTCCGCGCGGGCGCTGGGCGGCAAGGGCGGCAACGGCGGCAACGCGTTTCCCAGCGGTGTCGGCGGGTCCGCCGGAACCGGTGGCACCGGTTCGGCCAGCGGCCTGGGCTCCAGCTCGACCAACGGCTCGCCAGGGGTCAATGGGCAGCCGGCTCCGAACGCTCCCGGTGGCCCCTGAGCGTTGACCAACGAGATCGACCCCATGGTCGCGGTTCGGCACGGGCGAACAGCCGTGGCGTCGACCTCGCGGGCGGCTGTCCCGGTTAGCGGCCCGCCAGCTCGCGAAGCACCGGCACCAACAAGGCCAGCGCACGGCCCCGGTGCGAGACGGCGTCCTTCTCCGTCGGGCTCAGTTGGGCGGCGCTGCGCGTCTCCCCCTCCGGGATGAACACCGGGTCGTAGCCGAACCCGCCGTCGCCCACCGGCCCCCTGGCCACCACGCCGGGCCACTGACCCCGGACGACGGTGACATCGTCGGGCCCGGGTCCGTGCACCAGGGCGCACGCCGAGACGAACGCCGCACCGCGGCGCTCGTCGGGCACATCGCGAAGTTGGGCCAGCAGCAGCGTGTAGTTCGCGGTGTCGTCGCCATGACCGCCCGCCCACCGCGCCGACAGCACACCGGGCATCCCGTTGAGCGCGGCGACCTCGATCCCGGAGTCGTCGGCCAGCGTCGGGATTCCCGTCGCGACGAACCCGTCGCGCGCCTTGGCCACCGCGTTCTCCTCGAACGTCGCTCCCGTCTCCGGCGCCTCGTCATAGGGCGGGACGTCGTCGAGGCAGAGCAGTTCCAGGCCGGTGATCCCGGCGGCGTCGAGTACCCGATGCAACTCGGCCAGTTTCTTGCGGTTGCGGCTGGCCACCAACAGCCGCTTCGGCGTCATGACCCGAACGCCTTCTTCGGCGGCTTGCCGGCCGGTAGCTCGCCCGGGTACGGCAACGCCAGCGCTTCGCGCTGGATGGCGAAAAGTTGGTCGCACGCCCCGAACGCCGCGTCGAGCATCCGGTCCAGGGTGGAGCGCGGGAACGTCGCCCCCTCACCGGTGCCCTGGATCTCGACCAGCGTCCCGGTGTCGGTGGCCACCACATTCATGTCGACCTCGGCGCGGGAGTCTTCTTCATAGGGCAGGTCGACGCGGACGCGTCCGTCCACCACCCCGACGCTGATCGCGGCGATCGCGCAGGACAGCGGCATCGGGTCGGTCAGTGCGCCGGCGGCCCCCAGATAGGTCACGGCATCGGACAACGCCACGTAGGCCCCGGTGATCGCGGCCGTGCGGGTTCCCCCGTCGGCCTGCAGCACGTCGCAGTCGATCGCGATGGTGTTCTCCCCCAACGCGGCCAGGTCGATGCAGGCCCGCAGCGAACGCCCGACCAGGCGGCTGATCTCCTGGGTCCGGCCGCCCACCCTGCCCTTGACCGACTCGCGGTCCGAGCGGGTGTGGGTGGCCGCCGGGAGCATCGCGTATTCGGCGGTGAGCCAGCCCAGCCCGGAACCCTTGCGCCAGCGCGGGACGCCCTCGGTGACGCTGGCGGTGCACATCACGCGGGTTTCGCCGAACGTGATCAGCACCGACCCCGCCGGGTGCGAGGTGAAACCGCGGGTGATGGTGACGGGCCGCAGATCGGTGTCGGCCCGGCCGTCCTTGCGCTCGACGCTGGGGGTTGAAGTCACAGCCCGAACTCTAGGACGTGGCGCGGACGTCGATCGCCTCGCCCGCCACCACGGCGTGCACCGGACCCTCGAACTCGGCCTTGGCCTCGCTGATGACATCCTCGCGGGACGTCCACGGCGGGATGTGGGTGAGCAGCAGACGGCCGACCCCGGCCCGGGTGGCGACCCGGCCGGCCTCCGCGCCGGACAGGTGCAGATGCTTGGGCCGGTCCGGGGAATCGGTCCAGGACGCCTCGCACAGGAACACATCGGCCCCCGCGGCCAGTTCCACCAGCGACTCACACACCCCGGTGTCGCCGCTGTAGACCAGCGTGACGCCATCGGGGTCGGTGAATCGCAGGCCGTAGGACTCGGTGGGATGGGTGACCAGGCGCGGCAACACGCTCAGCGCACCGAACTGCACGGGCTCCCCGTCGGCCCACGGCCGGACGTCGAAGATGTCGGTGAAGTCGTCGAGTTCACCGCCGAGCGGAGACGATGCCGCCGCCAGCCGCGTCCAGGTGTCGCTGGGCCCGTAGACGATGCCGCGCTCGGGAGCCGGAATCGGGTGGTAGCGGCGCCAGACGAACAACCCCGGCAGATCCAGGCAGTGGTCGGCATGCAGGTGGGACAGCAGGACGTGCACGGCGTTGGGATCCGCGTGACGCTGCAGGGCTCCCAGCACTCCCCCACCGAAATCCATCACCAGCGGCGGGGTGTCCGGAGCGGTGATCAGATACCCGGAAGCCGGCGAATCCGGTCCCACGACGCTGCCTGAGCAGCCCAGTACCGTGATACGCACGCCTTCTAGCTTGCCACGGCCGAGCGGTCCCGAAAGGCAAACCGCCATGAGCGCGTCAGCGTGGTGCCGGCGACCCGACTCCCGTCACCACCGGTCCGAGGAACCTGGCGGCCAGCGCGGTGAACGTCTCCGGGTCACCGGTGGCCTCGAAGGACCTCGCCGCCGGCGGCCCGGATTCGGGATGCGGGCGCAGCAGGTCCCGCTCGGTGAGCACCCGGAGCAGGTCCTTGGCGGTCTCCTCAGCGCTGGAGACCAGCGTCACCGTGTCCCCCATGACCAGCTGGATCACTCCCGACAGCAGCGGATAGTGCGTGCAGCCGAGCACCAGGGTGTCGACCTGCGCGCACTGCAGCGGCTCCAGGTACGCCTCGGCCAGGCCGAGGACCTGCCGGCCGCTGGTGACACCGCGCTCGACGAAGTCGACGAACCGCGGGCAGGCCACCGCCGTCACCTGGACGTCGCGGGCGGCCGAGAAGGCGTCCTGGTAGGCGCCCGAGGAGACGGTGGCGGCGGTGCCGATCACCCCGATCCGGCCGGAGCGGGTGGTGGCGATCGCCCGGCGCACGGCGGGCAGGATGACTTCCACGACGGGCACGTCGTAGCGTTCCCGCGCGTCCCGCAGACATGCCGACGACGCGGTGTTGCAGGCGATCACCAGTGCCTTGACGCCGCGCCCGACCAGGTCGTCGCCGATGGCCAGGGCGTGGGACCGCACCTCGGGGATGCTGAGCGGGCCGTAGGGGCCGTGCGCGGTGTCCCCGACGTAGATCA
>JAKOYE010000083.1 GCA_029780675.1 Actinomycetes bacterium
GGCCAGGTGTCGACGTCGAGGGGGATCCGCCAGTCGCGACCGGCGATGGTCGCGATGGCGGTGTCCTCCCCGAGTGCCTCCGCGCGGGCGGGGCTACTCGCCGTCGGGCTCGGCGGGTTCAGGCTCGTCGGCCTTGGCACGCCGAGGCTTACGCGGTTCCGGGTCGGGAGCCGGTGCCGTCTCGACCGACGGCACACCCTCGTCGACTCGGATGGCGACCTTCTTCTTGTCGACCAGCGACACCGCCGACATGTCATCCACCCGCAGCCGCGACCCGACTGAGCGGGTCGCGGTCGCCTTCGTGAACTCGATGAGCGTCAACTTGCGAGCCATCAGGCCGGGACGCCCTTCTGCACGATCCAGTACTCGCCGGATACCGGCTCCAGCGCTCCGGTGTACTCGGTGCCTTCAATGTCCTGCGAGTAGTTGTTACTGGCAGCGAATAGCCCAACCTTCGTCTTGGAGATGAACCGCTTAACGTAGCCGGTATCCGCCTCCCTGAACACCAGCGCGAGGCGCAGCTTCTTGACCCCTGGAACGCTCGCCTCGTCCTGCACGTAGTCCGTGATCTCGTTGTCCTCCAGGAGGGTGAAGCTGATGTTGACCTTCGGGTTCTTGGTCTTCTCCTTGACGCGGCCCTGCTGCCAGGAGGTGACGTCGGTGCGTTCGATCTCGCGGGCCATCGCGACGCCGGGAGTGCCCAGCATCAGCCCGCATTCAATCCACGAAGCGTGCAGGGCATCGTCGATGTCGCCCGGGACGTGCGTCGCCTCGACGAACGTCACGTCCGGGTCAAAGGCGTAGACCATGCCCCATTCCCAGTCGCGAATATTGGCGGGGTTGCCACCAGCCATGGGGATCTCCTCAGAGTTGTTGCGGTTACAGCGGTCTCACGATGACCGGCATCGTGATCGACACCAGGAAGGCGCCAGTCTCCCGGTCGCGCGTCTCCAGCGCGGCGGGGACGTTCTCAATGCGGATACCCGCGGGCCGGTTCGCGACCAGGTCGTCGACGGCGGCGTCGAGGACCTCGCGGGCCTCGCCGCGCCCAGCGGCGAACGCGGTCAACCGGATGACGATGCGCAGCATGTCCTTGCGGACCAGCCACGCCCCGCCGTGCACCGTGGTGCCGCCATCGTCGGCGACCAGCAGCACCGGCGAACCAGCCACGGGGCGATAGTCGTCGTCTACGTGCAGGGTGACCGCCCACTCGGCGTGGTCGGTGTCCCACACCTGCTCGATCGCGGCCTTGATAGCGGCCGCCGGATCAGGCTGCGGCACTTACGGCTTCCCTGGACTGATTCCGGCTGCGCTGGCCGCCCTGGTGGCCACACCGTCACGGGCTTGGCTGTCGGCGGGCACCATGATGCCCACCACCTCACGATCGGTGGTGTAAACCTCGATGCGGGCGTCGGGATCGTCGATGTTGGCCAGGATCTTCTGCGCGACAGCGCGTTTCCCGCCGTCGACAGTCTTGAGGATGCGCCCGATGACTTTCTTGTTCAGTCGCACCTTGCCCGCCATCAGGCGGCCTTACCTGTGGCGGAACGCGCGAGCACCGCGACACCACCGCGGCCGCCGTGCTGGGTGCGCCACACTGACACCAAGGCGGTGCACTGCTTTCCGCGGACCAGGATGTCGTCGCCGGTGCGCACCAGGTCCTCGGTGGAGGTCCACGCCCCTTCGAAGCGGACCCGCAACGGCAGATAGACGGTGAACTCCACACCGGTCAGGTCGCCGCCGACTCCGTGACGCACGAGCAGGTTCCCCGGCGCCACCTCCAGTGGCGTCAGAACGACCGGATCTCCGGTGTTGGCGGGGTTGCCGTCGGAGTCGATGCCGGCCGCCGGGGTGACGGTGACCGTCTCGGTCACGGCATCCGTTCCAGGGCGTAGCGGTCGAAAACGGCCCGCTCGGGATCTGTGAATAGCGCTCCGGCAGAAGTGGCCGAGGCGTACTGGAACGGCCCGATCACCCGAGGGGTCTCGCCCCCGCCGGCTGCGAACGTACCCCGCTCGATGGCCGACAACACCGCCGACTCGAAGTCCGGCGCTGAGGCGTACCCGTGGGTGATCGTCGCCGTGACCCCGGAGAAGCGGGTAGTCCACAGCTGGCCGTAGGGCTTGCGCACCAGTCCGCGCAGGGACCACTCCAAGGTGTCGACGTCCAACTCGACACCGTCCTCGGTGACCGCGGTGACCGCCGACAGCGCCAGGGTCGGCAGCGCAAGCAGCGCCCCGCCAGTGCCGTCCACGGTCACCTGGGCTCCAGTGTTCACCGGGGTGACATGCCAGCCGCAGTAGCCGCGGGCGGCTGCGAGCGCGGCGTCGAGCTGGCGCTGCGTCTCGGCGTCGTCGCGGTTGAGTCGGCCCTCGGTGAAGGCCTCGACCGCCAGGACGTCAAGGGTCATCTAGTCGGCGCCCTTGCGGAACGCCGCCGCGGCGGCCTCCGCGCGCTTGGTGGCAGGCTTGCGGGCCTTGCCGTGCGGCTCGGTATCGTCGGCGTTGCCCGTCAATCCGCACGCCATCGCAACCTCGTCGGACAGCTGCACTGCCACCTGTACACCGTTGATGACCACGTCATAGGTCTTCGGCGGGGAGGGCTCGGCCACCATCGGGTTAGTTCTCATCGACTACGCATCGCCTTTCGGCTCGTCGGAATCGGTAGTTACCGGCTTGGGTGCAACCTTCTTGGCCGGCACCTTCTTCACCGGAATGCGCACCTCGCCGGGGGCGGCCGAGGCGGTCTCGGTCACACTGGGGCCAGCTTCGTTCACCTTGGCGAAGTTCGCGCGGTGGGTCCTCAGGATGGGGTGGTCGTCGTCCACCTGCTGGCCACCCGAGAATACCTGGTCGGCATAGATGAAAGCGTCAATGCAGCGGTAGCTCATTGCCGGGTCCTCTCGATCAGATCGGCCATGTCGGCCAGTACAGGAAATGTCGCGAATGGCAACGGGTTTCGGTCGACGGGAACATCGAGATCGACGACTAGGTGTGTGCGCGGGCCTACGCCGCGGTTAGTGATCCAGTGCGGCTCCCAGTGCCGTGCCAGGAATGCGACACCGGCCTGAGGGGCGAATGACTCGTCCTGCCAATGCCATTCACCGGACGCGATGATGGGTATCTGCCACCGCTCACACCAGGGACCGGAGTCACGGTGCGGAATGACGAATCCACCGGGCTCAATCTGGGACAGTGTTGCGTTCCTCACCGGTCCGAGCTCTCCCCACACGAACTCGAACAGCTCGGAGTAGGGCTGGTGCTGGCCGGCGGTGACCAGGCCGACGCGGCGATAGCCGTGGTGCACAGCGGTGTCGGCATACCTGCTGGGGAGCGACCAGGCTTCAGTGGGAACCCCGGCCAGTGCTGCGAGCAACTGGCCGGGGCGCCACTGGAACATCGGGCTAGGTGACGTTCAGCAGCCGGAAGGCAGCGTCGTTGACGCTGCCACTTCCGACCCGCCAGGTGGTCTTCCAGCCGCACTGGTCGGTCGGGCGGCCATTGGCGCCCGGGATCTCGGCGACGAACCGCATCGACGCGCCGGCACGGTCGGCGATGACGAAGTTCTGGAAGTCGCCGAACAGCAACACCAGGTTGTCCGCCAGTGCAGTGATGCTGCTGTCCATCGCCTCGGCCACGTAGTCGGGGCGGCCCAGCAGATTCGTCTTGCGACCATCCGCCAACTGGCCCCACAGGGCGTTGCCGCCACCGGTGTCGAGCTGGCGGATCTTGTTGTAGATCGCCCGATGAGCGAGCCACGATCCGTTCGCCGCGAACCGCGCAGGCAGCGCCGCATCCAGTCCGTACACATCGCCGCTGGCGAGGGTGTCGGTCGCCGCCGACGGCACCACGTACGAGCCGCCGGTCAGTGCGGTGATGATGCCGGTCGGCTCACCGTTGCCCGAGCCGGTCACGAACGCCACCGACTCCAGGCGGTCCTTCTCGAAGGCCACCATCGTCGCGATCTCGTTGGCGAGCGTCGGGGCGTCAGCTGCGACCTCGTAGGTGGTCTGCACGAACGCGCTGCCCTTGTGGATCGGGATCGACGGCTGTGCCAGGGTCGGCGAATCGTCGGACACCTGCGCGGCTTCCGCATCCCACGAGGCGGTCACCCCGGCCGAGGTGATGCCGTTCCAGGTGTCGCCGGTGGCCTGCACGACGCGGGCGATCTGGCGCACCTGATTGAACGACCCGTTAGCCGTGATGATGACTGCCGGGTCGAGCTGGAACGGGATCAGGAATCCGCCAGCGGTGTCTGTCAGCGACATGGCGCGGGCGACGGCGCCCTGCTCCTCGCTGCTCAGCACGGCCAGTTGACCCTGCGCCCGAATGAGCTTGGCGAACGCCTCGCTGTACAGCGGAGAGGTGCTGGCCAGTACCAGGCTGGTGACCTTGTCGCCGCCGCGCTCCACGTACCGGGTAGCTGCCTCGCGCACCTTGTCGTCGGCGAACGGCATCTGCTCGACGCAGTCGAGCGCACGGGAGCGCAGTTCACCCTTGTTGCCTGAACCGTCGAAGCGGATCGTGGAGGTATCCCACGGGTTACGGTACTTGCCCGCACTGCCGGGCTGTGCACCGAACCGCTTCTCCTGCTGATCCACAACCTGGACGCCACAATCAGCTACGGGGGCACCAGCCGCCGCGCTGGCCGAGCGGATTTCAGCAAGCGCGGCGTCGTGCTCCATGTCCAGGCGCAGCGCGTGCACCTCACGGAACTCTTCGAGCAGGACAGGCACCTGGGCGTGATCCTCGGCGGACTTGGCGTCCTTGTTGCGAAGGCGCTTCAATTCGTCCTCGATATTCTTCTCGCGCTCGATCGCTTCAGCAATGGTCTTGATAGCCATCAGTTCACCCCTTTCATGGGTGGTGTCGATTCCCTTGTGAGCCGGACAAACTCGAATGCGTCGTCGAACAGGCGCTCGGAGAGTGCACTGCGCGCGTCTGATGCGGGATCGTCCTGCAGGGAGTTGTCGGGTTCGGATTCCGTTGAGTGCTCCCCGGCCTCGGGTGAGGTGGGTTGCGGCTCGTCGTTGTCGTCATCCGAGTGCTCGACGGCCCCACCCGGGGTGTCTTGCGGCTCTTCATCGGACTCGCCCCGTTCCGGGGCGCTCGAGATCGCACTGACGCGAAGTGCGGCCTCGGCGAACAGCCTGCACTGTTCGGGGTCTCCATCCAGAAGCTTGCCTAGTTCGATCACCTGGGATCGCAAGCTCGCGGTGGTGTCGGCGTAGGCCGGCCACACAACGGGGCCAACCTCGGTAACCTTGACTTCTTTCAGGGTTCGCAGCAGGATGCCGCGACTCCCCGTCCAGAGCGCGTCTTCAAGGTCGTCGGGTCTTACGAGCTTCCCTTCGGCGTCGCGCCACTCATCTCGAACGACCGAGAACCGGAACGACATGCCATCGACCGCTCCCGATGCGATGGCATCACGCAGTGGCTCCCAGTATGGCGAGGCAGACATGCGCGCCCTGACGAACAGACCTCGATCATCCTCGGTGATGTCTTCGATGACGCCGGGCGGCAGCGAGCCGAAGTTCGATCGGCCGTGGTCGAACTGGAACTTCGGCGTACGCTCACGGATCGACTTACGGAAGGCGCCCGGGGCGATCTGCTCGTCGAAGGTGCCCTCCCATGAGTCGATCCTGGTGGGCGAGTTGAATACCGCGCCGTAGCCCTCGAACGTCAGTCCGTCGCTCTCGGCCCCATCATCGCGGGTGAGCGTGAAGGCCACTGAGCGGCACACGTCCTGGCGCGGCGGCGACTTCCGCTTTTTCATCGAGGTCACCTATCTGCTCCTCACTGGCTTAACGCAATGGCTTTGTCGGCACCCGGCTGCTGAAGCTGGACGCTGTACAGCCCTGAGTGCTTCAGCAGTCGAAGGTCGTCGGCCTCCACGGCTGCGATGACCGAGTCCGGCTCATAGCCGGCGGTGATGTAGGAGTTGACCGTCTGGGCTTTCACCGCAGCGATCGACGCCGCGTCCTTCTCGTCCTCCCGAAGGAAAGGAACATGGTTGGCGTCGTACCATAACCGGACCCCGCGATTAGGTAGCGGCATCACCCGCTCCAGCGAACCGGCGGCATTCTGCCACAGCGGATGCATCGTTCCGTCGGCGAACCGACGGCGGGCCTGCCCATAGTTGCTGTAGGTAGCGGCCTCCAAGCCCTCTGACAGGCCGACGATTACCGGGGCGACACCGGCCGCCGCGGCGACCCGTGTCTCCCCGGCGCCGCGAATCGCCTTGAAGTCAATCTCTTTCAGATTTGATCCCACCGTTGTGACGTCGGCGCCCGGGTAAATCTGCAACGTCTTGTAGGCGTTGGACGGGCCGGTGAACTTCTCCTCGAACTGTTCAACCCACCGCTCCACCGCAGCCTGGTTCGCGCCTTCCTTGTGCTTGATCACCATGTTCACGGTGGCGCCGTTGTCGAAGAACGCCCGCTGGTGGCGCGTCATCGCCTGATCGGCCTGGATCTCGCGGATTACCGGCGTCAGCCAAGACATTCCGGTGAACACCGCCAAGGGGTCGGGGTTGGGTGCGAAGTGCGCAACCTCATCGACCGTGAACGGCACGCCCTCGTTCTGCGACGCCAGACCGCCCTCGGTGTAGATGTAGCCGACCTTGACCCACCCCACCTGGCCTGTCCCACGGCCCCCGGAGCCCTTCTGCATATCCCGGGGGCGGCCGATGACCTGAACCCAGTCCGGTCGCAGCCGCACCAGCTCATTGCCCTGCCGCACCCAGTAGCTGTTGCCCGCCAGGTCGGCGTCCTGAATCATGCGCGTGAGCAGATCCTGCGTCGTCCCACCCGGCCATGGCCGCTCCAGCACCGACAGGGCCTGATCGCCGAAGGTGTCCGAGGGTGAGCCGTTGCGTAGGTTCTGCCACCGGAACCGGATGCTCGAAAACACGAGCTGGCGCACCAGCATGCAGGCGAACACCACGCCATTGGCCTGGTATGCCTGCGACGTGAGCCCCTCGAAGCTGTCCCCCGGACGCTCCGTCGCGTCGCCTCCGAGGGTCTGCATCATCGACGGCGAGTGGTAGCCGAAGCGCTGCATGAACTGGCCGAGCCTGTGCGCGTACTCGTCGATGTTCATCCGCTCGTCCGGGCGGTGCCCGCCCGTCAGGCGGTCGAGAAGATTCACCGGACGCTTACCGACCTGGCCAACTCAATGGCCTGATGCCATCATCTGCCCCGCGGTCCCGTTCCGCCGGGTCGTAGAGCAATACCGCGGCGGCCAGGGCGGAAACCCCGGACGCGATCAGACCCCACGCGGCGCCGGCCAGTAGCACCACTCCGGCAACGATCGCCGCCACAGCGGCCAGTGCCAGAATGGCGCACGCGCGCAGGGAAGAAGTCACGATAGGAATCCCCAAACGTCAACGGTCTCAGCCGGCGTTGCGGCCCTGTCAAACGCCATGACGGCCGCCACGGCGAGGTCGATCTTGCGGGCGCTGTTCCTGGCTTCCTTCATGATTCGCGTGCCCCGCGAATCCTGTTTCAGGACAGCGTTACCGATATGCCGGGCCAGGCGCTGATCCCCCGACTGGGTCAACCCCTTGTTCATCACAGCCTCGTAGAACCGCTGCGTCGCAGGAGTCATCCGCGACGGCGACTGCGGATACTCCACAATCGGCAGCCCCTCGTCCTCCAGAACCTGGTAGGTCCGCGCCCACCGGTACGGGTCGCACACAATCTCGCGAACCGTCCACCGCTTACACGCCGCCCGGATCGCATCCTCGACATCGACGATTGGGACGGCCCAGTCCTGGGCGGCCTCCGCGGGCCGCTCCCAACACTCAACAACCCCGACGTGCGGCTTCTCTTCGCATGTCGCCACAACCAGGGCGGTTGAGTCGTTGTTGAACGACCCGTCGAACCCCAGGCACACCTCGGTGCCGTCGGGAATGTCGGCGTCCGACTCGCAGGAATCCCACGCGCCAACCGGGAGCCACGACGACGACGACGCCACGAACTGATTGCAGCGCTTCGTCCGAAACTCGGCTTCCGGCGTCTTCAGCACCATCGCCGCGTAGTCCTCTTCGGAGACGATGTCGCCGAGGCCCGGACTGGCTTCGCGCCACGTCTTCGGATCGCGGTGATCGGCATCCGGGTTCTTCGGTTCCCACCAGGCGAAGAAGAACGACGGATCGTCAACCTCGCCGGACGCGACCCGCTTGCCGTACTGATACATGCTGTAGCACAACGAGTCCTGGCCCGAGCCGTCGAACCGGACACCGGCGGTGGTGATCCCGATCATCAGCGGCTCGATGCGGGCGCCCATGGCCTGCGCCATGACATCCCACAACTCGCGGTTCGGCTGAACGTGAACCTCGTCGAACAAGACGAGCGTCGGGTTCAGTCCCTCCTTGCTGTACGCCTCGGCCGACAGAACCTTGTAGACCGACCCGGCCTCGGTGTGCTCGATCGCATCCCGGTACAACTTCAGTCGCTCGCTCAGCTCCGGGTCCAGCTCGACCATCCGCTTCGCGGTGCCGAACACGATCCGCGCCTGCTCACGATCCCCGGCGCATGAGTACACCTCGGACCCCGGCGAGGCGAACAGCAGGTGATCCAACGCGATCCCCGCGCCGAGGGCGCTGTTGTGCGTCGGCGTCAGGGCCTCGCCGGCCAGGAACACGCCAGACGGGTGCTCCACCTCGATGCACACGGTGTCGACAGTCGGAACGGGCTCGACATCGACAATGGCGTTGGTTCGAGCGCGGGTCGGCCGCTGCGGCTCATCGTGGAGTAGTTCGGTCTTGCGGGCAAGCCTGAAAGGCGACCTGCCGCGGTGCGCCGTCCAGCAGACGCGGTACCTGGGTCCACAGTCGCGGCCGTAGAGCTTTGCCCGCGACTCCTTGAGTGACGCTTTCCATCCGAGCGACCTGGCCAGGGACAGAACCCCGTCGGCGAGCTGTCGGCTGGTGTTGCAGAACTCCACGCGAGGCGTGTTCGGCCCGATCGTCACAGCCCCGTCGGTGTCCATCAGTCCGCGCAGAAGATCCATCCGCTGCGACATCGACGCCGTCAGATACGGATCGGGGATGTGCTTGTTGCCGAGCACACCGAGTTCCCTGAGCTGCACCTGCAACCCATATACCTGCCTGGTCTGCGCCTTCCCCGCGCTGTAGCTCGCGCCGAACGAATAGCCGGCGGACTCTATCGCCGAGAACACCGCAGGGTCCGCACTGGTGATGCGGCCGGCGGCGGTGGCCCCATCGCCGAGCCACAGTCCAAGCACATACGGGTCGACGGGAAGGTCGGCATCAGCGCGCTCCAGGGCTTTCGGAACGTCCACCGTGTAGCGACGATCGCCACGCGTGCCCCAGGTGAGCGTGGCGGCCAGTTCGCGCGTGGTCACCGTCCGCGCCGTAGCCCGCAGCCGATCGTTGACCGTCCAGAGATGCTCGGCGCTGGCGACCAGTTCAGCGCCGTCCGCGAACCGCACCGCGTAACAATCCGTGTCCGTCCACACAGGGGAGACGGCCGCAACCCTGGCCAATGATCCATCCGTGGTGTGGACGGCATCCCCGGGCCGGAGATCGCCCATCTTGCGCCAACCATCGCCAGTGAGGATGGGCGTGGCGACATCGAGGGCCTTGCCGTTCTTGCGTGCGACACCGATCAGTGCCTGCCGATGGCGCAGGCGACCATCCGGCCGCACAGCGAACACGTGCCGGATGAGCTGGCGCTGCCAACCTCGCAGCGACACCAGGTCGCCCGACCGGCCACCGATGGAGTCCTTCGTGACCCGGCAGAACGTGTCGATGAAGTCCGAAGTCTCGGGGCCGCGGGAACGTCGCAGCGCCGCCGCGGGCGTCGGCGTCAGCCATCGTGGCGGCCAACCAGCAACCCTGGTCACGATCCCTTGCGGCGCCGCGCCATCAGCTCGTCGATCTTGCTGACCCGCTTCACCTCGGCGTACCCCAGCTTCGACCGAGCGGCTGGGGTGAAGCCGCACTCAATCTCCCAGCGCGTCATCTGCGCCTCGAGCGCACGCACATGCGACAACAGCGGATGCGGACGTGACTGGCCCATTGACCCCAACACCATCAGCCCGTCCTGGGCGATCTGGTCCCGGATCGCGTCCCGCTCGTCATGTGCCTCGCACAACCGCGTCAACACATCCGCGTCCGTCGACAGCGACAGCCACGCCTGACCGGCAGTCCACAACCGGTCCCAAACCCTGCGACCCGCATCTCCGAGTGAGCTGGGCGCCGGCGGTATCGCCGCGGCGGCGGCCAGAGTCACAACAGGCTCAGGCAACTTGTGTCCGCTGACATCGGTCGTCGATGAACGACCGACACGCCGCTTCTGCTCAACCGGCTTTCGGGGCCGCCCAGGTGGCATATTCCCCACTTCCAAAAAATCGGTCTAATTTCGGCACGATGCGCGCAAGCCTGACCGCGGGGGCGTCCTGCCCCTGGTCGCTCACGATGGCGAACCGCCCCCCCGGCCTGCGGTCTGGCGGTTGCATCTGGCGTGCTCGGGGCCGCGGTACCTCGATCGGTCGTGGTCGTCATGGCCGAGATCCCAGGACTGATCAGGGGTGATGGGCTGCTCGCATCGCCAGCAGGTCACCATGCCCGCCCGAACGGCCGGCTCGTACTGGCTGCGAAGCTTCCGGTGGGCCGCACCGTAGCCCCTCTGGGCCGACGATCCCCGGCCCTGGTCTCGGGTCCGGTGATACTGGCCCCGACAACGGGCGCAACGACCGGTGATGTTGGTAGTGAGTGCCCTTGTCGGGCAGGGCTTCTGGTGGCCAATGCATGGCCTGGGACGGGCCATTAGGATCATCCTCTGACGCGAAACGCCCGGCCTGTTTCAGGTCCGGGCGTTCTGTTTTTGGGCGCACTCGATGGCCCAAGACTTGCCGCGAGAGTATCACGCGCAGTGGACATTCGCCGCTACCCGCTACGAGGCGTGTCGGATCAGTCCGGCCACCTGCCGATGCAGATGGGTGGTCCGAGGTTGTCGGTGAAGTAGGCGGGGAACAGTTCCCATGTCCAGCGCTGGCCG
>JAKOYE010000094.1 GCA_029780675.1 Actinomycetes bacterium
CTGGCGTTGTCGGTCAGCGTCGCGGTCATGTCCCCCGCCTCTGGGCTCTCTGCATTAGGGAAGCGCCCTGATCGGTCCGTTGCGGCTCCAGCCGAACTCCCTGACCGTGCCCTGCTCGATCACGGCCGCCGGAGCACGCGCGCCCGGCACCCGAAGGTACCGCTCGATCGCCCCCCAGTCTCGATACCAGTCGTCGCGCAGGTACGTCGGCACGGTGGAGGTGGTCAGCAGTGCCTGGATAAACAGGAACGGTCCGCCGGACCGTGCCGCCTGCCACATGTTCGATGACACCACCACCTGTTTGAGGTTGGGCTGGATCCGGTACTCCGGGATCTCGGCGACGCCGAGATGCTCGGCGAAGGGCCGCTGGCAGGGGAAGTTCGCCGCGGTGGCGATGTCCATCAGCACCGGGGTCTGGCGGCCGAGGAACTGGTTGGCGGTCTGCAGCACCGGCACCCGCGGCGGGGTGAAGCCGAACCACTGGTCGGTGCTCAGGTTGGGGTCGTCGGCGACGATCCGCGCCACGTTGGCCTCGGCCGGCGCCCAGGCGAGCGGGAAGCGAAGGTTGCGCCAGGCGTACTGCTCGTCGGTGTCGATCGGTTGCACCTTGTCCAGGGCCGTGAAGGTGCCGTCCGGGTTGCGAACCCCCCACTGCAGTTTCAGCGATTGGCCGTAGTGGAATTCGCCTTCCTCGTCGTAGTACCAAATCGCGCCGGCGGCGGCGACGGTCACCAGTGGGCGGTCCGGGGAGCGGGGCGGAAGCTGGTACCACGCGGAGGTGGCCTTGGCGGCCAGGGTGTTCTCGTCGTAGCTGCCCATCACCGGGGTGCTGGCCGGGTTCAGACCGAACGGCAGGAAGACTCGCGAACCGTTGACGCCGACGGGGCCGTAGCCGCCGCCGGTGCCGCCGGTGAAGCCGATGCCGACGTTCGGCTTGTTGGGCGAGCCATCGGAGTTGACCGTGCCCGGGTTGGCGACGAACGGGGCCACCGGTTCGAGGGTGTCGCTGATGCCGTTCGGGGTGAAGCCGACCGGATTCTCACCGCCGAGCGGGCCGTACCGGCCCCAACGCTGGCCCGGCGCGGGGCTCAGCATCCCCGCGTTGGTGTCGGCCTCGACGAGCACGTCGTCGGCCATCGCGCAACTGGACGTGGAGAGCCCACTGGTCAGCGCGGCGATATTGGCCTTGCCGGTGGTGTAGGCGGGATACCGCTGCACCAGACCCTTGGCCAT
>JAKOYE010000105.1 GCA_029780675.1 Actinomycetes bacterium
TCCCCGGGCGATCGCCGCCATCAAGGACCGGGCAGCCGCGGCGGTCACGGAGATCGACGCGACCACTCGCGACGAGATCGCCCGGATCATCACGCAGGGGATGGAGGAGGGCTACAACTACCAGCAGGTCGCCCGGCAGATCGTCGCGAAATACGACGAGTTCGGGGCCGGAAAACCGCAGGCGCACATCCGCAACCGGGCGGAACTAATCGCAGTCACTGAAGCGGCCGAGGCGTACGAGACCGGGAACCGCCTGGTTATCGACGAGATGACGGCCGTCGGCCTGGAGATGGAGATGCACTGGTCGACTGTCGGCGATGAGAGAGTCTCCGATGGCTGTATCGCCAACGCGGCCGTCGGCTGGATCCCGGTCGACCAGCTGTTCCCGTCGGGGCACCAGCACGCCCCGCGGTTCCCCGGGTGCCGGTGCGCCATCCTGTACCGCCGGAGGCCGACAACATGAGTGGAGTGATGGAGAGTGTGACAGACGACATGAAAGAGTTTGTAGCGGACGTCGTCCCGCTCATCGAAGCAAAGACCGACGACAAGGGCACGATCCCCATCAAGATCATCGACCCCGGGTGGGGCTCATCGGGCTACTACTCCCGCGAGGTCCTGCAGCAGGCGGTCAACGCCAGAGTCTACGCGGCCGGGCTCCAGATGTACTGGAACCACCCGAGCAAGAGCGACGAGAAAGAGCGGCCGGAGCGCGACCTCCGCGACCTCGCCGGGGTCCTGACCGAGGACGCCCGGTGGGACGAGCACGGGCCAAAAGGCCCCGGAGTCTATGCCCGGGCGAAGGTGTTCAGCGCCTACCGCGACCACGTCGCGGAGATGGGGCCGTACATCGGACTGTCCCACTACGTGTGGGGCGAGTCGAAGCCGGGCGAGGCGGAGGGGAAGAAGGGTGACATCATCACCCGGATCGTCGCCGCCCGCTCGGTCGATTTCGTCACCGTGCCCGGCAGGGGCGGGGCCATCGCCGAAGCGTTCCGGGCCGCTCGGCCCCCAGAACCGACAGATGAACAAAAAACCGAAGCAGGAAAATCCATGGTAGGAGAAAAACCCGAGAAACTCACGCTCGAGTCCGTCCGCAAGGAGCACCCCGAGATCGTCGAGGCGCTCCGGAAGGAGATCGAGAACGACAGCGCCCGCAAGGAGGCGCAGGCACAGCAGGAGAAGAAACTCGCCGAGACCGAGAAGGCCCTCGAAGAGGCGAAGGCGGAGAACGCCCGGCTCAAGGAGGCACTACTCCTCATCGAGGCGCGGACGTTCGTCGAGGCGAAGGTCAAGGCGTCAACGCTGCCGGAGATCTCGAAGACGCGGGTTGCCGAGGCGCTCGCGAAGGCGCCGGTCGTCAAGGACGGCAAACTCGATGAGGCGACCTACACCGCGAAGATCGAGGCGGCCGTCAAGGCCGAGGCCGAGTATCTCGCGAAACTCGGCGCCGGCAAGATCGAGGGGATGGGCGCTGGGGCATCCGGCGGGCAGACTAAGACCCTCGAAGAGACGGACAAGGAACTCGTCGCCGGGTTCATGAAACTCGGCATGACGGAGGCGGAGGCAAAAGCCGCCGCCCGGGGGAGATGAGACATGGCAACGAACATCGTCCGGAAGCCCGGACAGCAGATCGAGATCGTCCCGACCGACCCGGCACTCCCGCTCGCGGGCATGACGATCCAGTATGGCAATGAGACCGGCATCGCCCTGACTACCGCC
>JAKOYE010000114.1 GCA_029780675.1 Actinomycetes bacterium
CAAGCATTCAACTGGAGCTGGAACACGGTCTCCGCGTCGTAGCGAAGCCGAGCTTCGTGCTCCTCGGCGCTCATCCGGGTAAGCCGTTGTACAGTCGCTGCGTTCGCGACCGGCAAACGATGCCCTTCCGGATCCAAGGTTCCTCCTGTGCGGCGTGAGCGCCTGAAGGCGTTCATGCCGTACTAAGTGTCCTCGATCCGCCGATCCCTCAGGTGATCGTGACCTTTCTCGGGCCGAGGCCCGGAAGCTCACCCGGCTTGGGAGATCGTCGGGGTGTCGCTGAGGTTGCCGATGCGCCAGATCTCGAAGATGTGGTGGGTGGGTCCGCTGGAGTAGGAGAACTGGCCGATGCCGGTGCTCGTGCCTTGGGCTTCGATCGTGGTCGTGGTGGCGGGGTCCCAGACGATCATGACGTGGCCGATCTGGTTGGGGCCGAGGTTGGAGTCCCAGAAGATCAGGTCTCCGGGGCGTTCTTGGCCCGCAGCGACGCGGTAGCCGTTGCCGGCGGCGAGCCAATTACGTTGCGCGCCAGCAGTTCTGGGGATGGTGATGCCGATCTGGGCGAAGGCGGCGCGGGTGAATCCTGAGCAGTCGTAGGCGTCGGGCCCGTTGGCACCGAACACGTAGGGTTTGCCGATCTGGGCTTTGGCCCACGTCAGCATCGCGGCGACGCGTTCGCCTGTCAGGGGCGGCAGGTTGGGGTTGCCGTTGCCGCCGGGGCCGCAGTCGCTGGGGTCGCCCAAGATAGTTCCGCCGCCGTAGGCCTGGGCGTAGTACAGGACATCGTTCACGTACCAGGTGGCGTGGTTGTAGCCGAAGATCGCGGTGCGGACTCCGGCTTCACCGCCGGTGGAGACCCCCAGTTTGGTGAGGTAGTTCGCGGCGGTGTAGATCGAGTCGGCGTCGTTGGTGATGATGGCGCGTCCGTCGCCGTCGCCGTCGACGCCGTACGTGGCCCAGGTCGCGGGCATGAACTGCATCAGGCCTTGGGCGCCGGCGCTGGAGACTGCCTTGGTGCGGCCGTGTCCGGTCTCTTCCATCCCGATACCGGCTAGCAGCGTCCATGGCAGCTTGTACCGGGCGGCCGCGGCCACGTACAGGGTCTTGATGTTCTCGGGGATGGGCAGGGCGGGGTTGGTCAGCGACGCCCGGCGGTCGGGGCCGGGAGCGGGCAGGGCGAACCCGATCCCGCCTTCGACGTCGGTGGGCACGATACCTGCGCCGGGTGGGGGTGAGGGGGCGACGGCTTGGCCGGTGAGGGGGGCGCCGTGGGCGAGCATGAACGGGATCGGGTCGATCGGGGTGCCGTTCTGCCGCAGCTCGAAGTGCAGGTGGTTGCCCGTCGATGCGCCGGTGGATCCTTCGACCCCCAGAGGTCGGCCCATCCAGGCGGTGGCGCCGACGGCGATGCCGGGGTTGATGCTGGCCATGTGGCCGTACAGGCTTTGGAGGCCCCCGCCGTGGTCGATGATCACGGCGTTGCCGTACCCGCCGAGTGTGCCGGCGTGGCTGATCGTGCCGGCGGCGGCCGCCACGACGGGCCCGGGTCCGGGCAGGGAGGCGAGGTCTTGCCCGGCGTGCAGTTGCCATCGCAGGTAGACCGGGTCGTACCGCTGCCCGAAACCACTGGTCAGGGCGTACGCCTGAGCGAAGGGTGGCCGCCAGGCGCCGGTGGCGGGGATCGCGCCGCTGCTGCATTGCGTGGCGCGGATCTGTTCGGCCACGGCGGGGGTTTGTGCGCTGACCAGGAAGGCTGCAGCGAACAGCGGCACGAACAGCAGCACCGACAACGAGCCTAGGACGGCGGCAATCTTCTTCATCGCGGTGGCGTCTTCAGGCGGCGGTGGCGATGGCTTCGTTGGTGAAGGTCAGTTCCCGCTCCACCGGGTGCAGGACGGTTTGGACCTTGTAGGTCTGCTCGCCCACGCACCACAGGGCGCGGCCCTTGGATTGCATGGCCCACCCGGTGATCAGGTCGCGGGCCATCGGACCCAGCCCGAGCATGGTGTCGAGGTCTTCAGCGACGCCAGCGCGTTGCCCGTGCAGGATCTTGATGTCGGCCAGGTGCAGCAGGTCTTTGGCGATGGTGGCC
>JAKOYE010000134.1 GCA_029780675.1 Actinomycetes bacterium
AGCGCATCGAGGCTTACCTGTCCTGACGTACCTGTACCGAATGTGCAGACCTATCAAGTTTATACCTCATGTTGGGTGAATGATAATAGAATACTCAAGAGGAATATATCTATCGCAGGAAGGAAGGGCGGCTCCGCTTTCATCCCCATCGTGAACGGTGGGGACTTCCCGCTCCGCCCCCTTCACCCCCGCAAGTTAAAACCTATTTAGTCGCCGTGCTGGAGTACGGCCAGGGCTGGGGATGAGAGTGCGGCCTCCTCCGCAGTTCACCCGCCCTGCACCTCCCGCACCGCCCGTATCTCTGGTATATCCATCCCGCCGAGCAGCTCGACGATCGCCTGAACGTACGGCTCCTGCCGGGTGCAGCTCGGGGATGCCCGGGGATCGCTGCGCTGCCCCCGCCGGCCCATCCCGGCGTGGCCGGTGGCGACGTAGTGGAGGAAGTCCTCCTTCGGGAGGCCCCACCGGCAGTTGACCTGCAGCCGGACGAAATCGGCGTTCTTGTTCGGGAAGAGCACTGCACGCGTCGGTGGGAGCGGGACCGGATTTCCGCCGTTTGATGCGGCGAGATCGATAACCCGCCGCCACAGCCGGTCGCAGGCTGCCTGCGGGCAGACCCGGCAGTAGCGGTTCGACGGCGGCGTGCCGTCGCCGGTGTAGTGGCGGCAGAAGCTCGTGTCTATGAGCGTTCAGTACGTCTCTACGTTCCGCACTTAAAGCAGGCGATCCCAACCCCCTCCCAGACCCAAATAACAACACTCATGCTTCTTTCACCCCCACCTTCTCCTCAGGAGAGATCACCGGGATGTCCCCAACCGTTCTGTACCGCCAGTTGCCCGGGGAGGGCCTCGACATGTTCATCGCGGAGTTCCGGAAAGCCGCCGCCCGCGACCCGTTCGGCACCGTCTTCATCGTCCCGACGTCCTACCTCGCCAGGGAGGTCGCCCGCCGCCTCGGGGAGCAGGGTGTCCCGTTCGTCGCCGACGCGGTCACCACCCTCTCCGGGTTCGCCCGGAAAGTCTTTCTCGACTATGCAACGTCGGAGACGCTGAACACCGAAGCCGAGTCCCGGCTCATCCTCGCCCGCATCCTCGCCGCCGGCAGGTACCCGCTTCTCGCCGGGACCGGAGCCGTCGACGAACTCGCGACCCTTTTTGAAGTACTCATCATGCGGAAGGTCAATTACCCGGCCGCCCTCGGCGACCTTGCGAGCGCCAAAAGCGCCGAGATCGCCGCCCTCTTCGACGCCTACCTCCGGTTCCTCGACGAGCACGGTCTTGTCGACGAGAATACGCTCTTTGCCCGGGTGACCCGGATGCTCTCCGAGACGGGGTGGTTCCGGATGATCTATATCTACGGCCTCTTCGAGCCGATGCCGCTCGAACGCGACCTCCTTTTCTCTCTGCGGGAGTCTGCGGAGGAGTTTCATTACTCGATTCCCTATGGCAAAAATCCGGCGGTCTTTTCCGACGACGGTGAGTGGCTGCTCCAGGATACGGTCATCTCCGGGGATGCGCCGGACACCCGCCGCTCACGCCTCGCCGCCCTCTTCTCCCGATCCGAGCCCGTTGACTGCTGCGGGTTCGTCCGTCTCGCAGAGCGGCGTGACCGGGAGGGCGAGGTCCGGGCGATCGCGCAGGAGATCCGCGATCTGGTCGCCGCCGGCGTGCGGCCGGACGAGATCGCGGTCGCGTTCCCCGACTTCGCATCAGCGCTTCCCTGCGTGGAGGAGGTCTTCCCCGACTTCGGGGTTCCGTAC
>JAKOYE010000141.1 GCA_029780675.1 Actinomycetes bacterium
CGGGCCGTCAACGCCCGACTCCGCTGCTCGGTCCGACCACATTCCGCGACCACGGAATCAACAACGTCCGGTGGAAACACTTTGGTCAGCAACCCCACCGACACCAAGTCCGAGAGCCGACGATCCGATACCGGCTTCACCCAACCACTACGAGGCACTCCAACAAATTACACCCATGTAGTCTTAACTGAACGGTATTGCCGCTAATGGTGGTGTCGGTGGTGCGGCAGGGGCGGGCAGCAACCCGCAGTCAGGGTCGACGGGGTCCAGTGGCACGGCGGTGATCTCCGGTGGTGACGGCGGTGCCGGTGGTGACGGGTACAGCCCGGTGCTGGACCTTCTCGCCCCGGACCCCAATGGCGGTAACGGTGGCGCCGGTGGTGCCGGTGGCCGGGTCGGTGACGGCGGTGCGGGCGGCCGTGGCGGGGATGCCGCGGCCGGTGGCAATGGCGGTGCCGGCGGCGCCGGCGGGACGGGTGGCACCGCCGGCGGCGATGGCGGTCACGGCGGTACCGGTGGCGCGGGCGGATCCGGTGTTCAGGGTGCTGACGGTGCTGACGGTGCTGACGCCACCGACACCACCCCGGCCGGCAATGGCGGCAACGGTGGTGGCGGCTCGGGCGGGACCGGTGGTAACGGCGGTGCCGGCGGCCGCGGTGGTGACGCCGGGATCGGTGGTGTCAACGGCAATGGCGGTAACGGCGGGACCGGTGGTTCCGGTGGGGGCGGCGGGAACGGCGGTAATGGCGGCAAGGGCAGCCAGGCGTTCCCCAACGGCGGTAACGGCGGTAACGGCGGCGAGGGTGTCGGCGGTGTCGGTGGTGTCGGCGGTACCGGTGGTGCGGCGGGTACCGGCGGTAAGGGCGGAACGGCCGGGCAGACCGGTGCGACAGGCGGAAGCGGTGGCGGGATCGGCCACGGCGGTAACGGTGGTGACGGCTGGAACTCGACGGTCGTCGGGGTGGCCGGCGGTAACGGCGGTAACGGCGGTGCCGGCGGAACACTCGGTAACGGCGGTGCCGGTGGTGCCGGTGGCCGCGGTGGCGATGGTGATGAGGTCACCGCGGCGGCCGTGGGCGGTAACGGCGGCAAGGGGGGTACCGGTGGCACGCTCGGCGGTAACGGTGGGGCTGGTGGTGCCGGTGGCGCCGGTGGTATCGGGATCACCGGTGCCAGTGGCACCGATGCTGCTACCGGCACCGACGGCAGCAGTGGCGGTGTCGGTGCCCGTGGTGGTGCCGGTGGTGCCGGTGGCAGTGCCCCGTCGACGACCGGTGCCGGAGGTAAGGGTGGTACCGGCGGTGCCGGCGGACAGGGCGGCACCGGCGGCCGTGGTGGTGACTCGATAGGCACGGACACCGCGGCCGGTGGTTCGGGTGGTGCCGGTGGCATGGGTGGTGCCGGTGGGACCGGCGGTGCGGGTGGTTCGGCCAACGGTGGCCTCAACGGCAGCGGCGGGGTCGGCGGCAAGGGGGGCGCTCCCGGCGACGGCGGTAACGGCGGCCAGGGCAGTATCGGCAATGGCACCAATATCCATGGCGGCACCGGCGGTACCGGTGGTAACGCGGGCACCAACGGCGCAGGTGGCGCCGGTGGCGCTGCCGGCAGCGGCGGCACCGGCGGCAGCGCCGGGGCCAGCGGTGGACTCGGAGTCGGCGGCCGCGGCGGTAACGGCGGTAACGGCGGTGCCGGGGCCAATAGCGGCTACACCGGCGGTAATGGTGGTGCCGGCGGTGCCGGTGGCGGTGCCGGTGCCGGTGGTACCGGCGGTAACGGCGGCGCGGGTGGTCACGGCGCGACAGCCGGTGAGTACGGCGGGGCCGGCGGTAACGGTGGAACCGGCGGCGCCGGCGGTGACGCCGGAACCGGCGGTACCCGCGGTAACGGCGGCACCGGCGGCAACGGCGGATTCGCCACCCGCGGCTACCACCCCGGCTACGACTACTACTACGGCGGAAGCGGCGGTAACGGCGGCGACGGCGGTGCCGCCGGCGGCGGCGCCGGTGTCGGCGGTGTCGGCGGCAACGGCGGTAACGGCGGCAACGGTTCAACGTCGGGCTACTACGGCTACTACACCGGTCCGAACGGGTATGACGGCGGCAACGGCGGCCACGGTGGCGCCGCCGGGGCGGGCGGCACCAACGGCAACGGCGGCAACGGCGGCGACGGTGCGGATGGCGCCAACCAGTTCTATTACAACGGTGGTGCCGGCGGCGCCGGTGGTGCCGGCGGCAACGCCGGACAGGGTGCCGGCGCCGGCGGCGTCGGCGGAAACGGCGGAGCAGGTGGCAAGGGCGGCCACAGCGAAGTCCTCCGGGACGGTATTGGTAACGGAGGCACCGGGGGTACCGGTGGTGCCGGAGGTTCTGCGACCGCAGGAGGCCAGAACGGCAACGGCGGCAACGGTGGCGCCGGTGGCTACGGCGGTGGACCTTATGCCCCTTGGCAGGCCCCTGGCGGTGGTGCCGGTGGTGCCGGTGGCAACGGTGGAAACCCCGGCCACGGTGCCGGAGCCGCTGGTGTCGGGGGTAACGGCGGCACCGGCGGCCGCGGCGGCGACGGCGAAAACGGGTACAACCCTCTCTACCCGAACAACTACACCGGGGCAGACGGCGGCACCGGTGGCGCCGGTGGCAACGGTGGGACCGGTGGACAGAACGGTGACGGTGGTGCTGGCGGCAACGGCGGCTACGGCTACGACTACGGTGCCGGGGGCGCTGGCGGCCGCGGCGGTCGGGCAGGTGTCGGCGCTGGTGCGCTCGGCGGTGTCGGTGGTGACGGCGGTAACGGGGGCACCGGCGGCAGTGCCGGTGCGTCCGGTGGGTCCGGTGGAAGCGGCGGCACCGCCGGCGCAGGCGGTCGCGGCGGCAACGGTGGCGCCGGTGGTGCCGGTGGCGCCGGTGAGTACACCGGCGGTGATGGCGGTGCCGGTGGTGCCGGTGGTGGCGCCGGTGCGGGAGGCACCGGCGGTAACGGTGGCGCCGGTGGCCACGGCGCGACAGCCGGCGGGTACGGCGGCGCGGGTGGCAATGGTGGTACCGGCGGCGCCGGTGGCGACGCCGGGACCGGGGGCACCCGCGGTAACGGCGGCACCGGCGGTAACGGCGGTGACGGCGTCTACGGCTACACCTACTACAACTACAACTACTACTACAACGCTGGTGCGGGCGGTAACGGCGGCGCCGGTGGCGCGGCCGGCGGCGGAGCTGGCGGCGGAGGCGTCGGGGGTAACGGCGGCAACGGCGGCAACGGCTCGCAGGGGGCCTACAACTCGGGCCCCTACATCGGGGCTAACGGGTATGGCGGCGGCAACGGTGGTACCGGCGGTGCTGCCGGCGCGGGCGGTGTCAACGGCAACGGCGGCAACGGCGGCAACGGCGGCGAGGGCGAATCTCGGTCGTGGTACTCCGGCGGTGCCGGTGGCGCTGGTGGCGCCGGTGGCGATGCCGGCCAAGGTGCCGGCGCCGGTGGTGTCGGTGGAAACGGTGGTGCCGGTGGCAACGGTGGCTACAGCGAGAACGCCGGCTACTACGTCGGTGGTGGCGGCAACGGCGGCAACGGCGGCACCGGTGGCGCCGGCGGCGCGGCGACCGCGGGTGGCCAGAACGGCAACGGCGGCCGCGGTGGCGACGGTGGCTACGGCGGTGGACCCAATGTCGACTGGGGCGCCGTCGGCGCCGGTGCCGGTGGTGCCGGTGGCACCGGCGGCAACGCCGGTCAGGGTGCCGGCGCGGCTGGTGTGGGCGGGGCCGGCGGGCACGGCGGCTCCGGCGGCGACGGGACGTTCAACAACCCGGGTGGCGATGGCGGTGCCGGCGGGGCCGGCGGGGCGGCGACCGCGGGCGGCGTCAATGGCACGGGTGGCAACGGCGGCAGGGGTGGCGACGGCGGCGGCCCGACCCCGCGCTACTACTACAACTACTACTACTACGAGGGCCCCGGCGGTGCCGGTGGCCGCGGCGGTGCCGGCGGTGACGCCGGCCAGGGCGCCGGGGCCGGTGGTGTCGGCGGCAACGGCGGTGCCGGTGGCCACGGTGGCGACGGCGGCTACGCATACAGCTACCACGACAACACCTATGTGGGTGGCAACGGCGGGCGGGGTGGTACCGGCGGTGCCGGTGGTTCGGCGGTGGCCGGCGGCACCAACGGCAACGGCGGGGCCGGCGGTGCCGGCGGTAACGGTGGCGCGACGTCGTATGGCAATGGCGCCTACTACGCCGGCGGTCACGGGGGTACCGGCGGTGATGGCGGTGCGGCTGGCTTGGGAGCGGGTAACGGCGGTGTGGGCGGATCAGGTGGTACCGGCGGCGACGGCGGCGCGAAAACCCCGGAATCCTGGGGTGCAGCCGGCGGCAACGGTGGGCGCGGTGGTGCCGGCGGGAACGCATCGGCTCAGGGAACCAACGGCAACGGCGGAGCCGGCGGTGACGGCGGGGCGTCGTACGCCAACAAGGTCGACGGGCCTCTGGACGGTGGTTTCGGCGGCGCTGGCGGCCATGCCGGATCGGGCGGCGCGGCAGGAAACGGCGGCCGCGGCGGGAATGGTGGTGCAGGTGCCGATGGCATCGGGTACTCCGCCTATGCCGGGGGCAATGGCGGCCGCGGTGGCAGCGGCGGCGACGGTGGGCCCGGCGGAACGAACGGGGACGGCGGCGACGGCGGCAACGGCGGCTACGGATACGACTATTACGTAGACGGTGCCGGCAGCGGGGGCAATGGCGGCAATGGTGGCCGGGCTGGTGTCGGTGCGGGTGCTACGGGCGGCGTGGGCGGCGCTGGCGGTGACGGCGGAGCCGCCGGTCATGCCACCTACATCCCTGGAGCCAGTGGTCCGCAGGGTGGTAACGGCGGTGCCGGCGGCACTGGAGCGGGCGGTGCCGGTAGTAACGGAAACGGTGGTACCGGCGGCAACGGAGGAAACGCGACCGCTGCCGGTGCCAGTGGCGGGCCGGGCGGCACTGGCGGCTCAGCCGGCCTCGGCGGCCGCAACGGCGACGGCGGAAACGGTGGCAACGGGGCAGCCGGGGCGAGTGGCGCGCCGGCCGAGACCGGGCAGCCAGGCAATCCGGGTGCCAGCGGTGGTGCCGGCGGTACCGGCGGTGCGGCAGGCGGCGGCGCCGGGGCGGCCGGTAACAGCGGCAACGGCGGCAACGGTGGTGCTGGTGGTGCCGGTGGCGCCGGCAATGGCACAAGCCAAGGCGTGGGACTTGCCGGTGGTGCTGGTGGTGCCGGTGGGACCGGCGGGGTTGCCGGTGCCGGTGGCGCAAACGGCCAGGGTGGTGACGGTGGTAAGGGCGGTAACGGCAGCAGCGGCGGCCCCGGCTCGGGCACCAATGCCGGTTACGAGGGTGGTGCCGGTGGGACCGGAGGTGCCGCTGGATCGGCCGGCGGTGGAGCGGGGTCGGCCAGCAACCCGGGTGGTGGCGGCACCGGCGGTAACGGCGGTGCCGGTGGCTGGGGCGGTGAGGGTGCAACCGGTGGGGCTGGTGGCGCGGGTGGCGTCGGGGGTTCGGCCGGTGCCGGTGGAACAAACGGGACCGGCGGCAGTGGCGGGGTCGGTGGCACGGGCGGTACCGGCACCGAGGGGGCCTACGGCGATCCGAACGGCGCGACAGGCGGCCCCGGAGGTCGCGGAGGCCGCGGTGGCACCGGTGGCCAGCCCGGATCCGGCGCCGGAGGTGCGGGCAGCACGGGCAACGGTGGCGCAGGTGGTGCGGGTGGCCGGGGTGGAGTCGGTGGCGGCGGCTATGCCTACGGTGGCACCGGTGGCGATGGCGGCGTCGGTGGTACGGGTGGCAACGGCTTGGCCGGCGGTGCCGGTGGTGCCGGCGGCACCGGAGGTACCGGTGGCAATCAAAACGGCTACCAGGGCTCTGCGGGCACGCCGGGTCAGCCACCGACCGGCGGAATCGGCGGCGCGGGCGGTGGCGGAGGTGGCGGCGGCACCGGAGCGTTCAACACCGAATAAGGATCCGTAAGTCTAGGCAGAATCTGCACGTCGGCGACGGCGTGCGGATTCTGCATGTACGGTCTCGGCGAACACAGATCGGGGAGATGTATCCATGCAGCACGGTATTCACTTCATTTCCGGTCTGCCGCGGTCGGGTTCGACGCTGTTGGCCGGGATTCTGCGGCAGAATCCCCGGTTTCACGCCGGGATGTCGAGTCCGGTGGCGGCGATGTACATGGCGTTGGAGAAGTCGATGAGCCGACGCAACGAGTCGGCGGTGTTCATCGACCCGGTTCAGCGCCGGGACGTGCTGACCGGGCTGTTCTCGAACTACTACCGGGAACTGCAGACCACCAAGGTGGTGTTCGACACCAACCGGATGTGGACGGCGAAACTTCCGGCGCTCACCCAACTGTTCCCCGACGCTCGGGTGATCTGCTGCGTCCGCGATGTGAACTGGATCATGGACTCCATCGAACGCCTGGTGCGCCGCAACGCATTCGAGCCCTCGGGCATGTTCGGGTACGAGTCCGGTGGGACGGTGTTCTCCCGCATCATGGCGGTGGCCAGTTCCGAAGGGCTGGTCGGGTACGCCCTCGACGCGCTCAAGGACGGGTTCTTCGGCGAGCAGGCCAACGCCATGATCCTCGTCGAATATGACGCGCTGGTGACCAGCCCGCGGCGCACCCTCGAGGCGATCTACCAGTTCATCGGCGAACCGTGGTTCGAGCACGACTTCGACAACGTCGTCTACGACGCCGACGAGTTCGATCTGGCACTGGGAGCGCCCGGTCTGCACACCATCCGCCGCAAGGTGGAGTTCATTCCCCGTCAGACGGTGCTGCCGCCGCAGTTGTTCCACCGTTTCGACGACGACATGTTCTGGCGGGTGCCGGGTGCCAATCGGAACAACGTCAGGATCATCAGCCGTCCCTGATCGGCATCGTCGCCGCCCTCAGCCCGTCGCGACCGCTTCGATGCGGGCCGGGACGTGCTTGTGCCATGGGGTGCCGGCGTAGGCATCGCGCCAGTCGGTGGACGTGAGGTCGTTGGGTGCGACGCCGGGGCGATGTACCCGGCCGTCGGCGCCGGTGAAGTCCACACCGTACCCGTTCGGCAGCGACGCGTGTCCGGGCTGCATGGCGTCACTCACCTCGACAGTGGCTTCCGCGCTGCCGGCGGCGGTGGTGATCCGGGCCCGTCCGCCGGTCCGCAACCCCAGGCTCTCTGCGTCGGCCACGCTGACCCGCAGGGCACCGTCGACGTCCCGGGTGCGCCAGGACGGGTCGCGGATGATGTCGTTGGCGGTGAAGGCCCGGCGCTCGCCGGCGGACAACACGATCGGGAACTCGGCGGTGGTCAGCCCCGGGAAACGGTCCCGCAACCCGCTCAGATCGTCGAGCAGCTCCGGGATCTCCAGGGCGATCTTGTGGTCGGAGTGGCTGATCAGGGCGAAGTCGTCGGCGTACTCATGCGCGGTGAACGTCACCGCCGACGGTGCGTCGAGGATGGCGTCGAACAATGCGTTGCCGTCGGCGTATCCGGCCCGGCGCACCGCCTCGGGGTAGCTCAACGCCGCCTTCTGCGCCAGGCCCCACAGCGCGGCGGCCCCCTGCAGTCCTTCGGGCAGGGTCGGACCCAGGGTTTCGTACAACACGAACAGTAGTGCCCTGGTCAGCGCCGGGTTGGCCGCCAGTTCGGTGAAGAAGGCGGAGGTGTAGGCGTCCCGGCCGGTTGCGGCGGCCTCGTGGAGTGGGCGCAGATCCTTCTCGCTGATCAGGTTCAGCGCCCGCACCAGCCGGGCCCAGATCTCCGGTTCCGGCAGGGTGCCCGGTAGCGGGTCGAACAGTGGCCGCCGCAGGTGAAAGGTGTTGTGCGGGAACTCGAGATTGAAGAATGTCGCCTCGGGCTTCTCGTACTGGCTGGCGGCGGGCAGCACGTAGTGCGCCAGTCGCGCGGTCTCGGTCATCGCGACATCGATGACGACCAGTAACTCCAGTGCCGAGAACGCTGCCCGGCAGGCCCGCGAATCAGCCAGGGAGTGCGCGGGGTTGGAGCTTTCGACGATCATCCCGCGGAACCGGGCCGGATGGTCGGTGTTGATCTCCTGCGGGATCACGTTGGCCGGAACCAGGCCGCCGATGATCGGAGCGCCGGTGACCGGGGTGCGTCCGACCCCGGTTGTGTGGCTGAACAGCGGGCCGAACATCGAATGCAGATGCTGTCCGCCGGGTTTGGCGAAGCTACCGGTCAGAATCCACAGCATCTTGTCGAGATAGGAACACAGGGTGCTGTCGGGTCCCTGCTGCACGCCGAGATCCTCGAACACGGCCACACTCTCCGCAGTGGAGATCCGGCGCGCCGCCGCCCGGATCAGGTCCACGTCGACGCCGCAGCGATTCGCGTAATCGGCCACCGGCACCTCGGCCAGTGCGGCGCGGACCGGTGCGACGCCGTTGACGTGGTCGGCGAGAAACGTTTCGTCGCAGAGGTTCTCCTGAACCAGCACCGCGGCCAGCGCCGCCAGACACCAGGCGTCCGAACCCGGCTTGACCCGAAGGTGGAAGTCCGCCAGCTTCGCGGTGTCGGTGACGACCGGGTCGATGACGATCATTGACCGGTCGGGGTCCTTGGCGATCTCCTGCAGTACCACCCGCGCCCGCGGGAAGCTCTGCGACATCCATGGATTCTTGCCGACGAACACCGAGACCTCAGCGTGCTCGAACTCGCCGCGGGTGTGCCCGCCGTAGAGGTGCGCATCGACCCAGGCCTCACCAGTCTTTTCCTGCGCCAGCGCATTCGATCGGTACCGGGCGCCGAGTGGCTTGAGGAACGCGCCACTGTAGGCCCCGCCGAGGTGATTGCCCTGACCGCCGCCACCGTAGTAGAAGATTTTTTCGCCGCCGTGCGTGTCGGCGATCCGCTGGAATCCCTCAGCGATCTCCGAAATCGCGGTGTCCCAGTCGATTTCCTCGTAGCTGCCGTTGGGGCGGCGGCGTAGCGGGGAGGCCAGTCGGTTGGGGTTGCTCTGGTAGTGGTCCAGGCGCAATGCCTTGTTGCAGGTGTAGCCACGGGACGCGGGATGGTCCTTGTCGCCGCGGATCTTGAGCAGACGGCGACCCTGATCGGCCGGGCTGGTCTGCACGACGATGCCGCAGTTACATTCGCACAGGATGCAGGCGGTGTGCCGCCATTCACCGGACATGTCAGTCACTTCTCGGCGGTGCCGGTCGCGATCGACTTGGCCCAGCGGTAGTCCGCCTTGCCGGCCGGTGAGCGCATCACCTTCGAGGTGCGGACAAACGCCTTCGGAATCTTGTAGTCGGCGATGTGGGCCCGGCAGGCCTCGGCCAGTTCGGCGTCGGTGGCGCTGTGGTTCTCGGAGAACTGGACGATCGCCACCACCTCGTTGCCCCACCTCTCCGAAGGACGGCCGGTGACCACGACGTCGTAGACCGCGGGGTGGCTGGCCACCGCCCGTTCGACCTCCTCGGCGAAGATCTTCTCCCCGCCGGAGTTGATGGTCACCGAGTCCCTGCCCAGCAGTTCGATGCTCCCGTCGGCGAGGTAGTTCGCCCGGTCGCCGGGGATCGACCAGCGCACCCCGTCGATGGTGGGGAAGGTGCGCGCCGTCTTCTCCGCGTCCCCGAGATACCCCAGTGGCACGAACTCCCGGCGCGCGAGCCAGCCCTCGCCGTTACCGGGACCGAGGACGCGAGTGAAATCCGCTGAGACGACCGTGGTGTCGGCCATCGGGGTGAAGGTCGCGGCGCGGGCCTGGGCGCCCTTGGTCGCGATCATCGTCATCTGCGCGCCGGACTCCGAGGCGCCAACGGCATCGAGGATCATCAGGTTGGGCAACGCGGTCAGCAGTCGGTCGCGGACCGTCGGGGACAGCGGTGCCCCGCCGTTGGTCATGGCCAGCAATCCGGACAGGTCGTACTCGCCCTTCTCGATCTGGTCCACAAGCGGCCGGGCCATCGCGTCGCCGACCACCGGGATGCCCAACACCCGTTCGCGTTCGGCCAACCGCAGAATGGCGTCGGCGTCGAAGCGAACGACATCATCGGGAATCGCGATCCAACCACCGGTCGTGATGGTGTTGAACGCGCCCCATTGGGCGGCGCCGTGCATCAACGGCGGGATCAGCAGCAGCGACCGGATCCCGGCGTTGACCTTCACCTGAGCGGACAGATCATCGTATGAGGTCAGCGCCTCACCGGCCGGGAACGCCCGGCCGCCCATCGCCGACATGAAAATGTCGTGCTGGCGCCACAGCACGCCCTTGGGCATCCCGGTGGTGCCGCCGGTGTAGAGGATGTACAGGTCATCCCCGCGGGGAGTCGGCATCCCGCTTTCGGGTTCGGCTGTGGCGGTGATGGATTCGTAGTCCACCGCGTCGGGCAGCGGTTCGTTCCCGGATCCGTCGTCGACCTGGATGAGCACCGTCAGGTTGGGCAGCCGACCCCGGATGGCCTGTACCTGCGGGGCGAACTCCGCGGCGTACACCAGCGCTTTGGCGTTGGAGTCGGCGAGCAGGTAGAGCAGTTCCTCCTCGACGTAGCGGTAGTTGACGTTGAAGGGTGCGACGCGGGCCCGGTAGGCGCCGATCATCGCCTCGAGGTACTCGTTGCCGTTGCGCAGGTACAACCCGATATGGTCCTGGCCGGACTGGTGCCCGGCGAGTTGATCGCGCTCGGTGTGGCAGCCGAGTCCCTGCGCCACCAGATAGTGCGCGACCCCGTCGATCCGGGCGTCCATCTCCGAGTACGAGAGCCGACGGTCCCGCCAGACCATCACCCTCTTGTCGGGGACGGCCTGGGCCACAGTGCGAAAGACGGTGGAGAGATCGAAGCTGACGGGGCTGCCCATGCCGACAGTCTGCCAAAGGCGTCGCTGGAACCGACCCCGCCGTCGGGCCCCAGGGGCCCGATGGCCATGCTGAGAAGTGACCTCGCCCCCGACGAACGTAGAGGAGTCTGCCGTGGCTGAAACCGGTGCGGAGCGCGCCCGGATCGACTTTCCCTCCCGGATCGGCGTGTGGTGGGCCAGTGACACCTGGCCGATGCCGGCGGCCGCGGAGGTGGCCCAGGAGATCGAGGAACTCGGCTACGGTTCGCTGTTCATTCCCGAGGTCGGCCTCAAGGACTGCCTGGTGGAGTCGGCGGCGTTCCTGGCCGCGACCCGCCGACTGGTGGTGGGTACCGGCATCGCCAATATCCACGCCCGGGTTGCGGGCACGATGGAGGGCGGCGGGCGCACCCTGACGGCGTTGCACCCAGGCCGTTTCGTCCTCGGGCTTGGAGTGAGCCACGGACCGTTGGTGCAGAACATGCTTGGCGGCACCTACGCCAAACCCCTGGCCACCATGCGCAACTATCTCGACCGGATGGCCGCGCTGCCGGAGATGATCGAACCGGGTTCCGGGCGGCCCACCCGGCTACTGGCGGCGTTGGGGCCCAAGATGATCGAGCTGTCCGGTACCCACGCCGACGGCGCCCACCCCTACCTGGTGAACCCCGACCAGACCGCGGCCACCCGGGAGATTCTCGGCCTGGACAAGTGGGTGGTCTCCGAGCAGGCCGTCGTGGTCGCCGGAGAGTCCGGGGGGGCTGCGATCGGCGATGACGAACAACTCCGGCGCGCCCATCAGCACCTGCAGATCTACTCGGGCCTGCCGAACTACCGAAACTCCTGGCTGCGACAGGGTTTCGATGAGTCCGACTTCGTGCCGGGCGGTTCGGAGAGGCTGGCCCGCGGCATCGTCGGGATGGGCTCGGTGGAACAGGCAGCCGCGTCGGTCACCGCCCACCTCGACGCCGGCGCCGACCATGTGGTCGTGCAGGTCCTCGGCGACGGCAACCCGGCCTGGGACCCGCGGCCGGCGCTGCGGAAACTCGCGGAGGTTCTGGACCCGGCTAGCGCTTAACCGTGATTACCGCTTGAACCAGGCGCGGACGGTCGCCAGGTCGCGGGTGTAGGACTCGTACATGTCGGTGTGAAAGAGCGTCGACCCGCTGATCGCGTCGTCCCCCTGCCAGACCACCCGAATCCGGACGGTGCCCTTGGCGTAGGCGTCGGCGCGCCCGTCGCTGATCCGCCGCGTCCAGCCCCGCTCCTCGCCGAGTTGGGCCAGGGTCTGCCGTTCGCCGGTGTCAACCATGCGTCCATCTCCTCGTGTCGGCGTACCCTGCGCCAGGGTACTCACGGCCAAGAAACGGATGCGAGGAGCCTGCCGGTGGATCGCGCCGACATTCGCATCCCCTCGCACGGCAAGCTACTCGCCGCGTACCTGTACCGGCCCGCCGTCGACGTCCCGGTGCCGTGTGTGGTGATGGCCCACGGCTTCTCCGCCACCCGCGATGACAGTCTGCCCGGGTACGCGGAGGCGTTCTGCCGGGCCGGTTACGCCGCTGTGGTGTTCGACTACCGTTACTTCGGGGCGTCGACCGGGGAACCGCGGCAATTTCTCGACCTCACCGCCCAGCATGACGACTACCGGGCGGTCATCGCCTGGGCCCGCCGCGCCGAGGGCATCGACCCGGACCGGATCGTGCTGTGGGGGTCGTCGTTCAGCGGTGGGCACGTGCTCGCCGTGGCCGCGGGTGATCCACGGATCGCCGCGGTGATCGCGCAGGCTCCGTTCACCGACGGACTGGCGGTGATCCGGCAGATCCCCTATCGCACGCTGAAACGGATCGGGCTGGCGTGGGCGCTCGACCTGGTGGCCGCGCGCCTGGGTGCAAAACCCGTCCACCTGCGGGTCATCGGCAGGCCCGGGACGGTGGCGATCATGGCTCAACCGGACGCTGTGCCGGGGTTCACCGCGATGCTTGACCCCGACACGCGCTGGAGCAACGAGGTCACCGCACGCGCGCTGATGCCCGTCGTCTTCTTCCGGCCGTGCCGGCTTGCCGGCCGGCTGTCGATGCCGGTGCTGTTCTGTGTGTGCGACGGCGACCTCGCCACCCCGCCCGGTCCCAGCCTGCAGGCGGCCCAGGCGGCGCCCCGCGGTGAACTCCGCCGATACCCCTACGGGCACTTCGACATCTACAACGATCCGCAGGCGAAAGTCGACCAGGTGGAGTTCCTGCGCCGAGTCTTCGGGAGTTAGCTTTCCGGAGTCAACCGCCGCGCCGTGCCCGGTGCACGAGATCGACGGTGGCCGAGCGTAGTTCGTCCATGGAGTTCAGCCTGCGACCGAATCCCGTCCTCGTGTAGGCCACCCCGCGTGGGGTCTCGACTTTCAGGTCGAGGCCGTAGCGGTCCACCCCGGTGCAGATCGCGGCGACGGTGTCCGGGTAGCCGCCGAGTGCGCGGGCCGCCTCGGCCAGTGCGTCGGCGTGGTCGGCGTTGAGGTGCTCGACCGCCCCCGCGGCGTGCGGTCGGACCGGGTCCGCCTCGGCGGCGGCGTAATCCTCGGCGCCGGCGGAGTCCATCCGGCCGTAGCCGCCCACCCAGCGCACCCGCCGCACCCGCAGCACCCGCAGGGTGAAGTCGCTGTAGTCGATGTAGAACCGCGCCGCCGGCACGCCCGCCAGATGCGCATCGCGCGCGGCGGCGAGTTCGTCTTCGCGCGGGGTTTCCACGACTCCGGCGAGGGTGATTCGACTGCTGGCCAGTGGGTCCCTACCGGCACTGTCCTTACCGGCACTGCCCTTGCCGGCACTGTCCTTGCCGGCACTGCCCTTGCCGGCACTGTCGGCGACCACCGACAGGCTGGCCCGCGGGTCGGCGGCCAGGTTCCGCCCGTGCTCGGCCAGATGTGACACACACAGCACGGGGGCGCCGTCGAGGAGGCCGTAGGTGACCAGCGACGCCCACGGGTCGCCCCCGGCGGTCAGGCTGGCCAGGGTCGCGACATTCGTCGACGCGGCGATGGTGCGCGCCTCCTCGGCCGCGGACGGCCGGGTCGGGTCGGCGATCTCGGTCAGCGGCGGCGGAATGGTGGGCGCATCGCCCGGGTCGCCGTGATCACGGGTGGCCATAGCGGCGACGATACTCACCTCACGTCGAGTGAGGAGCCACGCAGACCCGCTCTCGAGAAACGTCTGCAGGATTCCTCAGTCGATGCGCGGCGGGCGCGCGGGGCAGTCGATGCGCGGCGGGCGCGCGGGGCAGGCGCGCAGGGGCCGGCTAGGTCAGCAGCGCCCAGCCGACCAGGATGCTGACGGTGAGCGCCACCAGAGTGACGGGTATGCCGAACCGGACGAACGTTTTCGTGGAGTAGCCGCCCGGACCCATCACCATCAGGTTGGTCTGGTGGGCGATCGGGTTGATGAAGGTCAGCGATATACAGGTGCCGATCAAGATGAGCAGCACAATCGGGTTCAGCCCGGCATCCTCGGCGACCGCGATCGCGACCGGGGTCAGGATCGCGGCGGCGGCGGCATTGGTCACCACATTGGTGATCACCGCGGTGGCGATACCGAACACCGCCGCCACGGCCAGCGCCTGACCACCGGAGAGGTCGATGATCCAGTCCGCGATGATGTCTCCCAGACCGCTCTTCACCACGATCGTGCCCAGACCGACCGACGCGGCGATGATGGCCAGGATGTTCCAGTTGAGCGCGCGGGCGGCCGAGCGTGGGGTCAGCACCCGGGTGACCACCATCAGGGCGGCCCCGGCGGTGGCGATCATCTCCACCGGTGCCAGGCCGAAGGAACTGGACAGGATGACCGCCAGCAGGATGGCCAGTGCGGTCCACGTCTTCCCGGTCTGTGGGGCCTTACCGGCCACCTTCTGCCACAGGCCGATCAGCGGGTGGTCCTCCAGGACATGTGCGGACGGGGCCGACACCAGGCATCGGGCACCGGGAAGCGCGTGCGTCTTCCGCAGCGACTGGGCGGTCTCGGCGGCCACCACCATGATGTCCTCGTTCTCCTCGAGGTCGTTGATGGCGGTCGCGTTCTCGGCGGAGATCGACACCAGGAACAGGTCCTGACGGGCCAGCGCGAAACGGGGGTTGCCCCACAGCGCCCGGACCCCGGCCTCCGTCGCCCGATAGACCAGCACGTCACCGGCCTCCAGTCGGCTGTGAGCGGGTGCCTCGCTGCCCAGGCGTTTCACCTTGGCCAACTCGAACTCAGGAGTGGCCGCGATGCCGAGTTCGGCGGCGGTGCGCCCGA
>JAKOYE010000150.1 GCA_029780675.1 Actinomycetes bacterium
ATCGCCGGACGCACCCCCTGCGAGCCCGAGCGCATCGTCTGGACGCCGCGCAGCGAGCCCTTCTCCATCGCCGACCCCACCGATCTCCTCGGCGCTCGCCCGGCCAGCATCCAGATGCCCGACATTCCCAAGCTGCTGCGCGACATCCCGCGCATCGCCCGGGCCCGCGCCAAGCCCTTCGCCGGCATCGCCGCACCGCCCGGCTCCGGCGTCAAGGTCGGCGACGCGATGGCCGACACCCGGCGGGATTTCGGCATCGGCATGATCTGCAACTTCGGCATCCCGATCCTCACGATCTGCGCGCTGATCCTGTTCAACATCATCTTTTCGATCCTCATCAAGCTGCCCGCCTTCAGCTGGATGCTGTTCCTCAAGTTCTGCATACCATTTCCCAAGAGGGGATCATGAGCACCGACAAGCTCGGCCGTGGATTTCGCTTTCCGCCGGTCACCCGCGACGGCTTCGGCTGGGTCGAGGGCGCGGCCGCCGTCGAGCAATCGATCCGTACCCTCCTCCTCACCGAGCCCGGCGAGCGCATCGCCCGGCCCAATTTCGGCGTCGGACTGCGACGCTTCCTGTTCGCCCCCAACAGCCTCGAACTGCGCACCCAGATCCGGGCCGCCGTCACCGAAGCGCTGGAGCGGGACGAAGCCCGCATCCGCGTCGAATCCGTCACCGTCAATACCGACCCGCGGGAAGCCACCGTGCTGCGCATCGCCCTGCGCTATGAAATCCTCGGCGAACCCGGTGCCCACAACCTGGTGTTTCCCTTCTACCTGAACGGGGGTGCCTGATGGCCATCATTCCGCCCCGACTCGACGACCGCGCCTTCGACGATCTTCGCGCCGAACTGATCCGCCGCATTCCGATCCACGCGCCCGAATGGACCGATCACAACGCCTCCGACCCCGGCATCGCGCTGATCGAACTCTTCGCCGCCCTCGGCGACAACCTGCTCTACCGCCTCAACCGCGTGCCCGAAGCGGCGCGGCTGGAATTCCTGCGGCTTCTCGCCATCGCCCCCAAACCGGCGCGGGCAGCCGGCGCCATGGTGCGCCTCGAAGCCAGACGCGGCCCCTTCGTGCCGATTCCCGTCGACTTCGGCACCGGCAGCACCACCCTCGAACTGGCCGCTGGCGACGTACCCTTCCAGGCGCTCGAAGAAGTCACCGCCCTGCCGGTCGAACTCGGCGCCTGGGTCAAGCAGCCCTACACCGGCCCGGTGCTGCCCGGCGGCGTCGACAACGTGAGCACCCTGCTCGCCGACCACCTCGGCACCGCCACCGCCCCGGCCCTCGACCAATACCGCGCGGTGCCGCTGGCCCCGCCCGACGGCGGTCGCCTGCCGGCCCCGATCTCCACCGGCGCCAGCCTCGACCAGCGCATCTGGCTGTGCCTGCTGGCCCCCGACGCCGCCCTGGCCGAAGCCCTGCGCAGCACCGGCAACGACGCCGCGGCCGCCCGCAAACTGATCCGCCAGCGCCTCTCCGGTCAGGTTCTCAACCTCGGCCTGTGCACCGACGACGTCCTGTGCGGCGCCACCGACCACCATCGCTGCCCCGACCCCGGCACCGACCCCGCGCGCTGGCCGCTGCGCTGGGAAATCTCCACCGGCCGCTTCACCGGCGCCTCCGCCCAGGTAGACCGTCTGCTCTACCAGCGCCTCGCCGTAGTCGCCGACACCACCGACAACCTCGGCCGTCAAGGCACCGTGCGCCTGCGCCTGCCCGAATCCAAAGCCAGCCCCGACGCCGAACCCTTCGGCAATTGGACCGCCGCCTCCTTCGAGCCGCCCGACGCCGACCTCCTCGGCGTGGGCGATCTCCCGCCCCGTCTCGACGACGACAAACTCGCCGCCCGGGTGCTCGGCTGGATCCGGGTCGGCCGCGTCGACCCCACCCACCCGCCGATCCGCCTGCGCTGGATCGACGCCAACGTGGTGCGCGTCGAGCAGGCCGTCACCGCCCCCGCTGAACTCCTCGGCTACGGCGACGGACGCACCGGCCAGAGCTATACCCTCGCCCACACCCCGGTCATCGCCGGCAGCGAGCAGATTCAGGTGTTCGGCACCCTCGGCTGGGAAAACTGGACGGCGGTCGACGACCTCGCCCTGGCCGGGCCGGACGATCCCTTCTACACCCTCGACCCCACCGACGGCAGCCTCACCTTCGGCGACGGCATCCACGGCCGCATGCCCCTGCCCGGCGAAGCCATCCGCTGCCTCAGCTACCGTTACGGCGGCGGCGTGCGCGGCAACCTCGGCGCCGGACGCATCAACCGGGTGCTGCGCGCCTCCCCCGCCGCCGCCCTCGCGCTCAAGGCCAACAATCCCCTGCCCGCCGAAGGCGGCGCCGACGCCGAAACCCTCCCCGAAGCCACCGCGCGCATTCCCCAGGTGCTGCGCCACAACGACCGCGCCGTAGCCACCGACGACTTCACCGACCTGGCCCTCGGCACCCCCGGCGTCCACGTCGGCCGCGCCCACCTCCTGCCGCGCCACAAACCCCACGAACGGGTGGACGGCGTACCCGGCGTGGTCACCCTGATCGTGCTGCCCGCCTACGACCCGCTGCAGCCCGACCAGCCCACCCCCGACCGGGAGATGCTGCGCCGCGTCTGCGCCCACCTCGAACCGCGCCGCCTCGTCACCACCGAGCTCTACGTCACCCCGCCCCAATACGTGCGCCTCTCCTGCTCGGTGGCCGTCGAACCCGAACCCGGCGCCGGCGAAGAGACCCTGCGCCGGAACATCGAACTCGCCCTGCGCCAGCACCTCGCCCCGCTGCCGCCCTACGGCCCCGACGGCAAGGGCTGGCCCTTCGGGCGCAAGGTGCGCGACCGCGACATCGAAGCCGCCACCCTGCGCGTGCAAGGCGTCCGGCTGGTCAACCAGGTTCTCGTCGTCGGCGAGGAAATCGACCGCAACGGCAGCCCCAGCCCAGTGGAAGAAAGCGTCGCCATGCTGGCGTGGCAACTGCCGGTGCTGCTCGAAGTGCGCGTGGCCATCGGCGCCGAC
>JAKOYE010000165.1 GCA_029780675.1 Actinomycetes bacterium
GGGTGCGCATCGGCATCGGACGCCCGCCCGGCCGTAAGGACCCGGCGGCATTCGTGCTGGAGCCGTTCAGCGCCAAGGAGCGCGACGAGGTTCCCCTGCTGTGCGAAGAGGCCGCCGACGCAACCGAACTGCTGATCCGGGTGGGCCTGAAGCCCGCGCAGAACCAGGTGCACTGACCGCTTAGGTGACCAGCGACACCGAATTCGCGCGGCGAAGCTTGCCCGACGGCGTCTTCGGGATCGTCCCGGGGCCGAGCACCACCACGTTGCGGGGGCGCACCCCTACCTCACCGACCACCTCGTGGGCGACCTGGTGTTCGATCCGGCGAACCTCGGCGGGGTCCTCGAACGCATTCGACTCGACGGCGACGGCGAAGGTTTCGCGGGAGTGCCCGGCATCCAGGCGCACGGCCACCGCACATCCCGGCCGCACCCCCTCGACGCGGCCGGCGGCGCGTTCGATATCGGTCGGGTAGATGTTGCGGCCAGCCATGATGATGACGTCCTTGACCCGGCCGCACACCACGACGTGGCCCTCCTCGGTGAGGTAACCGAGGTCGCCGGTGTCGTACCAGCCGTGCTCATCCTGGGCCGGGACGAAGCCGCCCATGGTGATGTAGCCCGGGGTCAGCGACTCACCGCGCAGTTCGATGACCCCCACCCCGCGGGCCGGACGCAGGTTGCCATCCTCATCGACGATGCGGGCTTCCAGGTCGTGCAGCAGTGGACCCAGGGTCGCCAACCGGCGGGTGTTGCCCTTGGTGGCCGGCACCGCCTGGCGCAGCGCGGCGAGCAGGTCGGCGTCCACCTCGTCGACCACCAGTCCGGCATTGCACTCCGAGAACGACACCGCCAGGGTGGTCTCGGCCATTCCGTAGGCCGGCAGGATCGCCTCGGGCTTGAGACCGAAGGGCTTGCCCGCGTCGAGCAGATCCTCGACGTCGGCGGGATCCACCGGCTCGGCGCCGGAGAGCGCGAAACGCAGTGTGGACAAGTCGAAGTCGCCCGGCTTGGCCTGCCGCCGCAGCCGCTTGCCGAACAGCGCATAGGCGAAGTTCGGGGCGGCGGTCATGGTGCCCTTGTACTTGTCGATCAGCTTGGCCCACAGCAGGGTGTCGCGCAGGAAGTCCATCGGCGTCACCTTGACCAGTTCGGCGCCGAAGTACATCGGGATGGTGAGGAAGCCGACCATACCCATGTCGTGAAAACAGGGCAGCCAGCTGACCATGACGTCCTTGTCGACGTCGTACTGGGCGCCGATGAACATCGCCTCGGCGTTGGAGTAGATGTTGCGGTGGGTGATCACCACCGCTTTGGGAGACCCGGTGGAACCCGACGTGAGTTGCATCAGCGCGACGTCGTCCTCCCCGGTCTCGACCGGGTCGACGGGGTCGGCGGCGAGCAGGTCGGCGACGGTCAGCACCGTGACGCCGCGCTCCTCGAGCACCGGCACGGCGGCCAGGAACGGGTCGGAGATGACGACCGCCTTGGCCTCGATCATGTCGATGACGTTGGTGGTGTCCTGGGCCCACAGCATCAGGTCGGTGCGCGGCGTGGGCTGGTGCAGCATGGTGAGGCTGGCACCGCGCATCCACAGGCCCTGGGCGGTCGGGGCGATCTCGACCGGCGCACCGGCCAGCACGCCGACGGCGTCCCCATGGCCGACACCCGCCGCGGCGAGTCCGCCGGCGATCCGCCGGGCCCGCTCGTGGACCTCGCCCCAGGTGTGCCGCACCGGTTCGGTGGGCTCGCCGGTGACCATGCCCTTGGTACTGGTCCGGGCATTGTGGAACATCTTGTCGGTAAAACGACTCATGACGACCTCCTCGGCGTCCGGCGCAGCGTCGACGGTGACTCAGCGACCCGGACGTCAATATTCCGCCTGCCCAAAGTCACCGCGGGTGCGGCACGCCCGCACGACAGGGAAGCGTTTCGGTCTCGAATCGGTGATGATGCCGGACTCGCAGCGCTACCTCGCCCACTGTCAGTGGGCGATTCGCATGCGTTCAGAGCCTGGCCGCTGGTGGTCACCGCGGATCATCTTAGACTCTCCTTAAACTTCTGCCAAACAGGGCAGACCTCAGGTCGCCGGCACCACCCGGGCGCCATGCACCGGGCCGCTGGCCACCCGCACGGTGCGGCACACCCCCGCCCCGGCCAGTTCGCTGCCCACCGCCACCGCGGCATCGGCCGACGAGCACAGGAACGCGCAGGTGGGTCCGGAGCCGGACACGATGCCGGCCAGCGCCCCCGCCTCGGTGCCGGCGCGCAGCGTCCGCCGCAGTTCGGGCTCCAGGCTCAGCGCCGCCGGTTGCAGGTCATTGCCCAACAGCGGCGCCAACCGGGCCGGATCCCCGCTCGACAGCGCGGTGAGCAGCGGTTCGGCGTCGGTCAGCCGAGGGGGCGACCCCACCTCCCGCAGTCGGTCGATCTCGGCGTAGACGGCCCCGGACGACAGGCCGCCGGCGCCGAAGGCCAGCACCCAGTGGAAGGTGCTGCGGGCCAGGACGGGCGTGAGTTCCTCGCCCCGGCCGGTGCCCAGGGCGGTCCCGCCGTGCAGCGCGAAGGGGACGTCGCTGCCCAGTTCGGCGGCCATCGCGTGCAGGTCCCGGCGCGGCACGCCCAGTTCCCACAGTTCGTTCATGGCCACCAGGACGGCCGCGGCATCGGCGCTGCCGCCGGCCATCCCGCCGGCCAGCGGGATGGACTTGTCGATAGTGATCTCGACATCGGGAGCCCGGCCGACGTGGTCGGCCATCAGCACCGCGGCCTGCCAGGCCAGGTTGCGCTCGTCGGTCGGGATCTCCGCGGCGCCCTCACCGAACACCTGGAGGGACGGCAGATCCGCCTCCCGGACGGTCACCTCGTCACAGAGCGATACGGCGTGGAACACCGTGGTCAGCTCGTGATACCCGTCGGGGCGGAGGTCGCCGACGCCGAGGAACAGGTTCACCTTGCCGGGGACCCGGACCGTCACCGACCCGGTGGGCACCCACTCGGCCGCGGTGTTTCCGTCGCGCACCGGATGAGGGTAGCGCCCCGGCGGCGATGACCGGGTGTTCGCCGGCGGCCGGTCAGATCCGGCCAGTCAGATCCGGCCGGTCAGATCCGGCCGGACCGCTGCAGCAGCTGGACGAAGTCGGCGATGGTCAGCGTCTCGCCGCGGCGGGACGGGTCGATACTGGCGGCCAGCAGCATCTCCGCCGAGGCGTTACCCGATCCCGCCCACTCCGCCAGAGCGTTGCGAGCCGTCTTGCGGCGCTGGGCGAACGCCAGGTCGATGAGCGTGAAAAGCTGCTGGCGGAACTCGTCGTCCCCCGGCCACGGCATCGATGCGTACCGGTCAACGCGCACCAGCCCGGACTGCACCCGCGGAATCGGCCAGAACACCGTCGGTGGCACCGACCCGCAGCGGCGAACCTCGCCGAAGTACCGCGCCTTGACGCTGGGCACGCCGTACTCCTTGCCCCCCGGATCGGCAGCCAACCGATCGGCGACCTCGGCCTGGACCATCACCGTCATGGTGCGGATGGTGGGGAACTCGGCTAGCAGGTGTAGCACCGCCGGCACGGCGATGTTGTACGGGAGATTGGCCACCACCGCCGTCGGCTGGGTGGCCACCTCGGAGCGCCGCAGACCCAGGATGTCCCGGTTCAGCACGGTCAGCCGCTGACCACCGTCCGCATGCTCGGCCACCGTCCTGGGCAGCCGCTCGGCGAGCGACGAGTCGATTTCCACCGCCGTCACGTCGACACCGTGTTCCAGCAGAGCCAGCGTCAACGATCCCAGACCGGGACCCACTTCGAGGACGTGGTCAGCCTCGGCGATTCCCGACACCGACACGATGCGACGCACCGTGTTCGCGTCGTGGACGAAGTTCTGGCCCAGCGATTTTCGGGGTCGGAGGTCGAGCTCCTTGGCCAGGTTCCGGATGTCGGTCCGGCTCAGCAGCCCGACTGTCATCAATGGCCTCCGGCGCCGCAGACCGGCCAAGCCCCCCATCCCTGCCGGGCCCGGGTCACTTCCGCGATGGCGATCTGCTCCTCCCGAGTGGCCAGATCCGCCCGGGGCGCGTAGCGCAGGCCACCGTTGGCCGCCCAGGTGTTCAGGTCGAACTGCACCCCGCCGTAATAGCCGTTACCGGTGTTGATGGCCCAGTTGTTCCCGGACTCGCAGCGGGCGATGGCGTCCCAACGATCCCCGTTGGTCACCGGCGGCACTTCGGTGCCGGGTTTGGCCCCCACCCGCAGCACCGAGTCCCGCGCCGGGACGATGACCGTGTTGGCGACGGGGAGGCGGCCCGTCGGCACACCGTTGACGAACGCGACGGCGAAGGTGACGTCCTGCACGCCGGGTGCGCCCGGATCCTCGACGACCTTGCGGCTCATGTTCATCGTCGGGTCCTCGATCCGCCGCGCGGTCGGCTCCAACGGAACCCGCTCGGTGACCTTCTCCAGCCGGATCCGGGTGACCTGGATCCGCATACCGTCCGTCACCGGTTCAGCGGCGGACGGGATGACGACGTCGCGTTGCTGCAGCGGGATGCCGGCGGCGGCCAGCAGCCCGCCGACGTTCGGCGCCGCCAACCGGACCGTGCGCAGCACACCACCGTCGTCGATCTGCACGGTCTTGGCGCTGACGACCGGCAACGCCATCCCCTGCAGTGGCAGGCGGCTTCCGCGCGACGCGGCGGCCGGGGCGGCGTCGGCCATCGACAGCTGCGCCAGCGCCTCGTCGACCGTGGCGGCGGTGGTCCAGACCTGGGTGGGTTCGCGGCCGTCCAGGGAGATCTGCAGCGGGCGACTGCGCCGCAGCACGATGGTCTCCGCGTTGCCGACCGTCCGACTGGCCCCGGGGATCAACTCGTCGCGCTCGCCGACGGTGAAACCGTTCTCCGCCATGATGTCGGCGACCCGCGATTTCATCGTGCTGACGGTCACCGCGGTGCCGTCGATGTTGAGGGTGACGGTCTTGACGGAGGCCAGTGCGACGAAGCCGGCGCCGGCCAGGCCCACCAGCAGCGCAGCCACGGCCAGCCTGAGGGCGGGTGAGGACGCCTCGTGGAGTTTGTGCAGCACGTTCACAGTGAAGGTCCCGACTCGACGGCGTGATTTCCGGAAGTCTGAAGCTCCGGCTATGTCACGAGACGGTAACGAACCGCGCCGTCGCGGGCAACACGGACGCCGGAATCGCCCGCCCAGTCAGGCCAGTCGGTACACCCCCCGGGCGGTCGCGGTGGCCTCGGCGGCCATCTCCTCGGCCGGGCGGTCAAGCAGTTCGGCCAGCGCCCGCACGGTGTAGGGCAGGCAGTACGGCTCGTTGGGCGCGCCCCGGAACGGGTGCGGGGTCAGAAACGGCGCGTCGGTCTCCACCAGCATCTGCCCGGGCGGGATCAGCGCCGCCGCCGCGCGCAGATCGTGCGCGTTCCTGAAGCTGACGGTCCCGGACAGGCTGAGCACCCACCCGGCGTCCAGGCAGGTGCGGGCCATCTGCGGTCCGGAGGAGAAGCAGTGGAAGATCACCGTCGGCGGGGCGCCCTCGGCACGCAACACGTCGAGCACGTCGGCGTCGGCGTCGCGGTTGTGGATCATCAGCGGCTTGCCGGTGCGTTTGGCGAGGTCGATATGCCAGGCGAAGGCCTCCCGTTGGATGGCCAGGTCGGCGCAACCGTCCAGCTTGCCCGGCCAGTACGCGTCCAGTCCGGTCTCCCCGATGGCCACCACCCGGGGGCTGCCCGCCAGCCGTTCGATCTCGGTGCGCGCCTCCCCGGTCAGCGACCCGGCCCGGGTGGGGTGCAGGGCGACCGCCGCGTACAACCGGTCGTCCCAGTCCGCGGCCCGGGCGGCCCAACGCGCCGAGTCGAGGTCGTCGGCAATGGTGACCGCGGCCTGCACACCGACGGCCTGCGCGCGGTCCAGGATCGCGTGCACATCGTCGGCGGTCCGGGCGCCGCAGGCGTCCAGGTGGGTGTGCGCGTCGACCAACGGGGCCAGCGGCTCTGGCGGCGGGGGCACCGGACGGCTGCGACTCACGCGAACACCGTATTCGCCCACCCAATAAGGTTGAAATCAAATGAGCACGCCGTATTACGTCACCACCGCAATCGCCTACCCGAACGGCGCACCCCACGTCGGGCACGCCTACGAGTACATCGCCACCGACGCGATCGCCCGGTTCAAGCGGCTGGACGGCTTCGACGTGCGCTTCCTGACCGGCACCGACGAGCACGGCCTGAAGATGGCGCAGGCCGCCGCGGCGCAGAACATGGCGACCGCCGACCTCGCGCGCCGCAACTCCGATGAGTTCCAGCGCCTGCAGGAACTGCTCAACATCTCCTTCGACCGGTTCATCCGCACCACCGACCCCGATCACTACGCCGCCTCGACGGCCATCTGGGAGCGGATGGCGCAGCGCGGCGACATCTACCTCGACAGCTACGCGGGCTGGTACTCGGTGCGCGACGAACGGTTCTTCACCGAGGCCGAGACCTCCGTCGGCGACGACGGCGTCCGGGTCGCCACCGAGACCGGGACGCCGGTCACCTGGACCGAGGAGCAGACCTACTTCTTCCGGCTGTCGGCGTACGCCGAGAAACTGCTGGCGCACTACGACTCTCACCCGGATTTCATCGCCCCGGAGGTGCGGCGCAACGAGGTCGTCAGCTTCGTCTCCGGTGGCCTGAAGGACCTGTCGATCTCCCGCACCTCGTTCACCTGGGGGGTGCCGGTACCTGGCGACCCCGAGCATGTGATGTACGTGTGGGTCGACGCGCTGACCAACTACCTCACCGGGGTCGGCTTCCCGGACACCGAATCGGCGTCCTACCAACGGTATTGGCCGGCCGATCTGCACATGATCGGCAAGGACATCATCCGGTTCCACACCGTCTACTGGCCGGCCTTCCTGATGTCGGCGGGAATACCGCTGCCGCGCAAGGTTTTCGCGCATGGCTTCCTCTACAACCGGGGGGAGAAGATGAGCAAGTCGGTCGGCAACGTCGTCGACCCGGTGGCGCTGGTGGACACCTTCGGGGTCGATCAGGTGCGGTACTTCCTGTTGCGCGAAGTGCCGTTCGGCCAGGACGGCAGTTACAGCGAGGACGCCATCGTCGGCCGGATCAACGCCGACCTGGCCAACGAGTTCGGCAACCTCGCCCAGCGTTCGCTGTCGATGGTCAACAAGAACCTCGACGGCCTGGTGCCCCAGCCCGGCGAGTTCAGCGCCGCGGATCTGGATCTGCTCGCCGCGGCCGACGGACTGCTGGAGCGGGTGCGCGAGCACTATGCGGCTACCGCCATGCATCTGGCGCTGGAGGCGATCTGGTCGGTGCTGGGCGCGGCCAACCGCTACTTCTCCGCCGAGGAGCCGTGGGTGCTGCGCAAGACCGACCCCGCCCGGTTCGCCACCGTGCTCTACACGACCCTCGAGGTGGTGCGCATCGCCGCGCTGCTGACCCAGCCGGTGATGCCCACGTCGATGGCCACGCTGCTCGACCTGCTCGGCCAGCCCGCCGATCAACGCGCGTTCACCGCGGTGCCCAACCGGCTCACCCCCGGTGCCGCCCTGCCGCCGCCGTCGGGCGTCTTCCCCCGCTACCAGGCCGAGTGAAATGAATCAGCTGAACACCACCCTGCACGACATCTTCGACGAGGTCACCCGCCGCAATCCCGGTGAGGCGGAGTTCCACCAGGCCGTCTTCGAGGTGCTGCACAGCCTCGGCCCCGTCGTCGACAAACACCCCGACTACGTCGACACCGCGGTGATTCGCCGGCTGTGCGAGCCGGAGCGTCAGATCATCTTCCGGGTGCCCTGGCTCGACGACGCCGGCACGGTGCAGATCAACCGCGGCTTCCGCGTCGAGTTCAACTCCGCCCTCGGCCCGTTCAAGGGTGGGCTGCGCTTCCATCCCTCGGTGTACCTGGGGATCGTCAAGTTCCTCGGCTTCGAGCAGATCTTCAAGAACTCGCTGACCGGCATGCCGATCGGCGGCGGAAAGGGCGGTTCGGACTTCGACCCGAAGGGCCGCTCCGACGGCGAGGTGATGCGGTTCTGCCAGTCGTTCATGACCGAGTTGTACCGCCACCTCGGCGAGTACACCGACGTGCCGGCCGGTGACATCGGCGTCGGCATGCGCGAGATCGGCTACCTGTTCGGCCAGTACAAGCGCATCACCAACCGCTACGAGTCCGGGGTTTTCACCGGCAAGGGACTGACCTGGGGCGGGTCGCAGGTCCGCACCGAGGCGACCGGATACGGCGCGGTGTTCTTCGTCGACGAGATCCTGCGCTCGCGGGGCGAGTCGTTCGACGGCCGGCAAGTGGTGGTGTCCGGGTCGGGAAATGTGGCGATGTACGCCATCGAGAAGGTGCACGCGCTGGGCGGCACGGTGATCGCCTGCTCGGATTCCAGCGGCTATGTGCACGACGAGAAGGGCGTCGACGTGGATCTCCTCAAGGAGATCAAGGAGTTGCGTCGCGGCCGGATGGCCGACTACGTCGAGGCGCGGGGCGGTGCGGCGCACCTGATTGCCGGGCGCAGCGTGTGGGAGGTGCCGTGCGATATCGCGTTGCCCTGCGCCACGCAGAACGAACTGACCGGCGCGGATGCGGACCTGCTGATCGGGTCGGGCTGCCGCATCGTCGCCGAGGGCGCCAACATGCCGTGCACCCCGGAGGCGGTGAAGCGCTTCGAGCGGTCCGGGGTCGTCTTCGCGCCGGGCAAGGCCGTCAACGCGGGCGGGGTGTCCACCAGCGCGCTGGAGATGCAGCAGAACGCCTCCCGCGACTCGTGGACGTTCGAGGACACCGAGGTGCGGCTGGCGGAGATCATGGGCCGCATCCACGACCGCTGCCTGTCCACCGCCGACGAGTACGGGCAGCCGGGCAACTACGTGGCGGGCGCCAATATCGCCGGGTTCATCCGGGTGGCCGACGCGATGCTGGCGCTAGGCCTTGTGTGAGTGCCTGGTGTGAGTGCCTGGTGTGACGGACTGGTGTGAGAGTGATCTGAGCCACATGTGCGGCGCGGCTGTCACAATCCGGCGACGCGCGGTGTCTTGAGGGCACAGGCCCCTGAGATAGGAGACACCATGACCGAGCAGCGCACCCGGGTCGTCGTGGTCGGCGGCGGCTATGCCGGCGTGATCGCGGCCAACCATCTGCAACTGCGGCCCGACATCGAGATCACCCTCGTCAACCCGCGGGCGGAGTTCGTCGAACGCATCCGACTGCACCAACTCGTCACCGGATCCGATGACGCCACCGTCGCCTATGCCGACGTTCTCGGCCCGCGGGTCCGTCTGGTGGTCGACACGACCACCCGGATCGACCCCGCGGCCCGACGGGTTCACCTGGCCGACGGCGACCCACTGCCCTACGACTACCTGATCTACGCCGTCGGCAGCGGCGCCGCCACCCCGACGGTCCCCGGCGCTGCCGAATTCGGCTATCCGATCGCCGATCTCGAACAGGCGCGGCGGTTGACGGCCGTTCTCGATGCGGCGCCGCCCGGCGCCCCGATCTGTGTGGTGGGCGGCGGGCTGACCGGGATCGAGACCGCTGCGGAACTGGCCGATCGCGGCCGCGCCGTCACGCTGGTGTGCGGAGCCGTCCTCGCACCGGGTCTGAGCGGCCCGGGTCGTCGCTCGGTGACACGTCGACTGCGCGCACTCGGCGTCGAGATCGTCGAAGGATCGGCGGTGGCCGCCGTGGCCGCCCACGCAGTGACGTTGGACGACGGCCACCGACTGCCGAGTGCGGTGACGATCTGGACCGCCGGGTTCGGGGTGCCCGATCTGGCCGCCCGCAGCGGTCTGCGCACCGACGCGATCGGCCGACTGCTCACCGACGAGACCCTGACCAGTGTCGACGACGACCGGATCGTCGCCGCCGGCGATGCGGCCGCACCATCGGGCGCACCGTTGCGGATGAGCTGCCAGGCCGCCCTTCCGTTGGGCGCCCAGGCCGCCAACACCGTGCTGGCCCGGCTCGAGGGCAACCCGCCCGCCGCCGTCAATCAGGCCTTCACCGGGCAGTGCATCAGCCTGGGCCGCAGCGCCGGCACCATCCAGATCGCCCGCACCGACGACACCCCGCTGCCGCTCTACCTCGGCGGCCGGGCGGGGGCGGCGATCAAGGAGGCGGTCTGCAAGGCCACCGTCAGCTTCCTGCGCCGGGAGGCCCGCAAACCGGGGTCCTACTTTTGGCTCAAGGGCGGCACACGGCCGTCCGCCGAGGCGGCACGGCGGTGACGGACGCGCGTGGGACCGACGTGGGTGGGGCCGACGAACACGCCGAACGGTTCACCCTGCTGCGTCCGCTGCTGTTCACCATCGCCTACGAGATTCTCGGCTCGGCAACCGAGGCCGACGACGTCCTGCAGGACAGCTACCTGCGCTGGGCCGAGGTGGACCTGGCCGAGGTCCGCGACACCAAGGCCTACCTGGCCCAACTGGTCACCCGGCAGGCGCTGAACACGCTGCGGGCCCAGGCCCGCCGGCGGGAGGACTACATCGGCCCGTGGCTGCCCGAACCGCTGCTGCTCGACGGTCACCACGGCCACGACGGCCTCGCCGATGTGGTGCTCGCCGAATCGGTGTCGATGGCCATGCTGGTGGTGCTCGAGACACTCAGCCCGGACGAGCGCGCGGTGTTCGTGCTGCGCGAGGTGTTCGGCTTCGAGCACGGCGATATCGCCACCGCGGTCGGGAAGTCCCCGGCCGCGGTGCGCCAGATCGCGCACCGTGCCCGCGAGCACGTGCAGTCCCGGCGCCGGCGATTCGAGCCGCTCGACCGCGATCGGTCGGCGCAGATCACCACCGAGTTCCTGACCGCGGCGGCCAGCGGTGACGTGGCGGCATTGATGGCCGTCCTGGCCCCCGACGTGGCGTTCACCTCCGACAGCAACGGCAAGGTCAGCGCCGCCCGACGGCCGGTGTTCGGAGCCGAGAAGGTCGCCCGGTTCATCATCGGGCTGATTAGCCGGGTCGACTCGGAGTACCGGGTCGAGATCGCGCAGTACAACAGCGCTCCGGCCGTGCTCGTGTATCGGAACGAACAGCCCGACAGCGTGTTCCTGATCGAGGTGATCGACGGGAAGATCACGAATCTGTATGCCATGCGCAACCCGGAGAAGCTGGTGTCGGTGGACATACCCCGGGAGATCAGCCGCTGACGGCGCACTCCCCTTCCGCGAGTAGACGCAGAGTCGCACATAACCGGCGCGATCTGCGCGACTTTGCGTCTGCTCGGCAGAGCCGTCAGGCTTGGGCGATGCGCGTCGAGCGGTTGGGTGACCTGGGCACCGCCGCCGACGTGCTGCGTGCCATCGGGCTTGCCGCCGAACGGCTCTCGTTGCCGCCGCCGGCCGCCCTCATCGGTGAGTGGTTCGGATCGGCGGCAGTGATCGCCCCGAGCGTCGATGTCCGGCCGGTCGAACCGGCCGCGGTGTTCGACGGCCCGGCTGGACCTGGTGGCGCGGTGGTCGG
>JAKOYE010000186.1 GCA_029780675.1 Actinomycetes bacterium
CCACGACGGAATCAGCAGCCGGGCCATCTCCAGTTCATTGGCCGAATGCGCCCGGTAGGTGCGGATGTGCTGCTCCTGCTGGTAGCTGGGCGGCACGTCCGACACCGGCGCCTGCATGACTTTGGCCAGACAGGCCGGCGACGGACCCCAGGACGTCAGTGTTCCCGGCGCATCCACCCAGTCATGGATCGCCGTCAGCGCAACCACTGCAGTTCTGCTCCCTATTCGACCCGTCAGCGCGCTGACGTGATGACACCGGCCAACGTCTCGCACAGGCTGTCGGCCAGCGCACGGACGGTGGTGATGTCCATCGACCGGACCCGGATTCCGGTCTCGGTCTCGATCCGGGTGCGCAGTTCGAGGTTGCCCAGCGAGTCCAAACCATACTCGGTGATCGGACGGTCGGGATCGACGGAGCGCCGCAGGATCAGGCTGAGTTGGTCGGCGACCAGGCGTCGCACCCGGGTGGGCCACTCGTCCCGCGGCACCGAGTGCAGTTCCGCACGGAAGCTGCTGGTGTCGGCCGGCCGCTGGGCGCTGGAGGCGAACGCCTCGGCGAACGGGCTGCGCGCCGCGAGGTCGGTCAGCCACGGGGTACCGATGACCGGCGCGTACCCGCTGTAGGCCCGGTCATGCCGCAGCAGCGACTCGAAGGCGTACGCCCCCTCCTCCGGTCGGATCATCGTGGTGGTGCCGGAGTCGGCGAGATGCCGGCCGGCACCGATCTGATCCCAGGCCGCCCACGCGACGGCATTGGCCGGCAGACCCTGTGCCCGACGCCACCGGGTGAACCCATCCAGCCAGCTGTTGGCCGCCGCGTAGGCACCCTGCCCGGGCGAGCCGAGCAACGCCGCCGCCGAGGAGAACGAGCAGAACCAGTCCAGCGGCTGCGTGACGGTGGCCTGATGCAGATGCCAGGCTCCGCGCACCTTCGGTGCCCAGTCCCGGTCGATCAGGGCGTCGGTGATGTTGGTCAGAATCGCATCCTCGACCACCGCGGCCGCGTGCAGCACGCCGCGGACCCGCAGTCCGGTACCGGTTGCGCTATCGACCAGGCGCTCGGCGGTCTCCGCGCACGCGATGTCGCCGGTGACCACCTCAACCTCGGTCCCGTGCGCCCGCATGGCCGCGATCGCCTTGCGGGCGTCGGCGCTGGGCGCCGACCGCGAGTTCAACACGATCCTGCCGGCCCCGCCCTCAGCCATCTGGTTGGCCAGGAACAATCCCAGACCGCCCAGACCACCGGTGACGATGTAGGCGCCATCGGGGCGGAACACCTGCGCCTGCTGCGGGGGCACCACGACGGTGCTGCGACCGGTCCGCGGAATCGAGAGGATCAGCTTGCCGGTGTGCTCGGCGGCGCTCATCACCCGGATCGCGGTGGCGGCCTCGGACAGCGGGTAGTGCGTGGTCTCCGGCTGGGGCAGCACCCCGTCCGCCGTCAACTGGTACACGGTGGACAGCAGTTCGCGAATCTTCGACGGATGCGTCGAGCACATCAAGGCGAGGTCGACACCGTAGAAGGACAGGTTGCGCCGGAACGGGAACAGGCCCATCCGGGTGTCTCCGTAGATGTCCTTCTTGCCGATCTCGATGAACCGGCCGCCGAAGGCCAGCAACTCCACACCGGCCCGCTGCGCGGCTCCGGTGAGGGAGTTCAGCACGATGTCGACACCGTAGCCGTCGGTCTCCTCCATGATCTGTTCGGCGAAGTCCACGCTGCGGGAGTCGTACACCCGGTCAATGCCCATGCGCCGCAACATCTCCCGCCGGTCACGGGTGCCGGCGGTGGCGTAGATCTCCGCCCGGGCGAGCCGGGCGATCGCGATGGCGGCCTGACCGACACCGCCGGTTGCGGAGTGGATCAGCACCTTGTCACCGGGCTTGATCCGGGCGAGGTCCTGCAGTCCGTACCAGGCCGTCGCCGCGGCGGTGGACACCGCCGCGGCCTCGTCGTCACGCAGACCCCTCGGCAACGTGACGGCGACATCGGCGTCGCAGGTCAGGAAGGTGCCCCAGCACCCGTTGGGTGACATCCCACCGACGTGGTCACCCACTTTGTGCGAACGCACGTTCGGCCCGACGGCGGTGACCACGCCGGCGAAGTCGATTCCCAACTGCGGCTTGCCGTCGAAGCTCGGATAGCGGCCCATCGCCACCAGGACGTCCGCGAAATTCAGGCTGGATGCGGTGACCGCAACCTCGATCTCGCCGGGTCCGGGGGCGACCCGCTCGAAAGCGGTCATCTCGAGGGTCTGAAGATCTCCCGGCGTGCGGATCTCCAGCCGCATTCCATCGCACACGTGGTCGGCGACCGTGGTGTGCCGTTCTTCGGGCCGCAGCGGGCTCGGGTGCAGGTGCGCGGTGTACCACCGGCCGTCGCGGAAGGCGGTTTCGTCCTCCTCCGAACCCAGCAGCAACTGGTGGGCCACGAGCGAACCCTCGGTGCTCTCGTCCACGTCGACCTGGGTCGGGCGCAGCGCAGGGTTTTCGGCCCCGATCACCCGCAGCAGACCGCGAAGTCCGGCCTGTTCCAGATTGGGCAGCTCACCGGGCAGCACGGTCTGGGCTCCCCGGGTGATGACGTACAGCCGCGGCGGATCGATGTCCGCCTCCGGCAGTTCCCGAATGATGCGTACCAGATGACGGACATGGTCCGCGCCGCGGTCGGCCAGTTCATCCGCCTCGCAGTCGTTGTGCGGCGGGGCCACCACCACCATGTTCTCGAAGCCGCCCTGCGCCAGATAGCTCATCAGCCGCTCGGCGTTGGCGTCGTGATCGGCGTGCTGCGGCCACGACATGGTCGTCACATCGGCGTCGTTGAGCTTGAGCGCGTCGGTGAGCTCCGAGGCCATCAGGTCGGTGAAGTCGGCGGTGTTCACCAGCAGCCAGCTGCCCGCGTTGAGGTGCGGGGCCAGCGCCGGCAACTGCTGCTTGCGCCACTCGACACCCAGCAGACGCTCGTTCAGGACGCGGTCGGCCTCGGCCGAACCGGCTGCCATCGCGGTTCCCATCGACAGGCCGTCCACGGCCAGCAGGACCGCACCGTCGTCGTCGAGCATCCGAAGATCGGCCACCACGCCGGATCCGTCCAGCGACACCACCCGGGTCAGGCAGAACCGCGCCTTGCCGGCCGGCGCGTAGCTACGCAGCCTGCGCACACCCAGGGGCAGCAGCAGACCGCCGGTGCCGCTGTTCTGCACGCCGGGGTGGGCGGCGACGGACTGGAAGCATGCGTCCAGCAGCGCCGGATGCACGCCGTAGTCGCCCTGCTGATTGCGGATCGCCGACGGCAAACCGATCTCGGCCAGCACCGTCTCCCCGAAGCCGGCTCCGGTGTCCTCCCCGGCATTGACCGCGGCCAGGGCGGTGAACGCCGGGCCGAACTGGACGCCACGGGTGTCGAACCAGGCCCGGACCTCACCGCCGTCGGCGCGTCTGGGGTGCGAGTCCAGCAGTTCGGCGATGTCGAAGGCTTCCGGTGCGGTGTCGGCGCCGTGCAGAGCGGCCAGCACGGCGCTGGCGCGGCGCTCACGTTCGCCGTCCTGATCGGTCTGCACGACGAACTCCAGGGTGCCGTCGGTGCGGGCGGCGGCCTCGGCGCTGACCGGGGTCTGCTCCTCGAGCAGCAGCATCCGCTCGAAGCGGATATCCCGGACCTCGACGGCCTCGCCCAGCGCGGTCCGGGCCGCGGCCAGTGCCATCTCGCAGAAACCGGCACCGGGCATCGCCGGAACGTTGTTGACCTGGTGATCCACCAGCCACGGCAGCGCCGCGGTGCCCACCTCGGCCTGCCACACATGCCGTTGGGGCTCCTCGAGCAGCCGCACGTGCGAACCGAGCAACGGGTGCGCGGCGACGACGTGGGAGCCGCGCGCCCCGGCCTTCGTGCGGTCGAGCATCAACGGGCGGTGGGTCCAGGTCGGCAGCGGGGCATCGACCAGACCACCGTGGGGCAGCACTGCCGCGAAGTCGATCGCGGCTCCCGCCGCGAACAGGTCGACCACCAGATCGAGCAGACCGTGTGGCAACTCCTGACCGCGGCGCATCCCGGCCAGCGCCGCCACCGGGATGTCGAGCGCCGAGGCGTTCTGCTCGATGGCGCGAACCAACAGCGGGTGCGGCGACATCTCGGCGAACACCCGGAAGCCGTCCTCCAGTGCGGCCTGGACGGCCGCGGAGAACCGAACCGTGTGGCGCAGGTTGTCGGTCCAGTAGTCGGCATCGCAGTAGGGCTGCTCCCGCGGGTCGAACAGGGTCGCCGAGTAGTACGGGACCTCGGGTGCCAGCGGTGTGATGTCGGCGAGCAGTTCGGCAAGCTCCTCGAGGACCGGCTCGACATGGGGCGAATGCGAGGCGACGTCGACGGCCACCTCGCGGGCCATCACCTCACGCTGCTCCCACATGTCGACCAGCGCGCGCACGGTGGCGGGCGCACCGCCGATGACGGTGGAGTTGGGTGAGGCCACCACGGCCACCACCGCGTCGTCGATGCCCTGCCGATCCAGTTCCTCACGCACCTGCTGCGCGGGCAGTTCGACGGCGGCCATGGCTCCCCCGCCGGCCAGCCCGAGGCACAGCAGCGACCGGTGGCAGATGACCTTGACGCCGTCCTCCAGCGACAGTGCGCCGGCAACGACGGCGGCCGCCGCCTCGCCCATCGAGTGGCCGATGACCGCGCCCGGACGCACCCCGTGCGCCGCCATCGCGGCCGCCATCCCCACCTGCACGGCGAAGATGGTCGGCTGAATCCGGTCGATGCCGGTCACCGTCTCGGGGGCCAGCATCGCCTCGGTGACGGAGAAGCCCGACAGCGCGGCGATCAGCGGTTCGATCTCGGCGACCTTGGCCGCGAAGGCCGGCTCGGTGGCCAGCAATCCGGCTCCCATCGCCGCCCACTGCGAGCCCTGGCCGGAGAACACCCAGACCGGACCGCGATCGTCATGCGCAACCGCGGGAAGGTGCGGCGCATCGCCCGCGGAGATGGCGTCGAGAGCCGCGACCAGCCCCTCCCGGGTGCCGGCGATCGCCGCGGTGCGAACCGGCCGGAATCCGCGTCGCCGGGACAGCGTGTAGGCCAGGTCGGGCAGCGCGAGGTGCTCCCCCGACCGCTGCACCCACTGGGACAGCCGCTGGGCGGTCCGGCGGAGTTCGTCGGCCGAGGTCGAGGAGACCGGGAACACCAGCAGGCCGCCCTCGTCGCGTTGCTCGCCACCGGGTTGCCCAGCCCCGGCCGGGCCGGCCTGATCTGCTGCGGCCGGGCCGGCTTGCTCGAGGATCGCATGGACGTTGGTGCCGGACATTCCGTAGGAGGACACCGCCGCGCGGCGCGGGCCGTCCACCGGCCACTCGATCGGCACGGTCGGGACGAACAGGCCGGTTTCGATGGCGGCGTTGCGCTCCGAGAGTTGCTCGAAGTGCAGGTTCTGCGGAATCACACCGTGCTGGACGGCGAGGACGGCCTTCATCAGCCCGAGCACACCGGCCGCCGACTCGGCGTGGCCGAAGTTGCTCTTCACCGAGGTCAGCGCACAGGGCCCGGCGGTGCCGTAGACCGCGGACACGCTGCTGTACTCGATTCCGTCACCGACCGGGGTCCCGGTGCCGTGTGCCTCGATCATGCCGACGGTGGCGGGGTCGATGCCGGCACCGGCCAGGGCCGAACGGAACACCGCAACCTGGGCGTCCTTCGACGGGGTCAGGATGTTCCGGGTCCGCCCGTCCTGGTTGGACGCCGTCCCGCGGATCACCGCCAGGACCCGGTCACCGTCGCGTTCGGCATCCTCGAGGCGCTTGAGCACCACGATGCCGCAGCCCTCGGCGCGGACGAATCCGTCGGCCGCGATGTCGAAGGAGTGGCACCGACCGGTCGGCGACAGCATGCCCTGCCCCGAGGCCGAGGAGTAATTGTTGGGGTCGAGCATCAGCATCACGCCGCCGGCCAGAGCCATGTCGCTCTCACCCTGGTGAAGGCTGCGGCACGCCTGATGCACCGCGACCAGGCTGGAGGAGCAGGCGGTGTCCATGGTCATCGACGGCCCCTGGAGACCCATCGAGTGCGAGATCCGGCCGGAGGCCATGCTGAACGGAGTCCCGGTGAAGGCGTAGGCCTGGTCGTAGAGACCCGCGTCGTTGGTGACCATCACGTAGTCGTCGTGCGACATGCCGATGAACACGCCGGTGGCCGTGCCGGACATCGCGGCGGGCCGCATGCCCGCGTGTTCGACCGCCTCCCAGCTGGTCTCCATCAGCATCCGGTGTTGCGGGTCCATCGCCGTGGCCTCGCGCTCGCTGATCCCGAAGAACTCGGGGTCGAACCCGGTCACATCGTCGATGAACGCGCCCCACTTCGAGATCGACCGGCCGGGGATGCCCTTCTCCGGGTCGTAGTACTCCTCGGCGTCCCAGCGGTCCCGGGGGATCTCGGTCACCATGTCCCGGCCCTCGAGCAACGCCTCCCACAGTGCGTGGGGTGAGTCGATACCGCCGGGCAACCGGCAGGCCATTCCGACCACGGCAATAGGAGTCAGGGGTCCGCGCACGGTATTCACACCTCGTTCTTCGTCCACTGTGGGGCACTGCGTTTCTCGCCACCGGACATGCCGCGAGTCTGCGGATGCATAGGCGCGCCGTTGCGTCACATCGACACGTCACCATCGACCCGAAGTTGCCAGTTCTCGGCTCATCGTAGCCGCCGAGTACCGGAAATGCGAGATTTCTTTCTCCATGTCGGAGAGCCCGAAAATGATTTGTCAGAACTGCATCCCGAACCTCCCGCAGGGCAGCCCGCTGAGCATTAGCTGAGAGCCGCAACAGCCGCGCCGGACTCGGCGGCCAGATCGACCTCACCGATCGACTCCGCCAGCCCATCCTGGCATCAATAAGCCGCTCTAGCAGGCATTTCCTCAGAGCAGCGGGCTGTGCCGGCCGGCCCGTGCCAGCCCTGGCCGCACCCTTCGGCGCCCCACAGAGATGTTGCGACGGGCCGCCGGAGAATGAAATCAGCAGTTTTCGCGGAAAATATTCCGCAGCAAATTGCTGTACGGCAGCCTCTCGACCCCTAGATATTCGGCACGGCAAATTTCACTCCACCTCGGGTTCGATAGCAGTGCCGAAGGCTCTATCCAGGAGGCCAAGGACGTGACCCCAGGCTCGATACTGAGAGAACCCGCAACCAGCCCGTGGGCCTATATTCGACTTTGACCTGTGTAAACATTGGTTTCCTCAGCTTTCAGGCAAGCTACCTGAGAGCGGCCTGAGAGGCGTTCTCCGAGGCTGACACGATTCTCGCCGAGATGGCGGACATACCTCCGGAAGAGGACTTCCGGCTGTCACCGCGGATTTCCACAGCGATATTTGGCAAAAGCTCCCCGGCATCAAATACAGTTATTCGCGGAATATCCATTGATTTCGCTCCCGAGCGCCTGGAAAAGGCAATTGCCGACCCCGTCGGATGAGTCCAAAATGGCATATCACGCGCGTATCACCGGCCATCCTGTGGGTTAGCTGAGGCACCGCTGTCGGTGCGTTCCACACGGCGCCGGTCGGTCGGGAGTGCAGGGGGATGCACGTCGCGAGGTGACGCCTACGCAGGGAAGCTCCGGCGCCGGCGTCCGGGATCTAGCCGGTCGCGGCGTTCGCCGAGAGACCGCGGTAGCCGGTGCCGAACTCGGTGATGGGTCCGAAGCCACGCCTCCGGGCTTCGGCCGCGCACGCCCGCACCACGGCGGCGATTCCGACGAACCCTGTCTGATCGGAGGCCACCAACGGTGTCAGGAGTCGGTTGTGAACCATCGAGAAGGCCAGTCCGGAATCGGGGATGGCCCACCCGAAGGATCCACCGAGTCCGACGTGGCCGAATCCGGGAAGCAGACCCGGGACGGGCAGTCCGTGGTAGCCGAGGTGGAATGCGAGGGGCACGACCAGGTTGCGGTCGGGCCGCAGATCGCGGCGGCCTTCCAGCAGAGCGACCCGCTCCGCCGATAGATATTGCCGGCCGTCGATCTCACCGCGGTTGGCGATCGCGCCGTACATCCTGGCCAGTGCCCGCGCGGTGATCACCCCGTTCGCCGACGGCAGTTCGGTGTCCAGAAGCGGGATGTCGCGCTGGACGACGGTCCTCATCCCGGGGAAGTACATCGAACCGAAGGCAGCGGAAACCTCCAGGGCAGCGACCGCGGGAGCCACGGCGTTGAACACCGGGTTCGGAATGTTCAGTTGCGGTCCGATGATCCGGGCCACGTTGGTGGCCGCCCCGATCGGTGGACGGCCGAGATGCACCCCGTCGGTGCCCAGCGGTTCGGCGACTTCGGAGCGGAACAGTTCTCGCATGCCCCTGCCGGTCACCGCCCTGGCCAGGCCGGACAGCAGCCACCCGTAAGTCAGGGCGTGATAGGCGGATTTTCCGAAATGCCGGCCCACCGGAGCCTCGGCGATCCGTTGCTCCATGTGTCGGTGGTCGAGAAGTTCGCGTCGACGGATTCCGCGGAGGTGTGACAACCCCGCCCGGTGACGCATGACGTCACGGACGGTGATCGACTCCTTCCCGTTGGCCCCGAACTCCGGCCAGTACTGCGCAACGGGGACGTCGTAGTCGATCAGTCCGCGGTCGGCCAGCCGGTGGATGACGGTGGAGGCGACGCCCTTGGTCGCGGAGAACACCATCGGCGCGGTGTCGGCTCCCCAATGCCGGCGGCCGCGGCGGTCGGACCATCCGGTCCAGACGTCGACCACCGGCACGCCGTCGAGGTAGACCGACAACGCACCGCCCCCGAGCCGGGGATGCGGGAACGATGCGGCGAAGGCCCGTACCGCCCACGCGAAACTCGGGTCTGCCGCACCCTGCACGCCGTGCGGCAACCCGCCCGCGGCACTCCCGGCTGACGGCATCGTCACACTCGCGAATGTATAAGCCCGAAACGCCTACCAGGCGAATCGTTGTCGATCTGTTAGCTTCGCCGGTCTGCGGCGTCGAGAATTCGTTGGGCGGCCAGCGCCGGGGTGATCTCCCCGTCTCGGACCTGTCGTTCCACATCGGTGCGCAGCTGCTGAACCGCCGGATGGTTGAGCACACGGTCGAGGATCGAGTCGCGGACCATCGACCAGGTCCAGTCGACGAGTTGCGCGCGGCGGCGAGCGTCGAACTCCCCCGCCGCGGTCAGCACGTCGCGGTGCTTGAGCACGGTGTCCCACAGCTCCGTGAGGCCGGTGCCCTCCAGCGCGCTCATGGTGAGAACCGGAGGGCGCCAGAGAGTTTCACGCGGATAGATGAGACGAAGCGCGGAGGTCAACTCGCGAGCCGCCGCCCGGGCCTCCACCGCGTGGTCACCGTCGGCCTTGTTGACGACCACGATGTCGGCGAGTTCCAGCACCCCTTTCTTGATGCCCTGCAACTGGTCGCCGGTGCGCGCCAGGGTGAGGAACACGAAGGTGTCGACCATATTGGCCACCGTCACTTCGGACTGTCCGACTCCGACGGTCTCCACCAGGATCACGTCGAACCCGGCGGCCTCGAGAAGCACGATCGCCTCACGGGTCGCCTTGGCCACGCCGCCGAGCGTTCCCGAGGTGGGCGAGGGCCGGATGTAGGCCGCCGGGTGGACAGCCAGTCGGGCCATCCTGGTCTTGTCGCCGAGGATGGATCCGCCGGTTCGGGTGGACGACGGGTCGACGGCGAGCACCGCCACCCGATGTCCCAGCCCGATCAGGTACATGCCCAGGGCTTCGATGGTGGTGGATTTGCCGACCCCGGGAACCCCGGTGATGCCGACGCGGACGGACGGCTCCGGGCTCGGCTGGGGGCACCGCCCGCTTGCGGGGGACAGTTCCATCAGCAACCGCTGCGCCTGCTCGCGGTGATCGGCGCGGGTCGATTCCAGCAGGGTGATCGCCCGTGCCAGGTCGGCACGGCTCCCCGCGCGGATCGCCGCGGCCAGGGCCGTGACGTCGATGCCGGCCGTGTTCACCACCTCACCCGGTCAGCTGGTAGCCGAGGCGGTCGGCCAGCTTGTGCAACAGGCTGGTGGCGGCCTCCGCGATCACCGTTCCGGGCGGATAGATCGCCGTGGCACCGGCGGCGTACAGCTCGTCGAAGTCCGCCGGCGGAATGACCCCGCCCACGACGATCATGATGTCGGGACGGCCGACGTCGGCGAGGGCGTCGCGCAGCGCGGGCACCAGGGTGAGGTGCCCAGCGGCCAGCGAGGACACCCCGACCACGTGGACATCGTTGTCGGCGGCCTGCCTGGCCACCTCCTCCGGGGTGGAGAAGAGCGAGCCGACGTCGACGTCGAAACCGATGTCGGCGAATGCGGTGGCGATCACCTTCTGGCCGCGGTCGTGACCGTCCTGACCCATCTTCGCGACCAGGATGCGCGGGCGCCGCCCGTCGGCGGCGGCGAACTGCTCCACCAGTCGGCTGGCCTCGCTGAGTCCCGACACGGCCCCTCCTGCCCCGACCTCATCCCGGTAGACCCCCGAGATCGTGCGGATCTCCGCCTGATGCCGTCCGTAGACCTGCTCCAGCGCGTCGGAGATCTCCCCCACCGTCGCCTTGGCCCGGGCCGCGTCGATGGCCAGCGCCAGCAGATTGTTGCCGAGACCGTCGGGACCGGCCTTGCCCGTCGCGGCCGCGGCACGGGTGAGTTCGGCGAGTGCGGCACGCACCGCGGCATCGTCTCGGTCGGCCCGTAGTTGCCGCAGCTTGTCCAGTTGTTCGGCGCGCACCCGGCTGTTCTCGACCTTGAGCACCTCGATGTCTGGATTCTCGTCGACCTGGTACTTGTTCACCCCGACCACCGGCTGCTGGCCGGAGTCGATCCGGGCCTGGGTGCGCGCGGCTGCTTCCTCGATGCGCATCTTGGGAATGCCGTCGCTGATCGCCTGGGCCATACCGCCGTGCGCGGTGACCTCGGCGATGTGGGCGCGGGCCCGCTCGGCGAGCTGGTGGGTCAGCCATTCCACGTAGTAGGAGCCGCCCCACGGGTCGATCGGCCGGGTGGTGCCGGACTCCTGCTGGAGCAGGAGCTGGGTGTTGCGGGCGATGCGGGCGGAGAAGTCCGTGGGCAGCGCCAGCGCCTCGTCGAGGGCATTGGTGTGCAGCGACTGGGTGTGTCCCTGGGTCGCCGCCATCGCCTCGATACAGGTGCGTGCGACGTTGTTGAACGGGTCCTGCGCGGTCAGCGACCAACCGGAGGTCTGCGAATGGGTACGCAGTGACCTCGACTTCGGGCTGTCGGTACCGAACTGGCCGACGAGTTCGCTCCACAACAGCCGGCCCGCCCGGAGTTTGGCGACCTCCATGAAGAAGTTCATCCCGATCCCCCAGAAGAACGAGAGCCGGGGGGCGAATGCGTCGATGTCGAGGCCGGCGTCGAGACCGGCCTTGATGTAGTCGACACCGTCGGCGAGCGTGTAGGCCAACTCGAGATCGGCTGTGGCACCGGCCTCCTGGATGTGGTAGCCGGAAATCGAGATGGAGTTGAACTTCGGCATCCGGGCGCTGGTGTAGGCGAAGATGTCGGAGATGATCCGCATGGACGGCTTCGGCGGGTAGATGTAGGTGTTGCGGACCATGAATTCTTTGAGGATGTCGTTCTGGATGGTCCC
>JAKOYE010000187.1 GCA_029780675.1 Actinomycetes bacterium
CGGTTCTTCGCCGACCTCGGGCGGGGCGACACCGGGGCGGCCGCGCAACTCAGCGATCGCCCGAGTGAGGCGCACGCCGACCTCAACGAGGCCTGGACTGGCCTGCAGGCGACGAAGCTGGACGCCACGGTGCTCGGTTCCCGCTTCACCCAGGACACCGGCAGCGTGAACTACCGCTTCACCTGGCAGTTGCCGAAGAACCGCAGTTGGACCTATGACGGCGTCCTCAATCTGATCCGCGACGAAGGTGGTTGGCGGATTCGTTGGGCGGCGTCGGCATTGCACCCGAAACTCGGCGAGCACCAGACGTTCTCGCTACGGGCTGACCCGCCGCGCCGGGCCACTGTCAACGAAGCCGGCGGAACCGAGGTGTTGGTGCCGGGCAACACCTTCCGCTACCAGCTCGACGCCAAGAAAGCCGGTCCGGCGTTGATGGCCACCGCCCGGGTGGTCGCTGACGTGCTTCGACGGTTCGACGACACCCTCAACCCGCAAATACTCGCCGAACGGGCAAGCTCATCGGCGCGCCCACTGGACCTCATCACCCTGCGGCCGGGCCACCGTGATCAGGTGGCCGCCGCACTGGATGCGCTCCCCGGAGTGGTCGTGACCCCGCAGGCCGCGATGCTGCCCACCGATGACAGGTTCGCGCCGGCCTTGGTCAGCGAGGTCAAGAAGGCCGTCCTCGACGAACTCGACGGCGAGGCCGGCTGGCGGGTGGTCAGCGTCAACCAGAACGGGGCCGACGTCGACGTGCTGACCGAGGTGGCGCCGAAGCCGGCGCCGTCGATCAACCTCACGCTGGACCGGCGGGTTCAGGATGCCGCCCAACACGCCGTCGACGCCCAGGGCAACAAGGCGATGATCGTCGCGATGCGACCGTCCACCGGGGAGATCCTCGCGGTGGCGCAGAATGCCGCCGCCGACGCCGACGGCATCGCGGCGACCACCGGCCTGTACCCGCCCGGTTCGACGTTCAAGATCGTGACCGCCGGGGCCGCGATCCAACACGACATGGTCGAACCGGACTCGATGGTGCCCTGCCCCGGACAGATCGAGATCGGCCACCGCACCATCCCGAACTACGACAGGTTCGACCTGGGCACGGTGCCGATGTCGCGGGCTTTCGCCGACTCGTGCAACACCACCTTCGCCGAGCTCGCCAGTCGGATGCCGCCGACCGCGCTGAACGTCGCGGCCGCCCAGTTCGGCATCGGCGAGGACTACGTGATCGACGGCCTGACCACCGTGACCGGAACCGTGCCGGCCACCGTCGATCTCACGGAGCGCACCGAGGACGGTTTCGGCCAGGGCAAGGTGCTGGTGACCCCGTTCGGGATGACGTTGGCCGCGGCCACCGTGGCCGCGGGGGAGACCCCGATGCCGCACCTGATCGCCGGCCGCACGACCGTCGAGACCGGCGATCACCCACCGGCCGATCCGGTCGCGCTGGAGGGGTTGCGCTCGATGATGCGACTCGTCGTGCAGGACGGCACCGCCACGGACATCCGGGACAGCGGCGAGGTGTACGGCAAGACCGGTGAGGCGGAGTTCGCCGGCGGATCGCATGCCTGGTTCGCCGGCTACCGCGGCGACATGGCGTTCGCCGCCCTCATCGTCGGAGGCGGCAGTTCGGCCTACGCGGTGCGGATGGTGCGGCGGATGCTCAGCGAGTTGCCACCCGACTTTCTGGCCTGAGCGTCAACCGGCGACGATGTCGGCGCCGCGCACCGTGACCGGGCGGGAGACCAGAGGGTCGACGGCCGGTCCCCGTTCGACCGACCCGTCGAAGCCGAACCTGCTGCCGTGGCAGGGGCACACCACCGTGCCGTCGCTGATCTTCAGCGCACACCCGGCGTGGGTGCAGCGGGCCACGAAACCCCGGAACACCCCCGGCTCAGGCTGACTGATCAGGGTGCCGTCGACCACCGTGCCGGAGCCCACCGGAACCGCATCGGCGGCGGTGAGCACCTGACCGGGCGTCGGGGGAGTGCTGGACGTGGACTCGCCGGCTTTCGCGCAGGCAGCCAGTGGAGCGGCGGCGGCGCCGATGAGGATGGCACGCCGGGGCAGCATCGACATGGAGAAGGAGCCTAGTCGCACGGTGGGTCCCGGGCGGCGGGTGGCGGCACCCGATCAGTCGGCTGGCGGCACCCGATTAGTCGGCTGGCGCCGGTGGTGTTCCCGGCGGGTAAATTGAAGGAGCCATGACGCAGTACGAGAGCAGGATCGACACCACCCCGGCGCTTCGGGTCTCCGATGCGGACCGGGGCGGCACCCTGCGCCGGTTGCACAATGCGGTCGCACTGGGGTTGATCGACATCGGCGAGTTCGAGGAACGCTCGGCGCGGGTGTCAATCGCGCGTCAGCCCGCCGAACTGGAGGCCCTGGTCGAGGATCTTCCCGGCCCGGGCGCCATTGCCACCTCGGCCGCCGACCGACTGGAGTTACGCGGCTGGATGGGCTCGCTGCGCCGGCAGGGGCAGTGGACCGTGCCGACCCGCCTCGCCCTGGTGCGACGGGTCGGATCGGTGCGTCTGGACCTGACCGAGGCCAGGTTCGCCGGTCCGGTGGTGGTGATCGAACTCGACATGGTGCGCGGATCGGTGGACATCAGGCTGCCCGAGGGAGCCAGTGCCTCGATCGACGATGTCACGATCTACGGCGGCAGCGCCCGCGACCGCCGCAAGAATCCACCCGCCGAGGGCCGTCCGCACGTGGTGATCACCGGGCGGGTGGTGATGGGTTCGGTGGACATCCGCGGACCCAAGAGGCGCCGCGGCGCTCCGGTCCCGTCGCTGCTCCGTCGGCAGTCCTAGGAGGAGTTCCACCAGTGCGCAGTGCCCTTCAGCCGGGGGTGGTCTCACCCATGCTCCCGGTTCCCAAGTCGATCGAGCGGCCCGAGTACGTCGGGCGGGCAACCGTGCAGGAAGGTCGAGAACCCTGGGTGCAGACCTCGGACGTGATCGAGAGAATGCGCATCGCCGGACGGATCGCCGCCGGTGCGCTCGCCGAGGCCGGCAGGGCTGTCGCCCCCGGCGTGACCACCGACGAACTCGACCGGATCGCGCACGACTACATGCTCGACCATGGCGCGTACCCTTCGACGTTGGGCTACAAGGGCTTTCCGAAGTCCTGCTGCACCTCTCTCAACGAGGTGATCTGTCACGGCATCCCGGACTCCACCGTCATCGCCGACGGGGACATCGTCAACATCGACGTGACGGCTTTCATCCACGGGGTGCACGGGGACACCAACGCGACCTTCCTCGCCGGGGATGTCAGCGAGGAGCACCGACTGCTGGTGGAGCGCACCCGCGAGGCCACCATGCGGGCGATCAAGGCGGTCAAGCCGGGCCGAGCTCTCTCGGTCGTCGGAAGGGTGATCGAGTCCTACGCGAATCGCTTCGGCTACAACGTCGTTCGAGACTTCACCGGCCACGGCATCGGCACCACCTTCCACAACGGCCTGGTGGTCCTGCACTACGACGAGCCCGATATCGAGACCGAACTCGAACCGGGGATGACGTTCACCATCGAGCCGATGATCAACCTGGGCTCGCTGGACTACGAGATCTGGGATGACGGCTGGACGGTCGTGACCACCGATCGCCGGTGGACGGCACAGTTCGAGCACACCATCGTCGTCACCGACGATGGTGCGGAAATCCTCACGTTGCCATGACCCGGCACGGAGCGTTCGGAGTGGGCACGCGCGGGTGACCGGCGGCGCCATCCTGGTGGCCGGCACCACCTCCGACGCGGGCAAGTCGATGGTGGTCGCCGGTCTGTGCCGGCTGCTGGCGCGCCGGGGCGTTCGGGTGGCGCCGTTCAAGGCGCAGAACATGAGCAACAACTCGGTGGTGACCGCCGACGGCGGTGAGATCGGCCGTGCCCAGGGGATGCAGGCTCGGGCGGCCGGACTGGCGCCGAGCGTGCGGTTCAACCCGGTGCTGCTCAAGCCCGGCAGTGACCGGGTCTCCCAGTTGGTGGTGCGCGGCCGCCCGGTCGGGACCGTCGGGGCGGCGGACTACCACGCGCACCGCGATGTGCTGGCCGGCGTCGTTGCCGAAGAACTCGCCGGGCTGCGAGCGGAGTTCGATGCGGTGATCTGCGAAGGTGCCGGCTCGCCCGCCGAAATCAATCTGCGGGCAACGGATCTGGCGAATATGGGTCTTGCGCGTGCGGCGAACCTTCCGGTCGTTGTGGTCGGTGATATCGACCGCGGTGGCCTGCTGGCGCACCTCTTCGGCACCGTGGCCGTCCTCGCCCCGGAAGATCAGGAGCTCATCGCCGGGTTCATCGTCAACAAGTTCCGCGGCGATCCGGCGCTGCTCGCACCCGGACTCGACCAGCTGGCCGCACTGACCGGCCGGCCCACCTACGGGGTGCTGCCCTACAGCGACGGGCTGTGGCTGGACGGGGAGGATTCACTGTCGGTCGTCGCGGGGGAGACGGTGGGTGTTCCGACCGAACCGCACGGATCGCAAGGCCTTCGCGTCGCCGCGATCCGGTTACCCCGGATCTCCAACTCCACCGACCTCGAGGCGCTGGCCTGCGAGCCCGGCGTGGTGGTCCGCTGGGCCGACGAGCCCGCCGATCTCGCCGACGCCGATATCGTGGTGATCCCCGGCACCAAATCCACCGTCGCCGATCTGGACTGGCTACGACGGCGGGGCATCGCCGATGCGATCACCGCGCACGCCCGCGCCGGCGGCGTCGTGCTGGGTCTGTGCGGGGGCTTTCAGATGCTCTGCCGCACCATCGAGGACACCGTGGAGAGCGGGGCGGGACGAGTACCCGGGTTGGGTCTGCTCGACGCCGACATCGCGTTCAGCCCGGACAAGGAGGTCCGCCGATGGGACGAACCCGCTGGTGACCCGGACGGCGAGGCCCGCCCCACCGGATTGTCCGGCTACGAGATCCATCACGGCCGGGTCATCCGGTGCGCCGAACGGAGTTGGTTCGACACCGGCGGGATCGCGCAGGGCTGGGTGCGCGGCGGCGTCTTCGGCACCCACTGGCACGGGCTGCTGGACAACGACGAGTTCCGGCGCGGCTGGCTGAAGACCGCCGCCGCCATCGCCGGCCGGCCCGGATTCCTGCCCGCCCGGATCAGCGTGCCCGCCCGCCGCGACGCCCAACTGGATGTGATGGCCGACCTGCTGGCGGCGCACCTGGACCTCGGGGCGGTGCTGCGACTGCTCGACGGGCCGACCCCATCCGCGCCGGTGATCACCACCGCGGTGCGGGACCGCCGTTGACTTGGCCGGCCATCTACCCTGGTGACCATGGGCAGGGCCGCGTTCGCATTGGTGATGTGCCTGCTCGTGGCGGGGTGTGGGGGAACGGTCGAGGGAGCAGCGACCTGGCCCGGCGCGGTGCTGGCCCGCTCCGCGCTGGGCCCGGCTGACTTCCCGGCCGGCGTGCAGTACGACCGCATCATCGAACAACCCGGTGTTCCCGACGGCTCCGGCGGCCCGGGGCCGATGCTGTCACGCCCCGAGGGCTGCGCCAACGCGCTCACCAATGTGATCGCCGGTTCGGCTGAGCGCGGTCCGGGAAGCGCGCTCAAGTACGCGGTCGGCTACGACGGCGCGCGCATCGTCATGACGCTGCTGTCGTGGAACCTCGACCTGGATTCACTGCGCGCGGCCGCCGAGCGGTGCGCCAGCTTCGAGGCGTTTTTCGACCGGGGCTCCGAGGGCATCCCACTTACCACCACCGAACTGCCCGGGCTGGATTCCGACGCCCTGGCCTACCAGCAGACGATGACACTGGGCGGTACGTCGAGCAGTGTGTTCATGGCGTTCCAGAACATCGGCGCCTACGCCACCCTGGGTGTCGCGTTCCCCACCCCGAATCCCCGGATCGACGCCAAAGCGTCACTGCCGCAGACGTTCCTGGACATCTTCGGCAAGCAGTCGGCGAGAATGCGCGCTTCCTGAGTAAGGACTGAGATGTGTCTGGAAACCCGCCCGGAGACCTGATTCGGGATTAGCTTGTGCGGATGCCTGCGGCGATGATGACGGTCGACGGCTTGCCGGTTCCGGTCAGTGTCTCCGGTCCGGATAAGGGAGTTCACGTCGTGCTCGTCGGCGCCGCCCTACACGCGCCGGCGGCATACGACACCCTGTGCGAGCGACTGCACACCGCCGGGGTTCGCACGGTCGTCATCGGGGCGGACCCCCGGCTGAATCCCAAGGCGGTGCTGGCGATCCTCGACGCGCTGGAGGTTCCGTGGGCGGTTCTGGTGGGTGACCGGTTCGGTGCGGAGGTGGCCTGGGATCTCGCCGCGACGCGGCCCGACCGCTTCACCGGACTGGTCGTCATCGACCGCGGGCATCCGGCGCTGCCCGACCCGCACGGCGACGTTCGCGTCCCCGATTGCCCCGCCGTGGAGATCAACACCACCGTCCTGGTCAGCAGCCCGGCGACGCGGTCCGTCGCCCGGGCCAGCCAGCACCGTGTCTACGGCGACTACCGCCTGGTGGAGTTGATCGGCCGGCGCAACGCCGAGGAGTCGACGGCACAACTGGCCGCCGAGATCGTGCTGCGCACCAGCACCTGGTAGCCGCTGGGCGAGGTGTCCGGTGCCGGCCGCGGCGGGACGCCCGCGTTGGGGACGCTCAGGCTACCGGTTGGTCGCCGCCGATCTCGATCTGCCGGACCGGGCCGGTGAACCACCGTTTGACCGAGATGTGCCAGTACCCGAACAGCAGGATCAGCACCCCGAACACCACCAGCGGGGTGTAGTTGACGAACTTCCACTCGAAGCTGGGATCCCAGGGCATGCCGCCCAGCGATGTCGGGAACATCGCGATCACCGAGGTGACAATGATCTCGGCCAGCGCCACCGGAGCCATCCAGCGGTGGTGGCCGCGCAGACTCCAACTGCCGAGCGGGAATTCGTCGCCGGCCTTCCAGCGGTAGTAGATCGGCACCGCGAAGCACAGGTACAGCCCGACCACGCCGATCGACACCACTGCGAAGAACGCCACCGGCACCGGCGCCCCGTTGATGTCGACCTCGACCAGCGCCGGCATGGTCAGCAGCGCCGCGAATCCGGCGGTGACCATCACCGCGTTTGCCGGAACGCGACGGGAGTTGATCGTCGACCACAGTTGGTGACCTGGCACCGCGCGGTCCCGGCTGAAGGCGAAGAGCATCCGCGACGCGCTGGTCTGGCAGGCGGTGGTGCAGAACAACTGCCCCGCGGTGGAGATCAACAGCACCACCGCGGCGACGTTCGAGTCGAGGGCCTGACTGAAGATCGTCGCGACCGCACCGCCGGACGCCGACACCGCGTCGGCGTCCTGGACCGCGAACAGGAACGACAGCAGCAGAATCCAGCCGCCGATCGCCGAGTAGAAGATCGACCGCCAGATGCCCTTGGCGGCGGCGTCCGCGGCGCTCTTGGTCTCCTCGGACAGATGGGCCGAGGCGTCGTAGCCGGTGATCGTGTATTGGGTGAGGATCGCCGAGATCGGGAGCACGAACAGCAGCCAGCCCCACCCGGACGTCGACCCGCCGAACATGCCGCTGTTGTTGATCGTCCGGGCGAACACCTCGCTGATACTGGCGTGCCGCTCGGGGACCAGGAACAGGATGCCGATCACCGTGGCCGCACCGGCGACATGCCACCACACCGAGATGTTGTTGATGATCGCCAGCAGGTGGCTGGAGAAGATGTTGATGACCGCGACGACGACCAGGATCACCAGGAACATCACGAACACCCGCTGCAGGCTGTAGCCGGCCAACCAGCTTTCGCTGAGGGTCCCCAGCGTCAGGTCCAGGAAGGTCGCGCTGCCGTAGGCCACCGAGGCCAGAATGGCGACCAGCCCGATGAGGTTCAGCCATCCGGTGTAGTAGCCCGCCTTCGGACCGCCGAGTTTGGCTGCCCACCAATAGATTCCGCCGGAGGTGGGAAACGCCGACACCAATTCGGACAGGCACAGTCCGATCATCAGGATGAACACCGACACGATCGGCCAGCCCCAGGCGATCGCGGCCGGCCCGCCGTTGTTCCAGCCCAGTCCGAACGAGGTGAAGCAGCCCGCCAGGATCGAGATGATGGAGAACGAGATCGCAAAATTGGAGAACCCGGACCAGGAGCGCTGCAACTCCTGGGAGTAGCCGAGTCGGGCGAGGTGCAGTTCGTCGTCGTCGAGCGCTTCGTGGCCTTCGGGCATGTCAGTCTCCCTCGTCACGGCGGGTTCGCGCGGCGCTGCGAGCCATGTCAGGGCAGGATAGGACCGCTGTCGGCGATTTGGCCTACCTTTGGGGCGTCTCCCAGGTAAGTCTGAGGTTGTGATGGTGGCCCGCGGATCGGCCCACGGATCCGGGACTCGAGTCGAGAGGTGGCGCCCGTGACGTCGGACAGCACCGTCGGCCGCCGTCGCGGCATGCTCACGCTCGGCGAGTTGGAGCGGCTGATGGCGGCCGGTGAGATCGACACCGTGATCGTCGCGTTCGCCGATATGCAGGGTCGGCTCACCGGTAAGCGGGTGTCGGCCCGGTTGTTCGTCGACGAGGTCGCCGCCCACGGCGCGGAGTGCTGTAACTATCTGCTCGCGGTTGACGTCGACATGAACACCGTGACCGGCTACGCCATGTCCGGCTGGGAGACCGGATACGGGGACATGGTCATGCGTCCGGACCTGACCACCCTGCGGGTGCTGCCCTGGTTACCCGGGACCGCACTGGTGATGGCCGACCTGCTCTGGCACGACGGCTCCGCGGTCGCCGCCGCCCCGCGCTCGATCCTGAGCGCCCAACTCGAACGGCTCCGCCGGCGGGGACTGGTGGCGTTCGTCGGCACCGAACTGGAGTTCATGGTGTTCGACGAGGGCTACCGCGACGCCTGGGCCGCCGGCTACCGCAATCTGAGACCGTCGAGCGACTACAACATCGACTACGCCATCCACGCCTCCAGTCGGATGGAGCCGTTACTGCGGGATATCCGTGTCGGGATGGACGGCGCCGGCATGTACTGCGAGGGCGTCAAGGGCGAATGCAACCGCGGTCAGCAGGAGATCGCCTTCCGCTACGACGACGCCCTGGTCACCTGCGATAGCCACACCATCTACAAGAACGGCGCCAAGGAGATCGCCGATCAGCACGGCAAGAGCCTGACCTTCATGGCGAAGTTCGATGAGCGGGAGGGCAACAGCTGCCATATCCACATCTCGCTTCGGGGTGCCGACGGAACGGCGGTGTTCGCCGACGACGGATCCCCGGCCGGAATGTCGGAGATGTTCGCCGGCTTCATCGCCGGGCAGTTGGCGACTCTGCGCGAACTCACGCTGTGCTATGCGCCGAATATCAACTCCTACAAGCGATTCGTCGAGGGCAGTTTCGCCCCGACCGCCGTCGCCTGGGGTCTGGACAATCGGACGTGTGCGCTTCGGGTGGTCGGGCGCGGACACTCGATGCGGGTGGAATGCCGGGCCCCCGGTGGGGACGTCAACCAGTACCTGGCGGTCGCCGCGCTGATCGCGGGCGGGCTGCACGGTATCGATCAGGGGTTGGCGCTGCCGGATCCGCTGGCGGGTAACGCCTACACCGGTGACGCCGAGCGGTTGCCGACCTCGCTGGCCGAGGCGGCAGAGCTGTTCGGGGCATCGGAGGTGGCGCGGTCGGCGTTCGGTGACGAGGTGGTCGAGCACTATCTCAACAACGCACGGGTGGAGATCGCGGCGTTCAACGCGGCGGTCACCGACTGGGAGAGGTTCCGCGGCTTTGAGCGGCTCTGACCCGGAATCTCGTCGGCCGGTCATCGGTCTGACCACCTACCGCCAGCAGGTCAGGAGCGGGGTGTGGGATGTGCCCGGCAGCTTCCTCCCGGCCGGGTACATCGAGGGAGTCACCCGATCCGGTGGCATCGCCACCCTGTTGCCGCCCCAACCGGTGGATGACCGCATCGCGGATCGCATGGTCGACCGACTCGACGGCCTCATCCTCACCGGCGGCAAGGATGTCAATCCAGAGGCTTATGGACATATGCCGCATCCGGCCACCGAGGAACCTGCCCGTGATCGCGATGCCTGGGAGTTCGCCCTGTTGGACGCGGCGTTGCGCCGCCGGGTGCCGGTGCTGGGGATCTGCCGCGGCCCGCAGGTGATGAACGTCGCGCTCGGTGGAACCCTGCATCAGCATCTGCCCGACGTGATCGGCCACCGCGGCCATCGGGTGGCTGAGGCGACCTTCGCGTCCCACACCGCGAACATCACCGAGGGCAGTCGGCTGGGTCGGCTGCTCGGAGACCGTGTGCAGACCTGCTGTTACCACCACCAGGCCATCGATCGGCTGGGCGACGGATTGGTTGCCAGTGCCATCAGCGACGGCGTGATCGAAGGCATCGAGAAGGCCGGCGATGACTTCGTTGTCGGGGTTCAGTGGCATCCCGAGGAGAACCTCGAGGATCTCCGCCTGTTCCGTGGACTCGTCGACGCGGCTCGGAGCCACGCAACCCAGAAAGCGAGTACGTGACCACCACCACCGTCATCAACCCCGCCACCGAGCAGGAGGTGCGGACCGTCGAGTTGCTCGACGCCGCTGCCGTCGACGACGCGGTCGCGCGCGCGACGGTCGCCCAGAAGGCCTGGGCGGCGCTGGCCCCCGCCGAGCGCGGTGCCGCCCTGCGTGCCTTCGCCGCCGTCGTCGATGCCCACATCCCGGAGCTGGCCGCGCTGGAGGTGGCGAACGCGGGCCACCCGATCTCGGCCTCGGAGTGGGAGGCCGGTCATGTCCGCGATGTGGTGCAGTACTACGCGGCCGCGCCGGAACGGTTGAGCGGCAGGCAGATTCCGGTCGCCGGAGGACTCGACGTCACCTTCCACGAGCCGATCGGGGTGGTCGGCGTGATCACCCCGTGGAACTTTCCGATGCCGATCGCCTCGTGGGGTTTCGCACCAGCGCTGGCGGCCGGCAACGCGGTGGTGCTCAAGCCGGCGGAATGGACGCCGCTGACCAGCATCCGACTCGGCGAACTGGCCGTCGAAGCCGGCCTGCCGCCGGACCTGTTCCAGGTGCTACCAGGCAAGGGCAGTGTGGTGGGGGAGCGCTTCATCACCCATCCCGACGTCCGCAAACTGGTCTTCACCGGATCCACCGAGGTCGGCACCCGGGTGATGGCCGGGGCCGCCGCGCAGATCAAGCGGGTCACGCTGGAATTGGGCGGTAAGAGCGCCAACATCGTCTTCGAGGACTGCGACCTGGAGAGGGCGGCCGCCACCGCGCCCTACGGAGTGTTCGACAACGCCGGGCAGGACTGTTGTGCGCGCAGCCGGATCCTCGTGCAGCGCAGTGTGTTCGACAGGTTCATGGAACTGCTCGAACCGGCGGTGAAGGGGCTCGTCGTCGGCGACCCGGCCGCGCGTTCCACAGAGATGGGTCCGCTGGTGTCACGTCCGCACCTCGAGTCGGTGGCCGCCTACGTACCCGAGGGCGCTCCCGTCGCATTCCGCGGTTCGGCGCCCAGTGGTCCGGGGTACTGGTTTCCGCCAACGGTTCTCACCCCGGAGCGGACCGATCGCACGGTGACCGAGGAGATCTTCGGCCCGGTCGTCGCCGTCCTGGCCTTCGAGGACGAAGCCGATGCGATCGCGCTGGCCAACGACACCCATTACGGGCTGTCCGGATCCATCTGGACCGACAACCTGTCCCGTGCGCTGCGGGTCAGTCGCGCGGTGGAATCGGGGAACCTCAGCGTGAACTCGCATTCGTCGGTGCGCTACAGCACCCCGTTCGGGGGCTTCAAACGTTCCGGTCTGGGCCGCGAACTGGGGCCGGACGCGCCCGAGCATTTCACCGAGACCAAGAACGTCTTTTTCGCGCTAGGAGAACCACAGTGAACCTGCAGCAGGTCGATCTCACCCAGCGACTGGCCGGCAAGGTCGCCGTCATCACCGGAGCCGCGAGCGGTATCGGGCTGGCGAGTGCCCGGCGGATGCGTGCCGAAGGAGCCACCATCGTGGTCGGGGATATCGATCCCGCCACCGGGGAAAAGGTGGCCGCCGAACTCGACGGACTCTTCGTCGAGGTCGATGTGTCGGATCAGGGTCAGGTCGACAACCTTTTCGACGCGGCGGTGGCCGCCTACGGCTCGGTGGACATCGCCTTCAACAACGCCGGCATCTCTCCGCCGGATGACGACCTGATCGAGAACACCGAACTGCCGTCCTGGCAGCGGGTGCAGGACGTCAACCTCAAGAGCGTGTACCTGTGCTGCCGGGCCGCCCTGCGGCATATGGTCCCGGCCGGCAAGGGGTCGATCATCAACACCGCGTCGTTCGTCGCGGTGATGGGTTCGGCTACGTCGCAGATCTCCTACACCGCCTCCAAGGGGGGCGTGCTGGCTATGTCCCGCGAACTGGGAGTGCAGTTCGCCCGGCAGGGCATCCGGGTCAACGCGCTGTGCCCCGGTCCGGTCAACACACCGCTCCTGCAGGAGCTCTTCGCCAAGGATCCCGAGCGTGCCGCGCGCCGGCTGGTGCACGTGCCGATGGGAAGGTTCGCCGAACCGGAGGAACTTGCCGCGGCAGTGGCGTTCCTGGCCAGCGACGACTCCTCCTTCATCACCGGGTCGACGTTCCTGGTGGACGGCGGGATCAGCGGTCACTACGTCACACCGCTGTAAGGGGTGACATCGCTGTAACGGCAACGGTCAGACCTGTTCGGTGAGTTAGATTTCGGTCTGTGGCGCAGTCCGGTGATCGGGTCGACCAGGTGTCGGCTGCGCTCTCGGATGTGGACATCCGCGGCTGGACGCAACGTTTCGATCTGCTGTCGGACCCCAACCGGCTGGAGATCCTGTTGAGCCTGCACCGGGTTCCGGGCATCTGCGTCGGCGAGTTGGCGCAGGCGGTCGGGCGGTCGGAGAACTCCGTCTCGCAGGCTCTCCGGGTGCTTCGTCAGCAGGGGTGGGTGACCTCGACGCGGGTCGGCCGTCAGGTGAGTTACCACCTCGACGACCAGACCGTTCACCACCTGCTGCACTGGATCGGTGCTGGTCACTCCTCGTAAGCCCCCGAGAGTGCCGGTCTGAATATCTGTTCACCCAGACAGATGATTGTTAGGCTTCGGCGGTGAGCGCGGTGACGATTTCGGCGATGCACATGAGCGACGGCATCGTCTCGGCGCCGACGTCCGTGCTGTTCGGGGTGATCGCCGCGGTGGCGGTGGCGGTGAGTGCGCGTCGGGCCCGCGCCGAACTCGATGAGCGCACCGTGCCGTTGGCCGGCTTGGTGACCGCCTTCATCTTCGCGGTGCAGATGGTGAACTTCCCGATCCTGCCCGGCGTCAGCGGCCATCTGCTGGGCGGTGCGCTCGCGGCGATCCTGGTCGGCCCCTACGCCGGGGTGCTGTGCATCGCGATCG
>JAKOYE010000194.1 GCA_029780675.1 Actinomycetes bacterium
TCGGCCTCGGCGGCGTCGACATTGGTGAACGCCGCACAGTTGACCACCAGGTCGCCGGGGTGAACGTGCCCACGCACCGCGGCCGCGTCGGTGATGTCGAGGTCGGCACGGGTCAGCGCCGCCACGTCGTAACCACGTCGGCGCGCCGCATCGACCAGCAGACCGCCCACCTGGCCGCCGGCACCGGTGATCACCATCCGCCTCGTCACGGGCACGAGTCTGGCACGCCGATGGCGGCTACCCGGTATGCGCCCGATCCGCCAGTACCCTGACGTGGTGCTCGGTGAGACGCAAGTGACTAGTGAGACCAGTGGGGCCGGGATGCACGGGCGCTCCCTGGGCCGCACCGTGCTGGCGCTGCTGGCCGTGCTGGTCATGGTCGGAACCGGGGTGGCGTGGGGTTCGGTCCGATCCTTCGAGAACGGCATCTTCCACTTCACCACCGCGATGCTGGGCGGCGAGAGCGACGACGGGGCGACCGACATCCTCCTGGTCGGCATGGACAGCCGCACCGACGCCCACGGCAACCCGCTGTCGGCCGAGGAGTTGGCCCAGTTGCACGCCGGCAACGACGTCGCCACCAACACCGACACCATCATCCTGGTCCGCATCCCGACCAACGGCCGCTCGGCCACCGCGATATCGATCCCGCGGGACTCCTACGTCCGGTCCCCCAGCCTGGGCAAGACCAAGATCAACGGTGTCTACGGCGAGGTGAAGCTGGACACCATGAAGCAACTGGTGGAGGTCCAGGGCCAGGACGCGGCCGTGGCCGAGCCGAAGGCCGTCGAAGCCGGTCGCAATGCGCTGATCGAGACCGTCGCCGAACTGACCGGCGTGACCGTCGACCACTACGCCGAGATCGGCCTGCTCGGCTTCTCGCTGATCACCGACGCGCTCGGCGGTGTCGAGGTCTGCTTGAAAAATGCCGTGTACGAACCGCTTTCGGGTGCGGACTTCCCGGCCGGCTGGCAGCGGCTGGACGGCTCCCGGGCGCTGAGCTTCGTCCGGCAGCGGCATGACCTGCCCCGCGGCGACCTCGACCGGGTGGTCCGCCAGCAGGTGGTGATGGCCTCCCTGGCCCATGAGGTGATCTCCAGCAAGACGCTGACCAGTCCGGCGACCATGGAACGTCTGCAGAACGCCATCCAGCGTTCGGTGGTGATCTCGTCGGGCTGGGACGTCATGGACTTCCTCAAGCAGTTGCAGAAACTCGCGGCCGGCAACGTGGCGTTCGCCACCATTCCGGTGCTGGCGGAGAACGGCTGGAGCGACGACGGGATGCAGTCGGTGGTCACCGTCGATCCCACCCAGGTTCAGGAGTGGGTGTCCAGCCTCCTGCACAACCAGGCTGAGGGAAAGACCGCCGCGGTCACCTACTCCCCCGACCAGACCACCGCCGAGGTGCTCAACGACAGCGATATCAACGGGCTGGCCGGTGCGGTATCGGATCGGTTGGGCGCCAAGGGATTCGTCATCGGAACCGTCGGCAACAACGAGGGCGCGAAGGTGTCGGAGAGCCAGGTCCAGGCACCCACCGAGGACGACCTGGGAGCCCAGGCCGTGGCCAGGGAACTCGGTGGGCTGCCGGTCGTGG